>DATKRG010000066.1:0-17809 GCA_035532275.1 Streptosporangiaceae bacterium | reverse complement strand
CGGCCTGCCAGGTGAACCCGTGCGACTTGGCCTTGTTGCCGGTGCCGACGGTGTAGGCACCCACGACCTCGCCCTTGTCGTTGATCCCGAACGCCTGGGTCATCGCGGCCCCGGGGTAGGCGATCTGGCTGAACTTGCCGCCGGCCAGCCGCAGGAAGGCGACGGTGACGCCCTTGGAGTTGGTGTAGAAGCCGGTCACGTCGCCGTGGTTGTTGATCGCCGCAGCGGTCAGGCTGGGGCCCTTGGCGCCGCCATGCGGCGCGCTGCGCCAGCAGTTCGGTCAGCTCCTCGTAGTGCCGGACGGCACGCGCCGTCTCACCGAGGTGCGCCCAGGAGTTCATCAGCTCCCGGTGCGCCGTCTCGTTCAGCGGCTCGTGCGCGACCGCGCGCCGGAAGGCCGCCACGGCCGGCTGATGGCGGCCGGCGGCGGCGTGCAGCCGGCCCGTCGCCAGCAGCGCGGACTCGAAGCTGCGGCGGAGCTCGTCCCGGCGGACCTGCGCCCATTCGCCGGCGGCGAGGCCCGCCAGGAAGTCGCCGCCGTAGGCAGCGATGGCACGCTGCAGGTCAGGCAGTGCCGCTGCCGCCGGGCGCGCCCGGCTCGCCGTCGCCAGTGCCTGCTCGAAGGTGGTCACGTCGCAGTCGTGCTCGCGCGCGCTGTTGAAGGCATAACGGCCGTCGGAGTACAGCACCCAGCCGGGATCGCCAAGTGCCCGGCGCAGTCCACGCAGCGCGGTGTGCAGCGAGTTGCCCAGCTGCTGGGCGGGCTGGTCCGGCCACAGAGCGGCGCCGACCTGCTCCCGGGTCATCGGCGGCGACGTGGCGAGCAGGAACAGCAGCTCACGCGGCTTGGCGTAACCCCAGTCCGCCGCCGTCACCGGGACGTCACCGCGGTGGACGGCCGCCTCGCCCAGCGCCCTGATCCGCAGCAGGCCGCCGGCCGGGACAGCGCCGGCCGGGACCACGCCGGCCCCGGCCTGCGCCGGGTCGGCTTCGGGAGCGGGTGCCCGCCGCCGGGATGCCGCCCGCCCGGGCGGCGTGGGCTGCTCGGGCGCAGCCGTGCCGGGGGCCGGGGCCGCCGGCCCGGCTGCCGCCGCCGGGCCTGGCCCGGATATGGGCAGCTCCGCCTCCAGGTCATCGATGGAGGCCAGCAATCCCTGCTGCCAGGCCGCCGCGAACGCGTCGTCGCCGAGCGCGGCCCGCACGCTGGCCAGCGTCCGGGTGTGCTGCGCGCTCTCGCACGGCGCGATCACCGTGCCGATCGCGTCACGCATGGCCTGCGCGGCGGCGAGCAGCCGGGCGGCCGGCCCGGCTGCGTCCGTGGCCAGCGCCAGTGCCGCCAGGTCCTCAAGCACGCTGCTGGTCCGCCACCGGTCCTGGAGCTCGCGGTGGATCTCCAGGCTCTGCCGCAAGAGCCCGGCGGCCGCGGGGTCACCGCGGTCGGCCGCCAGCAGCCCCAGCTGTTCCAGCGCCCACGCGATGCCTTCCCGGAACCCGATCCCCTCGGCCAGCGACCTGCTCTCGGCCAGCAGCGCCGCCGCCCGCTCCGGCTCTGACTGATACCGGGCGATGGCGCCCAGGCTGAGCAGGGACCAGCGATCCCCTCCACGTCGCCCAGCTCACGGGATGCGCCCAGGGCAGCCGTGCAGTGCACGGTGGCCTGCTCGAAGTCACCTTGCAGCCACAAGGCGAAGCCGAGGTAGCCGTGCGCGCTCGCCACCGCCCAGCGGTCACCGGCTGCCTCGGCGAGGGCAGGCTTTCGGCGTGCAGCTCCATCGAGCGGGCGTAGCGGCCCTGCTCACGGGCCACGCTGCCGAGCACCTGCAGCGTGTTCCCGATGCCCTGGGAGTCGTCAAGCTCGCGGTGCAGCCGCAGGGCCGCCTCGAGCCGGCGCACGGCCGCCGCGTAGTCGCACTGGAGCAGCGCCAGCCGGCCGCTGCCCAGCAGCGCCTTGGCCCGCAGCGCGGCGGGGGCATCCGGGTCGGCGGTGACTGCCGCGTCCATCCACTGCCGCACCTCGTGGTAGTGGCCGCGCAGATAGGCATACCGCCCCAGGGGCCCGGCGATCCGCAGCGCCGCGACCGCGTCACCGGACTCGCGGGCATACTCCAGCGCCGCCCTGAGGTTCGCCATCTCGGCGTCCAGGCGGTCCAGCGCCCGTTCAAGGCGGCCGGTGCCGAAGCCCCCACCCAGGCTCAGGCTGCCCGCGTCGTGGCTGCCCGGCTGGACCACCTCCCGGTACTCGATCCGCGACTCCGCCCGCTGCACGAGGTCGGCAAAGCACCGCAGGTGCGCTTGCCGGGTGGGCGCGTCCTCCGCGGCTTGGGCCAGCCGCTCCCGCGCGTAGTCGCGAACGGTGGCCAGCAGGTGGTAACGGGCATCGATGCCGGTGTGGTCCACACGCAGCAGGGACTTGTCGGCCAGCCGGGTCAGCAGTTCCAGCATCCGTCCTGGCTGGATGCCGTCGCCCGCCGCGACCTGCCCGGCCGCCGTCAGCGTGAACCCGCCGGCGAAGACCGCGAGCCGCCGGAACACCGCCCGCTCGTCGGCGTCGAGCAGGTCATGGCTCCAGTCCAGGGTCGCCCGCAGTGCCTGATGCCGGGCAGGCGCCGTCCGCGAGCCGCCGACCAGCACGGTGAACAGGTCGTCGAGGCGGTCGGCGAGCTGGCCGACCGACAGCACCCGCATCCGCGCCGCGGCCAGCTCGATCCCCAGCGGCAGGCCATCGAGCCGCCGGCAGACCTGCAGGACCGCGGCGGCGTTGTCGTCGGCGAGCCGGAATGATGGCAGGACCAGCTGTGCGCGCTGCTCGAAGAACCTGACCACGTCGAACCCGGCCAGGGCGGACACGGCCGGGATCACGCCGTCCCCGGGCAGCGACAGCGGCGGGACCGGCCAGCTGCGCTCCCCGTCCACACCGAGAAGTTCCCGGCTGGTGGTGAGGATGGACAGCGCCGGGCAGGCCGCGAGCAGGCTGTCGGCGAGGCCGGCCACGGCGGCCGCCACGTGCTCGCAGTTGTCCAGGACGATCAGCATGTACCGGTCGCCCACCTGCTCGGCGATGGTCGCGGTAGCGTCCTGCCCGGGAATCTCCGGCACCCCGAGCGCGTCGGCGACCGCCTGCGGGACGATCGCGGGGTCGCCGATCGGCGCGAGTTCCACCCAGCAGACGCCGCCAGGGAAATGCGGCCGCGCGGCGTCCGTAGCGGCGAGGGCGAGGCGGGTCTTCCCGGTGCCCCCAGGGCCGGTCAGGCTCATCAGCCGGCTCCGGGAGAGGGCGTCCACCACCTCATGGAGCTCATGCTGGCGGCCAACCAGTGGGACCAGCCGGACCGGGAGCCGGTCGGTGTTCAGCGCTGCCACGCGCCCGCCCTCCGCATCCCGTGCCGTGCCGATGTGAGCCAGGATCGCGCCCCCATGGGTGGCGGGGGTTCGCCTCAGCACCATTCTGTGGCAATTGCCGGCTAACCGTGACTCATGGACCGGCCCGGTTCATACCCTCGCCGGTCCGCGTCAACAATCAGTGGCCGCTGATATCACCCGCGCTACCGGGCCGGCAAGCGGAGTGCTTCGGGATGGGCGCGGCGGTAGTGCTCAGTCAGGACTTCGCTGGCCTTGCCGGGCCGGTAGGCGACGGTCCGCTGGCAGATCTGGCAGCGCATGACCGGCAGATGGGTGACGGTCACAGGGAAACGGCGGGAACCCGAGGTGCTCATTATCCCTATCATGCCAGTTCCGCTGCGGCCTGGCACGCCTGAGCCGGCGGCGGGCACCGCAGCGGTGTTTGCGGCCCGCGCGCAGGGCCGCCCACGACAGCCGCGCTGTACTCCCCGGCCCGGTTTCCGGATTTACCGCGGCCGTTAGGGAAATGGCAGCGCCAGGGGAACGAGTGGCTAAAGGGCACCTGCTGCGCCGTACAGTAAGCCGGCGTCGCATGCCAGGACCGGGTTCACGATACGGGCCCGGACTATCGTCCCCGGCGAGCCTGGGCCACGACCGCCGCCATCTGCGGCGTGCTGTTCAGCCTCCTGATCGGCTTGCCCACCGGCTGACCGCCGGCCGCGTCAGCCCGGCTTCCCGGCCCCGGTCAGCTGCCCGTGAGTGACGCCGTCTGGCTGGACTGGCTGCAGTAGAAGAGGCCGGAGGAGGTGTACGGGGAGGACACGCCCATGGTGCCCGCCCAGGAACTGGCCACCCACGCCCCGCTGCCCACGTTGGCCGCGCTGACCTTGATCCGGAACCTCAGCGCGGAGTGGATGGGAAACGAATTCGCGCCGGTCCCGCAGGGGAAGACGTTGGCCGTGGTCTTCCCCTTGTAGACGGCGCCACTGCGGGCCAGCCTGGCCCGGAACGAGTGCCCGTTGATCATCCCGGTGAGCACCACGTCGCAGGGCCCGGCGGCGCACTTGGGGCGCGCTGTCCAGTTCTCCGTCCACCGCTTGGCGCCATGCAGGGACGACCCACCACGGATGATCTTGACCTGGATGGTCCACGGTCCCTGCAGCCGGGCCGCTGACACGGGCGGGGTCACGGTCCGCACCACCAGGACGGCCGATTGCCTGGAGCGCTTACCGCCTCGCTCGGCCACCACCCGGTACTGGAGGGCGGTCGCGGGCGGGAGCCCCGCCCGGCGGTAGGAGGTGACCGCGCCGCGGACCGAGCCGATCACCACACCGTCGCGCATGATCAGGTACCGGTCGGGCAGCGGGCCGGTCGCCGGGCCAGCCCAGTGGAACGTGATGGAACTCGTGGTCGACGGGCCGGCCACGAGCCCGGTCGGCCGCAGCAGCGGAGGGGGGCGCCATGGAGCCAGCACCAGCAGCCCGCCGATGAGGCCGAGCACCACCACGACCGCGATGGCGATCACCAGGCCGGCCCGCCTGCGCCGTGCGGGCGGCGGTGCGGCCGGGGCGCCTGGCATGGCGGGTGCCCCCGGCATGGCGGGTCCGCCCGGCATGGCGGGGCTCCCTGGCGGGACGGGTCCACCTGGCAAGGTGACGGGCGCCGTGCCGGCGCCGGACAGCTGCGCGGCGGGCAGCGGGGGCACCTGGGCGGCCGCGGACGCGGGAACCGGGGGCGCGGGTCCCAGCGGGTCGGTCGTCATGACGCCGGCGTCGGCCACCGACGCCGTCCAGGCCGCACCCTCCCAGTACCGGTACTGGTGCCGGCCCGCCGGATCGGCGTACCAGCCCGGGGGTATGGCCGCAGGCGTTACCATCGCGTCCCTCTCCGCCCACCGGCCGGCCTGACACAGGTCACAAGCCGTGTGGGGAGATTCCCACCGGCTGGCGCCGGTCCCGCCCGCCGCACCCAGGGCCGGAGACCATCCGGCCGATGCCAGTATCCCCCTCCATATCGGAAAATACGCCCATCTGGCACGGCTGACCAGGGCCGGCTCGGCCCGGCGCCGGGTGGCCTGCACGCATCGGGCATGGCCTGCTGACGCCCGGCCACCGGGGTCCCAACCAGGGCATTCTTCCCACTAGGGTGGCAGTCACCAGTGGCTCGACGCTGCGCGGCAGATGTACGGGGGCAGCGCCGCTGGCAAGAGTCGCCGGGAAGGTGGTCGGGGAGCGGCTATCTGGTCACGAACACAGATCGCGCTGGGGGCGCTGCCCTTCATCGTCCTGGCGGCGGTGACGCTGATCGACCTGGGGATCGGGCACAGCATCGGCCTGCTGGCGCTGCTGTCGCTGGGCCCGGCGTTCGCCGCCGTCGTCGGCGGCATTGTCCGCATGATCATCGTCAGCTGCACCGCCCTGGTCCTGTGCCTGTTCCTCGCCACCTACCAGGACTTCTTCACCGCCGTTGACGACCAGCTCGCCTTCCTGACCGTCCTGGGCGTCAGCGCGGCCGGCGTGGTCGCCAACACCCTGCGCCAGCGGCAGGAACAGGAGCTCGCGGATGTGCGCACCGTGGCGGAGGTCGCCCAGCAGGTCCTGCTGCGGCCGCTGCCCGCGCAGCCCGGCCCGGTCCGGATAGCCGTCCGGTACATCTCCGCCACCTCGCGGGCCACCATCGGCGGTGATCTCTACGAGGTCATCGCCACCACCGACGCCACCAGGCTCATCATCGGGGATGTGCAGGGGAAGGGCCTGGAGGCGGTGAAGATGGCCTCGACGGTCCTGGGAGCCTTCCGCGAGGTCGCGCCGGACACCTCCGACCTGTCCGTCATCGCCGCCCGGATCGAGGCGACCCTGGCCAGGGAACTGTCCGACGAGCAGTTCGTGACCGCCATCATCGCCCAGATCAGCCCGGACGGGGCCAAGGTCGAGCTGCTCAACCGCGGGCATCCCCCGCCGCTGCTGATGGGCGGAGCCGGGCCACGGCTCGTGCAGACCGCTGCTGGCGGCCTGCCGCTGGGTCTCGCCCAGTTCGCGGCCAGCCCCGGCCAGCCTGCCGTGATCGAGGTCGCCCCTGGCGACGGGATCCTGTTCTACACCGACGGCATCAGCGAGGCGCGCAACCGGGCCGGCGAGTTCTTCCCGCTCACCCGGTGCCGGGCTGTCCAGGACACCAGCGAACCCGACCAGGTGCTGGAGGTGCTGAGCGGCGAGGTCCGCCGCCACGTCGGCCACGCCCTGGAGGATGACGCGGCGATGCTCCTCATCCGCCGCGAGCAAGCCTGACGGGCCCCGTCTCATCCGCCGCGAGCCGGCGACCGGGCGCTCGTCGAGTGGTGAGATCCGGCCCGGCCGGGCCTCGTGCGGGGCGGATGACCGGCTGGCCGGTGCGGCTATGCTCGTGACCCAGGCAGGCCTGGTCTTCCCCGTGGCCAGGCAGGAAAGAGCACCGCGATGACCCCGAAATCCGCGCCAGGCCAGCAGGCGGCCGACGCCGCGCCAGCAGCCGCCCCCGGCCGGCCCGGGCGCGGTAAGCCCGGGTCGCGGGTGCTGACGTTCGGCATGATCGCGGTTGTCCTGGCCGCCGCCATCGTGGTGGCCGCCTACGTCGTCGTCCGGCACCGCGACGCGGCCGGGCCGCGGCCCTCTGGCATCCCGGCCGACATCTCGACCAGCCTGGCCAACATGATGCTGCTGTCGCCCCTGGAGCGCCAGGCCGCGCCCGGCTTCACCCTGACCGACCAGTCGGGCCGGACGATGGCGCTGTCCAGCCTGCGCGGCAAGGTGGTGGTGCTGGAGTTCATGGACCCGCACTGCGTTGATATCTGCCCGATCGTGTCGCAGGAGTTCGTGGACGCCTACCACGACCTCGGGGCGGCGGCCAGCAAAGTGGTCTTCGTCGCGATCAACGTGAACCAGTACCACGCGTCCGTCGCCGACATGGCCGCCTACTCCCGCCAGCACGCACTGACCACCATTCCCGGCTGGCATTTCTTCACCGGCCCGCTGCCGGCGCTGCAGGCCACCTGGCGGGCGTACAACATCGAGGTGGAAGCGCCCAACCCGAACGCCGACATCATCCACACGTCGGCGGTCTACTTCATCGACCCCCAGGGCCGGGAGGCCTTCCTGGCCTCGCCCATGGTCGGCCACACCTCGAAGGGGACCGCGTTCCTGCCGGCCGGCCAGCTCGGCGCCTGGGGCAAGGGCATCGCGCTGATCGCCCGGCACCTGGCCGGCTGACCCCGCGCTGGCCGCGGATCAGCCCAGCACGCTGACGGTGGCCGTCAGGTCATGGGCACGCTCGTTCCCGCCCACATACAGCGGCCTGCTGCCGGTGGCGGTCACCCAGCCGCGCGCGTCGTCCCAGTACTGCAACTGCCGCAGCGGCACCTGGAGCGTCACCGTCCGGCTCTGCCCCGGCCGCAGGCTGATCCGGGTGTAGGCGGCGAGCGCCCTGACCGCGAACGCTGCCCCTGGCGCCAGGCTGGCGGGCGCGCCGAGATAGACCTGCGGCACGTCCTGGCCCGCGACCGGGCCGGTGTTGGTGACGGTGAAGGTCACCGCAAGCCCTCCCCCGGGCCGGGCCGACCAGCGCAGGCCCGAGTAGCCGAAGGTGGTGAAAGACAGCCCATAGCCGAACGGGAACAGCGGGGTCAGCCGCTGCTCGTCATACCAGCGGTAGCCAGCGAAAATCCCTTCGGAGTAGGTCGTCGTGCACACCGGCGGGCGCCCGGCCGGGCTGCCCAGGCCAGCTGGGCTGCTCAGGGCTGCTGGGCTGCTCAGGGCTGCTGGGCCGGCGGGCCGTGGGCAGGGACGGCCCGCCGGGTCCACGCCGCGGGTGGCCCGCTCGGGGTGGATCCCCTGCTCGTCCGCGACCGCCTGGGCCGGGGAGGCCGGCCAGGTGAGCGGGAGCCGGCCCGCCGGGTCCGCCCGGCCGAGCAGGACGTTCGCGGTGGCGGCGCTGGTGCCCGCGCCCGGGGACCACATCTGAAGCACGGCCTTGACCCGGGTGAGCCAGGGCAGCATGACCGGGCCGGGAGTGTCCAGCACCACGATCGTGTCCGGGTTGACCGCCGCCACGTCCTCGATCAGCTGATCCTGCTGGTCCGGCAGCGAGCCGTCCACAGTGCCCGCGCTCTGCGCGAACACCACCGCCGACGCCGCGTTCCTGGCGGCGGTGACGGCAGCGGCGAGGTTGGCCTGCTGCTGGAACGGCGTGACCCAGTCCAGCCTGACCTGGACGGGCTCGCCGGAGGTGTCCGGCAGGGCGGTGACCGTGAGCGTGTGGCTGCCTGCGCGCAGGGCGACGCGGGTGGCCAGGCTGGCGGGGCCGCCGGCGGCGGGCGGCAGCGGCCCCGTGCTCTGCGGGCCGGTGCCCTGCGGGCCCGCGCCGCCGATGGCGGCCTGGCCGGGCACGCTCCGGGCGATCGTCCTGCCGTCCAGGCTGATGATCCCTTCCGCGCCCGCCAGCCCGAGGCTGAGCCAGTATGTCCCGCTGGCCGGCACGGTCAGCTCGCCCGACCAGCGGTATCCCGAACCGGCCGGGAGAGCGGTGCCACCCGTCACGGTGCTGTCCAGGTCGCGGACCGGATACGCCGTGCCGGATCCGCTGCTGACGCGCAGCAGGCCTGGCTGGCCGCCGTGGGAGAACGCCGACGGCGGGACGAGGGTGCCGGTCAGGTCGTCGCCGACCGCGTAGCTGAGGTGTGCGCCGGGGCCGCGCAGGGCCTGCCAGAGCGCCGGGGCGGTGCCGGGCCCCGCCCCGGTACCGATCAGGGCCAGCGAACTGCGTGCCGCGGGTGACAACGGCAGCGCGTTCCCCTGGTTCTTCAGCAGCGTGGCGGCGTCCTGGACGCTGCGGGCCAGCACCCGGCCAGCGGTGGCAGCCGGCTCGGGACTGGCAGCCGGCGCCGGTGCGCCGAGCAGGCCGAACCGGTCCATCTCCACCAGGATCCGGCCGGCTGCCTGGTTGACGGTGGACAGCTGGATGCTGCCGCTGGCAATCGCGGCCTGGATCGCGGCCGGGCTGAAGCCAGGCACGGCGGCGGTCCCCGGTGCCCGGCCGGGCAGGTCGGCGTCCAGGCCCGCGTCAAGGGCGACCGTGCCCGGGTTCGCGCCGGGGCCGGACACGGTGAAGCCGCGGAACCCCAGCTCATTGCGGAGGATGCCGGTCAGTGTGACGGCGTTGGCGCAGGCGGGCGTGCCCGGGTTCGCCGGGCCGGACGGGGTGGCGCTGACGACCCGCACGGTGGCGGCGGAGCACATGATCGCCGCCACCCCGGCCCGCACCGCGTCGGCGAACGGCTGCAGGTAGATCTCGTGCAGGGTCTGGTCGTCCAGGACGACGTTGGCAGCACCGGTGTCGGCGACGTAGCCGCTGGCCATCGCCAGGGCGCCCGCGCCCTGGATGCCGGTGATCTCCGCGGCGGCGGTCTGGCCCGCCAGCAGCGGGTCCTCCCCGAAGCTCAGCGCGGCGCCGCCGGCGGCCGGATCGCGGGCGATGTTCCCGGCCGGCACGGGCACCACGTCCTGGCCGGCCGCGCGCGCGTCCCGCCCGATCACCGCGCCGCTGGTCAGGGCGTCCCGCTGGCTGAAGGTGGCGGCGAGACCGAGCGGCGTGAGCACCGGTGGCGTGGCCGGGCCGCTGGCCGGGCCGGCGAGAGAGCTGGCGAGCGGCCCGCCCGCCAGCGCCGGCGGGCCGCTGGGGAACGTCAGCGCGGGGATACCGAGCCCCCCGGCTGCGGCGAGCCGGTTACCGGCCGCCCCTTCCAGCAGGCTGAGCTTGTCTGCCAGCGTCATCCGTGCCAGCAGGCTGTCGGCCCGCAGGTCGCCGGTCACCGGTGCCACACCGGGGACCGCCGCGCGGGCCCGGCCGCCCCGCATGTCACCCGCCGAGGCGACAGCCGCCGTCATGGTCACCAGGCAGGCGGTTCCCACCGCCACCGCGAGCCTGGCTGATGCCCGGCCCGGTCCCCGCGGCCCTCGCCTTCCCGACATCCAGACCCGCCCCCCCGCGCTCTGAGCTGCCGCCAGCCGGACGAATCAGTCCCGAACCACCAATTAACAACAATGGCAGATCACATTCGCCGCCAGCACATTAGAGCGAGAAAGTCATCAGGTCAACGACCGCGTCTTTCCGGCACCCTCATGTCATTAACATCGCTGGTTTGAATTGCTGTACATCGGGAAAAAGCAATATATCGGGGGACGGCCGGGGATTTCGCCTGACGGGGCTGGCCGGCCGCGGGCTTGGCGTGCGCGCCGGCGGGGCGGGGGGCTGCCCGGCCACGGGGGCCAATGTCCCGTCCTGGTGGGACCTCCGCCAGGTTCGCCAGTCCTCACCGGTGTCGCATGCTGGAAGGAGGGCACACCGAGGAGGACGTGATGAAAGCTAAGGTCGGAGACCGGCTGGTCATCGATGGAACCAACCTGGGTGACCGGCGGCGGGTCGGCATCGTGACCGGCGTGGGGCACCCCGACGGGTCCCCGCCCTACACCGTGCGCTGGCTGGAGGACAACCATGAGTCGCTGGTCTTCCCGGGGCCGGCGGCACGGGTGGAAAGCAAACTGACTACGGGAAGCGCATCGTGATCGACACCGACAGCGTCGCCAAGCTGCTGGCGATCCAGGCGCCCGAACCCGGAATTGTTTCCATCTATCTCACCGTGCCCCTGGATCCGGCACAGCGGCGCGGAATGCACGCCCGGCTCGACGACGTGCTTGCCCAAAGCGCTGACAGCCAGACGTGGGCGCGTGCCCGCCGGGCAGAGCTGCCCGCGATCCGGGAGGCGGTCACCATCGGCGCCCCCGCGTGGCTCGGCCACAGCGTGGCGATCTTCGGGTGCGCCGGGCTCGGCCTGCTGGAGACGATCCCGCTGCGCGGCGAGGTCCGGGAGCGGGCCGTGGTCGGGCGCCGGCCATATGTCCGCCCGCTGCTGGCCGAGCTGCAGCGGTCCCCCAGCTATGTGGCGGTGGTCGTGGACCGGCGTCACGCCTGGCTGTACCGGATCTCGGCCGAGGGCACCGACCCGCTGGGGCATGTGCAGGGGGAGACCGTGGCCAGCAGGCGGTTCGGCGGCTGGCACGGCTTCCAGGACTACCGCAACGCCCAGCGGGCCCGCGAGCTGGCCCACCAGCACTACGCGGCCACGGTGACGGCCCTGGCCGAGGCGGTTTCCGACGGCTCCGGGCCGGTCGTCGTGGGCGGCCACGAGTCGGAGACCGGGGAGTTCACCAGTGTGCTGCCGCCGCTGCTGCGGGACCGGGTGGCGGGGACCTTCGTGATCGACCCGCACACCATGACCCCGGCCAGGGTCCGGCAGCTCGCGGACGACGTCCTGGCGCGGTGGGAGGACGAACGCGAGCGGCGGCTCGCCACCGAGCTGGCCGACCAGCCGCCGGGCACCATCGCCGCGGTCGGGCTCGATGCCTGCGTCACCGCAGCCAACGAGCACGCTGTCAAGCTGCTGATGGTGCCCGATGATGAGGTCCGGCCGGGGTTCACCTGCGAGGCCTGCGGGGCGCTGGCTGTCGCCGGCGGGTCCTGCCAGATCTGCGGCGGCCCCACCGAGCCGGTGCCCGATGTCATCGAGGAACTGGCGGTCAAGGTGTCGCAGGACGGCGGCAGCGTGGAGCCGGTGCGCGACACCGCCGTGCTGGCCGACGTCGCCGCGCAGCGCCGCTTCCCGCCCTCGGCTCCGGCCAGCTAGATCCAGCCCCTGGGGGGGGCCAGGAGGTGCCGGATGGACCCCGCACTGCCACCCGGCACCCCGCTTGTGTCCCAGCAGGTGCCGGGCGGGCCCACGTTCCACCCGGCACCTGCTGGACGATCGCGTACACAGGTAGGAGGCCCCGGGTGCGGGCACGCCAACACAAAGTGGGAAAGTTTTTTTTCCGGCCTCCGGGCACCGGCCGGCCCGGGCGGTGCGGCCTGGGACACTACTGACCATGCAGACTCTGGTCGTCGATCATCCGCTGGTCGCGCACAAGCTCACGGTGCTCCGCGAGGAGGCCACCCCGGCCCCCATCTTCCGGCGGCTTGCCGATGAACTCGTCACCCTGCTCGCCTACGAGGCCATGCGCGAGATGCGGGTCCGGCCGGTCCGGGTGACCACGCCGCTCGGCCCTGCGGACGGCGTGAAGCTGGCCGGGCCAGACCCGCTGGTGGTGCCGGTACTGCGGGCGGGCATCGGGATGCTCGACGGCATGACCCGGCTGCTGCCCACCGCGGACGTGGGGTTCGTCGGCATGGTCCGGGACGAGGAGTCGCTGGTCGCCTCGACCTATGCCAACCGGCTGCCCGCTGACCTGGCCGGCCGTGAGGTCTTCGTGCTGGACCCGATGCTGGCCACCGGCGGCACGCTGGAAACCGTCATCGGGATGGTGGCCAGCCGGGGCGCCGCCGCGGTCACCGCGGTGTGCCTGCTCGCCGCGCCGGAGGGGGTCGCACGGCTGGAGGCCGCATTCCCGGCCGACGAGCCGGTCCGGGTCCGGGTGGTCGCCGCGGCCATGGACGAGCGGCTGAACGACAAGGGCTTCATCCTGCCCGGCCTCGGCGACGCCGGCGACCGGCTGTTCGGCACGATCTGAGCCGCCTCACCAGCGGTTCGCAGCCCCCGGCGGAGTCCGGTTGCGCACAAGGATTGCTTGTGCGCATGGGTGGCCTACTCTGGCTGAGTGGATGGCGAGGCGCCAGGCGCAGACGCCGCTGGTACTGCCGCCATACGCCTGCGCCGCTTGCGCACCACGCTGGACCTGAGCCAGGAGCAGCTGGCGCGGCAGCTCGGCGTCTCCTTCGCGACTGTCAACCGGTGGGAAACCGGGCGGACCCGGATGTCGGCCCGCGCGGAGCGTGCGCTGTCCGAGTTCGAGACCCGGGCCGGCGCCACCAGCCTGCCCCCCGGACCGCTGCCCATACCGCACACGACTTTTGTCGGGCGGGAGAACGAGCTGGCCGAGCTGTCCTCGGTCCTGCGCGGGAAGTCGCGGCTGATCAGCATCACCGGGCCGGGCGGGATGGGCAAGACCAGGCTCGCGCTGGAGGCCATCCGGCGCTTCGCCCCGCCTGGCCAGACGGTGGTCATCCCGCTCGAGCCGGTGCGCCACCCGCAGTCGCTCACCCCGGCGGTGGCGTCCGCCCTCCGGCTGCGTGACCAGCCGGGGGTGGAAGTGCTCGCCTCGGTCGAGGCGGCGCTGACGGCGACCCCGCGCCTGCTCGTCCTGGACGGCGCCGAGCACCTGCGCGAGGAGGTGGGGTCGCTGGTCAGCGGGCTGCTCAGCACGGTGCCAGGGCTGCGCATCGTGGTGACCAGCCGGACGGTGCTGGGCGTCCCGGGCGAGCTGTGCTGGCCGGTGCCGCCGATGGCGTGTCCCACCTCGGCCGCGCCCGTCAGCGATATCGCGGCGGCGGATGCCGTCCGGCTGTTCATGGCCCGGGCGCAGGAGCGGCTGCCCGGCTTCCCCAGCGCCGACGTCGCGCCCCGGGTCATCGCCGAGCTGTGCCGCAGGCTGGACTGCCTCCCGCTGGCGATCGAGCTGATCGCGGGCTGGGTCGGCACCTTGTCGCTGCGCGAGATCGTCGATCAGGGGGCGGCCCTGCTCTCGGCCGAGCCGGACGGCATGGCCGACCCCGGCGGCGGCACGCTCGTGGACGTCGTGCGCCGCAGCTACGACCTGCTCCGGCCCGAGCAGCAGCGGCTGCTGCCGTCGCTGAGTGTCTTCGCCGGCCCGTTCACGGCCGCCGACGCCGCCGCTGTCGGCGGAAGTGACGGGCCAGCGCTCGCCCACGCCATCCGGGGCCTGGTCGACTCCTCCTGGCTGCTGGTCGACCGTGGTGAGCCCAACCGGTTCAGCATGCTGGCGACGATGCGGGGGTTCGCGACCGCCCGGCTGGACGAGCAGGACGGCGGGCAGGCCGTGCGCCGCCGGCACGCCGAGCATTTCGCCGAGCTGGCAGCCGCCAGCGAGGCCGGCCTGGCCGGGCCCGGTGCCGCCACCTGGACGGCCCGGCTGGAGGCGGCGGGGGCCGATCTCGACGTGGCGCTGCGATGGGCGGAAGACAACGACGCCAACCTGGGCCTGGCGATGAGCGCGGCCCTCTGGCGCTGGTGGCTGACCAGCGGCCGGCTCGGCGCCGGGCGCGGCTGGCTGGGCCGTCTGCTGGCACGCGCGCCGCAGCGGCGCGACGAGCGGACCGGCCGTGCGTTCTGCTCGGCGGCCGTCCTGGCCGCGGAGAACGGGGACTACCACGAGGCGGTCCGGCTCGCCCGGATCGCGCTGGGCATCTTCGAGACGCACGGCCTGCGGGAGCGGAGCGCCTTCGCGGCCACCGTGCTCGGCTCGGCGCACCGTTACCTGGGCGAGCGGGATGCCGCCCGGCGGTGCTTCCAGACCGCGATGGATCTGCGGGAGCAGCTCGGTGACCGGCGTGGCGTGTCCGTCGCGATGAACAACCTGGCCCTGATGGCGCTGGACGACGGCGATCTGGCCGGGGCGCGTGAGAACCTGGAGCGGGCGCTGGTGATCAAGCGCCAGCTCGGTGACCGCCACTCGCTGGCGATCGGCCTGGCCAACCTGTCCGACGTCCTGATCAGCACCGGCGAGCTGGACGCCGCCCGGCGCGCGCTCGACGAGGCCGCCGAAGTCACCCAGGGACCGGGCAATCCGCAGCTGGCGGGCTTGCTGGCGGCCAACCGCGGCTATCTGTCGGCCGCGCAGGGGCAGTGGGCGGCGGCGGCCGGGCACTACCACGCCGCTGTGCTCGCCCATACCGAAGGCGCTCACGCGCACGACGTGGTGGTGGCCCTGACCGGCCTGGGCCGGGCGGTCTACCGGCTCGGCCGCCCCGACGAGGCGGCCAGGCAACTGCGGGCCGCCGAGGCCATGGCCGCCGGGATCGCCAACCCGCAGCGGCTAGCCGACGTGCGGGCCGCGCTGGCGGAGATCGGCGAGAACGCCGACGCGGCCGCGCTGCCCGACGGTCTCACCGCCCGCCAGGTCGAGGTCCTGCGGCTGCTGGCCGGCGGGATGAGCAACAAGCAGATCGCGGCGGAGCTGCGGCTGAGCCCGGTGACGGTCGAGCGGCACCTGGCCACCGTGTACCGGAAGCTGGGCCTGGGCGGGCGGGTCGATGCCACCCGCTACGCCGTGGCGCACGGGCTGGCCGCACCCGCCCGCTGAGCCCGCCGCACCCGCCCGGCGCCCTCCCCGCCGGGCGACTCCCGCTCGCAGGGCGGCCTGATGTTATAACGGCAGCACCCACAGTCACCGCGCCTGCACGCCGCGTGGGAGGACCAGTCTCACGACCTGCCCCGGCGGCCGGGCGCGCTACATGGTTTCAGGGATTCGCGGGCACCCGCGGGGGGCGTACACATAAGGCAGTCATCATCCCGTGTGCGCTGGGCACGTTATCCGGGCCGTGCGGGCGTGCGGCCTGTTCCGGCATCGCGGCGCGCTACAGGGGCCGCCGCGAGGACACCGGAACCCCAGACACCGCCCAGCCGACTGGAGCATGGATGCAGGAAGAGATCCACGGAACCACGACGCCCGTGCTCTCGGTGCACCTGAGCCCGGGCGAGAGCGTGGTGGCCGAGGTCGGCGAGTTCTCGTGGATGACCGACTCGATCCAGATGTCCACCAGCATGGGTGGCGGCGTCGGCGGCAAGGGCCTGATGGGCGCGCTCAAGCGCGTCGCGGGTGGCGCATCGTTCCTCATGAGCACCTACACCGCGCAGGGAGCGGCGGGGACGATCTCATTCGCGTCGAAGGTGCCCGGCAGCATCCTGCCGGTGCAGGTCGGCCAGGGCAGCGAGTACATGGTGCACCGCCGTGGGTTCCTGGCCGGGACACCAGGCATCGAAGTCTCGGCCGGGTTCCAGCAATCGTTCAGGGCGGGAATTTTCGCCGGTGAGGGCTTTGTCCTGCAGCGTGTCGGCGGCCAGGGCCGCGCCTGGACGGAACTGTCCGGCGAGGTCGTCCCGTATGAGCTGGCACCGGGCCAGTCGCTGCGGGTTCACCCCGGGCACGTGGGCATGTTCCAGACCTCGGTCTCGTTCCAGGTGGTCCGGGTCCCGGGCATCGCGAACCGCTACTTCGGCGGCGATGCCCACCACTTCGCGGTGCTGTCCGGGCCGGGCACCGTCTGGCTGCAGTCGATGCCGCTGCCACAGCTTGCGGCCTCGCTTGTCCCCTACATGCCCGGTGGGGAACGGCGCGAGGCCGCCGAAGGCGGGCTGGCCGGTGGAGTCATCGGCGACCTGCTGAGCTAAGCCCGGGGCGGCACCCCGGTGGGGAGGTGCCGTACCCGCGAAGCGAAGGCCGCTCCCGGCGGGGGGAGCGGCCTTCCTTCGATTCCGGCCCGGATCACCGGCCGGGCTCGGCGGCCGGGCACTGGCTGGCCGCGGTCCTGCCCGGCCGGACCTGGTGTGCCGCTCAGCCCAGGCCGAGCCGCGACTCGGCGGTCATCCAGTCGGTGGCGATCGCCCGCTGCGCCGCCGCCA
The DNA here is from genome assembly GCA_035532275.1 of Streptosporangiaceae bacterium. GTDB lineage: Bacteria > Actinomycetota > Actinomycetes > Streptosporangiales > Streptosporangiaceae > UBA9676. The sequence continues at coordinate 969 of DATKRG010000066.1, read as the reverse complement.
GTGACACCCGCCCGTCGCAGACCGCCCGGTTCAGCGCGTTCTCGACCTTGTCCTTCGGGTTGGGCAGCGATCCCACCTCTGGCCAGAGGTTGGTGATGTCGTTGCTCCCGCCCAGCTCCAGCGAGACCAGGTGATCGAGCTCGCTGGTCGCGCCGCCGGGGATGTGGTAGGCGGGATAGGAGACGTCGTACTTGGCGCGGGTGGTCTCCGACGACGGCGGGCGGACCGTCGTGGTGTAGCCGGACCGGCAGATCGTCGAGCCGATGTCGGCCTGTGTCACCGCCGGGTCCACGCTCCCGGGTGTGCACCGGGGGTCGGGCAGCTGGCCGCCCGCGCGCGCGTGGCAGTGCGTGAGCGTGATCGAGAAGGTGACCCGCCCCTCGTCCGAGATCTTGGCCAGCCGGTGCCCGTGCCGGGCCGGCGCCTGCCCCGCCGGCCCGGACGGGGCCGGGGCCGTGACCACGGCCGAGGGCGCGGGACTGGGACCTGCCGACACCACGACCTTGCAGCCGGTGATGGCGGTCACCCCGGCCATGACTGCGACCAGCGGGATGCGAAGGGCACGGCTACCCATGGCGCCACCTCGGGGGGCTGCGGAGCGTCAGCTGCGTTTTCCGCCCAGGCGGCGGGAGCCGGGCGTGATCACCGTACCGGCGAGCGGCCCCCAGATCCCGCCGGCGCGCCCATGCCGACGGGGATAAATATGACCTTCATGCCCGTCCGTCCATCCAGGCCGGCCCAGCCGATTGTGATGGTTGGCGCGACCATGACCCTCTTAGCGCTTAGCGCGTGGTTGGCGCAACCACCGCAATCTGAGCCCACCTCCAGTCAAGAAGGTGGATTCAAGATCCTGTTGGTATGGGTTGCACGCTGTCGCTGATGAACCGGATCACCGTTTCGGTGTCGTAGACGTAGAAGGTCTGGTCCACGCTGATCGCTTCCATGAGCATGGCCAGCGTGGAGTTCTCG
>DATKRG010000065.1:0-2704 GCA_035532275.1 Streptosporangiaceae bacterium | reverse complement strand
CAGCGCCGCCCCGGTCCGGGCTGCCGCCACGACCACGGTCCCGGGCGCCCCGGGATGCCCGGCGTTCCCGGCCAGCAACGTGTGGAACACCGACATCTCCAAGCTGCCGGTGAACGCCCATAGCGCGGCCTGGATGCGCAGCATGGATTCGGCGCACACCTACCTGCACCCGGATTTTGGCCCCAACACCGGCGGTTACCCGTACGGCCTGCCAGTCACCATCGTCACCAGCGCCCACCCATTGGTCAGGCTCAGATTCACCTATGCCAGCGAGAGCGACAAAGGGCCGTACCCGTTCGGGCCGGACACGCGGATCGAGGGCGGCAGCGGGGCCGGCGGCGACCGCCACGCCATCATGGTCGGCAAGTCCACATGCACCCTCTATGAGCTGTGGCTGGCCCGCTACTCCGCACACGGCTCGACGGCGGGCTCCGGGGCGATCTGGAACCTGAGGTCCAATGCGCTGCGCCCGGCGGGATGGACGTCCGCGGATGCCGCCGGCCTGCCGATCATGCCCGGCCTGCTCAGCTACAGCGAGGTCCGGGCGGCGGTCCGCACCGGCACCCCCATCACCCATGCGATCAGGGTCACCGCGCAGCAGACCCAGTCGGCCTTCATCTGGCCCGCCCGGCACCAGGCGGGTTCGGGTGCGAACCCGGCCCTGCCCCCGATGGGAGCACGCTTCCGGCTGAAGGCGAGCTTCGACGTGGCCGGGTTCTGCGCCAGCGCCACGGTGCCGTACTGCAAGGACGCCAAGGCCGTGCTGGCCGAGATGCGGCACTACGGCCTGATCCTGGCCGACAACGGGAGCAACTGGTACTTCCAGGGCAGTGCCTTCCCGCAGTGGCCGGACGGCCTGGTCGAGTTGCTGAAGCAGATCCCCGCCCGTGCCTTCCAGGCCGTCGACGAGTCCTGCCTGATGGTCCACCCCAACTCCGGCCGGGCCGAAGCCAAACCGGGTTGCCCGATCGGCTGACCCCGCGGCCCCGCGGCCCCAGCGGCCTCGGCCGGCCGCCGCCGGGGTGTCCGACCGGTCGGGTAGCGTCGGCGCTATGGCCACGATGGTGTCGTTCCACGCTCATCCCGACGACGAGTGCATCGCCTGCGGCGGGGTGATACGCAAGGCGTCCGAGGAGGGCCACCGGGTCGTGCTGGTGGTCGCCACCCGCGGTGAGCATGGCGAGATCCCGGAGGGGTTCCTGACCGCGGGCGAGGAGCTCTGGCAGCGCCGGGTCACCGAGACGCACGCGTCAGCGGAGATCCTCGGTGCGCAGCGGGTGGAGTTCCTCGGTTACACCGACTCCGGCATGATGGGCACGCCAGCCAACACCGCGCCCGGCTCGTTCTGGACCGCAGCGGTCGACGAGGCCGCCAAGAAGCTCGCCGCGATCCTCGAAGAGGAACGCGCCGACGTCCTGACCTGCTATGACGATATCGGCGGGTATGGTCATCCGGACCACATCCAGGTACACCGGGTGGGCATACGGGCAGCCGAGCTGGCCGGCACTCCCCGCGTCTACCAGAACACGATGAACCGCGACCACATGATGCGCGGCCAGGCCGCGTTCGCCGAGCAGGCCGCCGCTGCCGGGATCGAGCTTCCTGACTTCGGCGACACCGAGGACTGGGGCAAGCCCGAGTCGGTGATCACAGCCGCCGTGGACGTGTCCCCGTACCTGGAGCACAAGCGCCGCGCCATGCGCGCACACGCCAGCCAGATCAGCGAAGCGTCGTTCTTCCTGGCCATGCCCGAGGAAGCATTCCGGTTCGGGTTCGGCACGGAGTGGTTCATCCGTGACGGGCAGGGTCCCGGCATCACCGAGACCGATCTGCTCGCCGGCCTGTGACCGGCGGCGCAGGAAGCGGCGGGCAGGTGTGATGCCGGTCAGGGCGGTCGCGTTCGACATCGGCGGGGTGCTGGAAGAGGTCGCGCCGCCGGATCAGTGGCTTGGCAGCTGGCAGCGGCGGCTCGGGATGAGCGCGGACGGTTTCGAGGCCGCGCTGGCAGGAGTCGATCCCGGCGGCCTGATCACCACCGGGGGCCTGTCGGAGGCGAAGATCCGCCAGCGGTACGCGGACGCGCTGGGCCTGCCGGAAGCCGCGGCGCAGGAGTTCATGGCCGACCTGTGGGACTGGTACTGCGGTGAGCTGGACGAGGATCTGACCGCCTTCGCCGCGAGCTTGCGGCCGGGCTGCGCGACGGCGATCCTGAGCAACTCCGCGGACGGCGCGCGGCGCGAGGAGCAGGCGCGGTACGCCTTCGCGGACCTGTTCGACGTCATCGTCTACTCGCACGAGGTCCGCCTGGCCAAACCCGACCCGCAGATCTACCAGCTGCTATGCGCCGAGCTTGACGTCGCGCCGGCCGAGCTGGTGTTCCTGGACGACGTGCCGGAGAACGTCGAAGCCGCTCTCGATCTGGGCATCCGGGGCATCCTCCACCACAGCACCCCGGAGTCGATCAGCGCGATCGGCTCGCTGCTCACGTCCTGACCGGCTCCAGCACGAACAACGGGATCTGGCGTGTGGTCTTCTGCTGGTACTCGGCATAGGGCGGGTAGGCGGCGACAGCCCGTTCCCACCACTGCGCGCGCTCGTCCCCGGCCAGCTCCCGTGCGGTCATCGCCTGCCGGGCCGGGCCGTCCTGCAGCTCGACGTCCGGGTACGCACGCAGGTTGAAGTACCAGTACGGATGGGTGGGGGC
>DATKRG010000064.1:0-2518 GCA_035532275.1 Streptosporangiaceae bacterium | reverse complement strand
CGCTCATGTTCGGTAACCGCAGGCTGCCTGGCAGGCCGCTGATCCTCGCCGGTGTCGCGGTCGCTGCCCTGATCGCCGGGGCCGGTGTGGCCATGGCCGCGACATCGGGTTCGGCGAGGGCGCAGACGGCGGCCATCAGCGCCGCCACCCCTTCTCCGTCGGCTTCCATGCGGCCGGGCCCGGGCTGGCGGCATTTCCGCGGTCCGCTGGGTGCCAGGTTGGGCCTGCGACTCGGCGGCCCGTTCGGCGCGGTGCACGGCCAGTTCGTGGTGCCCAAGTCCGGCGGCGGCTACCAGACGGTGGACACGCAGCGGGGCTCGGTCACGGCGGTGAGCGCCTCGTCGGTCACGGTCAAGAGCGCCGATGGCTTCACCAAGACCTACCAGGTGACGAGCACCACCAACGTGGACGCACAGCGGGCCGGCATCTCCTCGGTCAAGACCGGCAACCAGGTGACGGTGGTGGCGACCGTCAGCGGCAGCACCGCCACCGCGGTCAGCGTTCTCGACTTCTCCCTGCTGCCCTCCTTCCACGGCGGGCCGGCCGGGCACTGGCACGGTTCGGGGCCGGCCCCCGGTCCTCCCGGCTGAATGGGCTGACGGGGACAAGCGTCTGAGCCCGGCCCGGCCTGGACAGGGACCGGGCCGGGCCCAGACACCACCGCCGCGGGCGCCGCACCTGGTGTGCGGCGCCCGATTGTCTGCCGGGCAGGCGACAATCTGATCCGTGCGGGTCGCTGTCGTCGCCGGGCCGGGGAACAGTTGCTGGCTGTCCGAGCTGGCGGAGGACGGCACTGGCCACGGGAGTGTCGTTCAGCGAAATGATCTGGCGGGCGCGGTCGCCGAGCGGGAGCGGTCGGCGACCGCGCGGTGGGTCTGGGCGGCGGCCGCCAGCATCTACCCGGCGCTGCTGCGGGCTGGCGTGCGGGTGGAGCGCTGCCACGACATCGCGCTGACCGAGGCGCTGCTGCTCGGGCGGGAAGGGCGGCCGGGGGAACCCGCGTCGCTGGCCGGTGCGTGGGCGCGGCTGAGCGGGACGGCGGCGCAGGCGGTGCGGGCCGGGCCGCCGCCTTCACGCCCGGGGCAGGATGCCCTGTTCGACCCGGCCGACCCGGTGTTCCCCGACCTGCGGGCCGCCTTGGATGCCCTCGTCGCCGTGCACGCGGACCAGTTGCGGCGGATCGCGGCCGACGAGCACCCGAGGCGGTTCGGGCTGCTGGTGGCGGCCGAGTCGGCGGGCGGGCTGATCGCGGCTGAGATGGGCTTCGCCGGGCTCCCGTGGCGGGCCGACGTGCACGACGAGCTGCTCACCGGGCTGCTCGGCCCGCGCCCGGTGCCAGGCCTGCGCCCGCCCCGGCTGGCCGAACTGGCCGCCGGGATCGCGGAGGCGCTGCGCCGCCCGGTGAACCCGGACTCGCCCGCCCAGGTGCTGCGGGCACTGGCCGCCGACGGTGTCCGGGTGCCCTCCACCAGGTCCTCGGTCCTGCGCGAGGTGGACCACCCGGCCGCCCCGCTGCTGCTGGAGTACAAGGAGCTGGCACGGCTGCATGCGGCACATGGCTGGGCCTGGCTGGACGAGTGGGTATCAGACGGCCGGTTCCGCCCCGAATACCTGGTCGGCGGGGTCGTATCGGGCCGCTGGGCCAGCCGGGGCGGCGGTGCGCTGCAGATCCCGCGGGTGCTCCGGCGCGCGGTGGTCGCCGATCCCGGCCATGTCCTCGTGGTCGCCGACGCCGCCCAGCTGGAGCCGCGGGTGCTGGCCGCGCTCGCCGAGGACCGGGCGTTCGCGGCGGCGGCCGCGTCCGGGGACCTGTATGAGGCGCTGGCCGCGGCGTTCGGCGGCGACCGCGCCAAGGCCAAGGTCGCGCTGCTCTCCGCCATGTACGGCGGCGCTGGCGGCGAGGCGGGCCAGCTGCTGGCGGTGCTGCGGCGCCGGTTCCCGCTCGCCGCTCAGTACGTGGAGTCGGCGGCGCGGGCGGGCGAGGAAGGCCGGGTGGTGCGGTCCCGGCTGGGCCGGACCTGCCCGCCCCCGTCGGACGCCTGGCGCGGGCTGACCGCGGTGGCGGACGACCCCGACACCGGCGAGGCGCGGGCGGGCCGGTCGCTGCGTGCCCGCGGCCGGTTCACCAGGAATTTCGTCGTCCAGGCGAGTGCTGCCGACTGGGCGATCGTGCTGCTGGCCGGACTGCGCCGCCGGCTGGCGGCGATTTCGGCACCGAACGAGAACAGCGGGCCACCCGCCGTCGCCACTGACGGCACGAGCGGGGCGGGCGAGGGCACTGCCGGCGGACCCGGTGGTGCTGGCACGGCCCAGCTAGTCTTCTTCCAGCATGACGAGGTGATCGTGCACTGCCCGGAGCGGCTCGCCGAACCGGTGGTGGACGCGATCGGCGCGGCTGCCCGGGAGGCCGGGGAGCTGGTGTTCGGCCCGACGCCGGTGCGCTTCCCGGTGACGACGGCCGTGGTGGCTAGCTACGCGGACGCCAAGTAGGCGGCCGCAGCCGGTGCGAGCCGGCCGG
>DATKRG010000063.1:0-3134 GCA_035532275.1 Streptosporangiaceae bacterium | reverse complement strand
GTGAGGTGCGCCCCTGGAAACGACGGCTGTCTGATGACGAGTGTTCTGTCCTGCTGGCCGAGTTGCTCCTTCGGCACCCTGAGCTGGCCGCCGAGGCAGAGGAGATCACGTCCACGCTGCTGGTCGTGGAAAACGAACAGGAACTCGGCGACGAGATCACGGCCAAACTGCGGGCGCTACGTGCCAACGGGCCGGTGTCTGTCGATACGGGACGGGGACGGGTCCTGGATGTGCTCCAGCCGTACATTGATGACCTCACCCGGCGGAAGGAGCGCGGCGCCCGGCGTGCGGCCTGCCGAGCCCGCTTCGCGTCGCGCGGCGGGGCTTGCATCTGGAAGACCCGGGTCGTGCCGGAGAAGCCAGCGATATCGATTGACAAACTCGCTCGGATGCTGCTGGGGGCGGAGGCGAACGCGGCCGAGGCGCTGGAGCAGCAGATGCTGAGTCGACTCGACGAGCAGACGTTCGTTGGCGGCAGGCACGTCGCGCGGCAGCAACTGCCCGGCCGCCCGAACACGCCGAGACTACCGTCCACCGGGTGAAGGTTAGCCTGCTCGACCTGGCGGATCCGCTGGCGGGTCATCCTGCCTGGGCCGGGCCGATGAGAGCGTCGAGTCGCTCGGCGAGCCGACGGTACCGGTCCGCTCCGGTGCTCCAGCCGCGAGCGTCGGCGTCGGCGGCCAGGGCCCGGGCGTCGACGCGCTGGGCAGCGAGGACGGCCAGGCGGCTGGGGTCGGCGCGGAAGCCGGGACAGTGCTCGCAGATGTTGGCATACGGGCTGGCGCCCTGTGCCTCGGCGCGCAGGCAGTAGCCGCGGCTAGCCGGGCCTTAATGGCGGGGGCCTGCCGCTGCCGGAGTCAGCGCAGGCTGGCGCGGATGTCTTTCATCCGCCGGTAGAGCCGCAGGGGGTGGCTGGGAGCGGGGATGAAGCCGTGGTGGACGTAGAACTTCGCCGCCTCATCATCGATGGCGTCCACAACGACGAGCCGGGCAGCGGCCGCCTCGCCGGCGGCAACAGCCTTGCGGAGCGCTTCGGCAAGCAGCAGCGCGCCAAGCCCCTTTCCCTGCTCGCTGCGATCGACGGCGAGCCTGGCCAGCAGGACCATGCCGACCGGGTAGGCGGGAAGGCCACGGACAAGCCTCGGTGGTGCTTCTGCCCGCAGCACTGAGCCCATCGTCAAGCTGAAATATCCGGCAACGTGGTTCTCGGCGCCCTCGCCACCACGGACGAGCAGGAAGGCCCTGGCGGAGTCCATCTGCTGGGCGGCGAGGGCGTGGCGGCGAAGCCAGGAGTCGAGTTCCTCCTTCCCCGACGCGAATCTCGACACGGCGTGGTGGGCGCCAAGGCGCTCCAGCCGCAGGCCGGGAGGATTCACGCCTCGGGCAACTTGGGGTGGCGCTCGAACAGCACGGCTAGCTCGGGAACGGGAGCGGCCGGCTTGTCGAGTTCGGCGATGAACCGGTCGAAGTCCTCGTTTGCCAGCACCAGGTCCCGGTGGCGCCTGACCACCTGTTCTGCCCTCGCGGTGACGCTGTCCAGCACGAACGCGGTCACCGTGGTGTTCTCCAGATCGGCGGCCTGGCGGATGAGAGCATCCTGCTGCGGGTTCACCCTGACCTCAACGCGATGACGCTTGCGCGGGGCCGTGACCTGATCGTTCATGCCCCAAGCATATCCTGTCCGGACACTGTCCGGACGCGTCGTGCTGCTTGATCCCGCTCTGGCCGGCTGGCGCCTGGTCATTGCCGGATCCGGGCACATCACGCCAATAGGCGGGTCACACCGCTGCGGTGAGCGATCACGCTCCTGCCTGGTTGAAGAGACAGCATTTCTTGTATTTGCTGCCGCTGCCGCATGGGCACGGCTCGTTGCGCCCGACCTTGGCCGTGCGCGCTGGGCTGGGAGGGGCGGGTGCGCGGATCGCAGCGGCTTGCGCGGCGAAGTCCCTGGCCTGGCTGGGGCGCCCGGTCTCCCCGTACACCAGCCGCAGCCAGTCGGCAACCGCGTCGCGGTCACGCACACCGCTCACGGCGTACCCCTGGCGTAGCAGGTCTTCGGCCCGCTGGTAGTCCTTGGGGGTGTCCTTGCCGGGTGGCATGTAACACGAGGCCCAGCCGATCCAGCCGAAACCCCAGGCTGGGTCGGCGTCCAGCCAGCCGCGGTACAGTTCGTCGGCGTTGCTGGTTTCCCCAAGGCAGAACCAGGCCTCGGCGATGGCCCGCCGCCAGTTCTCGACCATCAGCTGGTCGCAGTCGGTAAACCGGCGCATGACCTGTTCGCCCACCGTGATCCTCGTCTGCAGCTTCGCCGGGTTATCGCGGCCCGCGTTGCCCAGTTCCATCTCCAGGTCCTGGCTCCAGTTGTACAGCGACTGGGTCAATGGGAACCGGCCGTCAAAGACGGCGATCGTGGTGACGCCCACCGCGTCGCACAGGCCCAGCACATCGGACCAGGCATCCAGCCACCTGTCCGTGGCAGCGGCGAGGTCCTTCCCGAGTGCCGCGTAGCCGTCCTGGATCTTGTCATCCAAGGTTTCCAGGCACGGCTTGGCAGGCCACCATCGCTGCCACAGCGCGAGCACGGCGAGCCAGACCCAGTCCGATTCCGGCGCGCGCGTTTGCGCCTCGGTCAGATAGTGGCCGGTGAGCTGGGAGGCCACCTCTTGCGCGGAAAACGCGCCTTGGCAAAGGGCCTCCAGCCCGGTGCGGTCCAGCTCGATGCCGAATCCGCGCAGCTTCTCCAGCAGCTGCCCGTCGCTGAGCCGCTCGGCATCGTCGCGGTAGGGGCGGGTGCGGCCCGCTCCTGGCGGGCCCGCCTTCTCCCGTGCCCAGCGTTCAAAAACCCCTCCACTTCGGAGCGGGCACCCACGACGTCAGCCGGCCAAAGATTGTACGTAGGACGTCTCGGAGCGCCACGGCCGTCAGGGACGCCACGCTGAGGGCACACCGAGCACGTCCTGGGCCCTGGCGCTAACCGGCAGCGGCTCGGCGTTGCCGACATCGGCGACGTTCGGCACCAGCGGCCCGCCCGAGCTTGCTGCTCCTCGGCTTCCGTCCTGCCACGCTCGTCGCGAACGCGCAGACGCCCCAACTCCGGCGTTGGCTCGCCGGAGCATCCTACGGCTGATCAGACC
>DATKRG010000062.1:0-26355 GCA_035532275.1 Streptosporangiaceae bacterium | reverse complement strand
ACCCCCCGCCCGCGCCTGGTCCCGCACCAGGCCACGCAGGCCACGCGGCGTCCGCCGCTCCAGCGTGGCCAGCCGCCGCTCATACTGCACCCGCGCCGCACCCAGCGGCAGCAAGAACCCCCGCTCACCCGTCAGCGAATAACCCAGCACAGAGAGCTGCGCCCGGGTGAAGGCTTCGCCGATCTTGCCGTCCGCCTCCTGAAGGACCTGGTAGTGACCGGTGAACTGGTTGGCCGCCCGGCTCTGACGGGCGACAGCGACATAGCCGACCGCCACCGCGGCCCCGATGACGACAGCGAACACCGAGAAGACGATGAGGAGCTGGCTCAGCAGCGAACCGCGCGGTTTCATGCCGGTCTCCCCTCACCGCCGGGCCCGCCGCGGCCAGCGATCGCCCCCATCACCTCGCTGTCCCAGGCGCCCCATATGGCTGGCTCATGCCGGGCTGTCCCCCGCCCCCTGCCTCCCGATCCCAGCAGCGGGATCGCCACCAGGACCGTGGTTCCCTCGCCTTCCTGTGAGTCGATGGTGATGTGGCCACCATGGTTGTCCACGATGGTGCGGACGATGGCCAGGCCCAGGCCGGTGCCGGGAATGGAGCGCTCGACCGCGTTGGAGGCGCGGAAGAACCGGGTGAACAGCTCCTGCTGGTCGCTGGCCGGGATACCGAGGCCGTTGTCACTGACCTCCACCTGCGCCATATCGCGCTCGGTCCTGGCCCTGACCTGGATACTTCCCCCGGTGGCGGTGAACTTGACCGCGTTGGACAGCAGATTCATCAGCACCCGGTCCAGCTGACCCGGATCGCCCGCGACGACCAGGCTGCCGTCCGGCCCGGGATAGGACAGGGTCAGTGAGACGTCCTTGGCGGCAGCGGCCGGGCGGAGCGCGGCGACCGCGGCCGCGATCACATCGGTCAGGTTCACCGGCATCTTCACCGTCGTGAAGGCACCCGACTCGATCCTGGACAGGGTGAGCACGTCTTCGATCAGGTGCCGCAGCCGGGCGGTGTTCCGGTCGACGGTCTCCAGCATCCGCTCCTGCGCCTGCGTCAGCGGCCCGGCGTCCAGATCACGCAGGATCTCCAGATAGCCGGCGATGCTCGTCAGCGGGGTGCGCAGTTCGTGGGAGACGGTCGCCAGGAAGTCCGACTTGGCCTGGTCGACTGTCTGCAGCTCCTGGACCAGCCGGTTCTCGGCCTCGTAGAGCCGGGCGTGGTGCAGGCCCCGGCCCAGATCGGTGGCGATGGACTCCACCGCGTCGGTCTCGTCCGGCGCCCACGGATGCCCCGGGTGAAGGCGGCAGGCAACGATCAGCCCGAGCATGTCCGAGCCCACGCCGAACGGTGTGATCAGCATTGACACCACCCCCGCCCGGCGCAGCTGGTCCCTGATCGCCGGCCGCACCCGGTCGCCTTCGGTGCCCTGCACATCCTGGGTCACCAGGCTGGTGTGGTTGCGGAAGGCGCCGCGGAAGGACTCCATCGACGCGGCCGGGAGGGTCCGGGCGAAATCGTCCGGGAACAGCCAGTCGCCCTCATGGCCGATGGGCCTGCTGACCCCGCCGCCCTCCTCCACCAGGTGCAGGTAGATGACCTCCGCGTTGACGTCCTCCTCCAGCACCACCCGGGCCTCGCTGATCACGTCCTGCGCCCGCAGGTGCTCGCGGATACGGACACCGCCCGCCCGCGCTGCCGTCCGCAGCCGGGTTGCCCGTTCCTCCTGAGCCCGCAGCCGGTCGCTGTCGTCGGCGAGATCGTTCAGCGTGCGTGCCACTTCCACGGTCTCCGCGGCGCCGGTGAGGTCAGCCCGGGCCGCGTGGTCACCGGAACGCAGCCGCCGCAGGGTCATGGTGAGGCCCGCCAGCGGCCTGGTGATGCCGTGGACGGTACCGACCGCCGCGGCCACCGCGAGCAGGACGGCGCCCAAGGCGAATGCCGCGCTCCAGGCCACCGCCACGTCCAGCGCCCGCTGGCCGTCCCGGGCGGCCAGCTGCGTCCGCGCCGCCACCTGGGCGTGCAGGCGGTTGTTGGCCCGGTAGAACGCGCTGGCACTGGCGAAGCTCTGCCCGGTGAGCCGGGCCAGGGCGGGACTGCTGACAGTAAGGCCCTGCATCTTGTCGGCGTAACCGAACCAGGCGGTGGATGCCCGCTGCTCGATGGCGACCTCGCGGCGCCAGCCGCCCCGGGAGAGCCGGTACGCCTGCGTCAGCGCGGCCCCCAGATCGGCCCGTGACCGGTGGTAGTAACCCAGGTAGCGGCCTTGCTTGGTGATCAGGTAGCCGCGCAGGCCCGCCTGCGCGTCGGCGAAGTCGGACCGGACCCGCAGGTTGGCCGATTCCAGCGGCTGCAGGCGCTGCACCACCGCGTCGATCGTCAGATCCTGGTGCCGCACTCCGGTGTAGATGAGCGTGCCGGCGCCGGCCAGGAGGAAAATGAGCGTGGCCAGGCCCCGCCACAGCCGCCAGATCATGGAGACCGGGCGTGGTGAGCGCACGCCCTCCCGTCCCGGCCCGCCGAAACGGTCGTAGGCAGGCTCGGGCGGGTCGTGACTCACGCCTCCCCCTCAGGCACGTCTGTCACCATTAGTAACATAAACTGTACTCTCCGACCCTCGGCGTCGACGCCCGCGCCAGCGCGTGGCAAGCTCGCTGCCATGACCGTTCCGCATCCCCCGGCCGACCCGGCCGGCACCGCCGGCCAGCACCTGCACACGCACCAGGACGAAGACCCGGCCTGCGACGTCGCCCACGGCGCGGCACCGGTTCCGGTCTTCACCCGCACCCTGGTCGCGGTCTTCGCCTCGCCGGTGGCCGGCTTCCTGCTCCGTTACGCCGCTGACGCCGGGTTCCGGGCGGTGCTGGTCGAGCCCGACCCGCAGCACACCGGGCAGGGCGCCGACGGCGCCATCGCGGCCAGCGGCTTCGGCGGCTTCCTGGACGACACCGCGGACGTCGTGGTGACCGACCACCACCGGCCCGAGCTCGGCACCGTGCTGCGCGACGCGCTCGCCAGCCCGGCGCGCTGGGTGGGGGTCATGGGCAACCCGCGGCACCCGGCCCCGCACATCCCGGCCCTGGCCGAGCTCGGGCTGCCCGAGGCCGAGATCAGCCGGGTTCACCGGCCGATCGGGCTGAACATCGGCTCCCGCGCCCCGGCCGAGATCGCACTCGCCACGCTGGCGGGGCTGATCGCCGACCGCAACGGCCGGCCCGGCGGATTCGAGTTCTGAGCAGGGCCGGCATGGCTGCTGACGGCCCGGACCGCGACACCTGCGTCATCGGGGTGGACTTCGGCACCCTGTCGGGGCGCGCGGCGGTGGTGCGGGCAGCCGACGGCGCGGAGCTGGGCACCGCCGTCCACGACTACCGGCACGGCGTCATGGACGCGCGGCTGGCCGCCACCGGGGAGCCGCTGCCGCCGGACTGGGCGCTGCAGGACCCGCAGGACTACCGGGACGTGCTGCGCGAGGCCGTGCCGGCCGCGGTCCGGGCCGCCGGGGCCGACCCGGCCAGCATCATCGGGATCGGCACCGACTTCACCGCGTCCACCCCGCTGCCGGTGACGCGGGACGGGACGCCGCTGTGCCAGCTGCCCGGCCTGGCCGGGCGCCCGCACGCCTATCCCAAGCTGTGGAAGCACCACGCCGCCCAGCCGCAGGCCGACCGCATCAACGCCCTGGCCCACCAGCGCGGTGAGCCGTGGATCGCCCGTTACGGCGGGAAGATCTCATCCGAATGGCAGTACGCCAAGGCACTCCAGGTGCTGGCGCAGGACCCGGAGATCTACCACCGGGCCGACCGCTGGATCGAGGCGGCCGACTGGATCATCTGGCAGCTGTGCGGGACCGAGACCCGCAACGCCTGCACCGCCGGCTACAAGGGCATCTGGCAGGACGGCAGCTACCCGTCAGCGCAGTTCCTGGCCGCGCTCGACCCGGGCTTCGCCACCTTCGCCGCCGGCAAGCTGGCCCACCCCATCTCGCCGCTGGGCGGGCGGGCCGGCTCGCTCACCACCCAGGCAGCGGCCTGGACCGGCCTGCCCGCCGGCATCGCGGTCGCGGTCGGCAACGTCGACGCCCACGTGACCCCGCCCGCCGCGAACGCGATCGCCCCCGGCCAGATGGTCCTCATCATGGGCACTTCGACCTGCCATGTGATGAACGGCACCGCCCTGGCCGAGGTGCCCGGCATGTGCGGGGTGGTGGACGGCGGCATCGTCGCCGGGCGGTGGGGATACGAGGCCGGCCAGACCGGCGTCGGCGACATCTTCGCCTGGTTCGCCGACCACGCGGTGCCGCCCGCCTGCCACGCCGAGGCGGCCCGCCGTGGGGTGAGTGTCCATGACCTGCTGTCGGCGCAGGCAGCTGAGCAGCCGGCGGGCGCGCACGGCCTGATCGCACTCGATTGGCTGAACGGAAACCGCTCCGTACTCACCGACCACCACCTGTCCGGCGTCGTCGCGGGACTCACCCTGGCCACCCGGGCGCCCGACATCTACCGGGCGCTGATCGAGTCGACCGCGTTCGGCACCAGGGTGATCATCGATGCGTTCGAGGCGGCTGGCATCGGGGTAGGCGAGCTGGTGATCGCCGGCGGGCTGACCAGGAACGAGCTGATCATGCAGATCTACGCCGACGTCACCCGGCGCCCGCTGGGCCTGGTCAGCGCCGGGCAGGGCCCGGCACTGGGGTCAGCGATCCACGCGGCCGTGGCGGCGGGCGCCCATCCCGACGTGCCCACCGCGGCGGCGGCCATGGGCCGGCACCGGCCGGCGGTCTACACCCCCGACCCGGCCAGCGCCGATGTGTACGACCAGCTGTACGCCGAGTACGTGGCGCTGCACGACTATTTCGGGAGGGGCGCGAACGAGGTGCTGCACCGGCTGCGGGCGCTGCGTGATCGCGTCCTGGACAGCCGCGTCCGGGGGACGGCAAGCAAGGGCGCGGGGCGATGACAGCCCACGGCGACGACGTCGCCCGGGTCCGCTTCGAGGTGTGCGCGCTGCACGCGCAGCTGGTCGAGGCCGGCCTGGTCGCCTGGACCTCGGGCAACGTGTCCGCCCGCGTTCCCGGCACCGGCCTGCTCGTCATCAAGCCGAGCGGGATCGCCTATGCCGACCTCACCCCGGAGTCGATGGTCGTCTGCGACCTGGACGGCACGGCGCTGGACGGGGAGTACCGGCCCTCCAGTGACACCGCCACCCACGCCTACATCTACCGGCACATGCCCGGCACCGGCGGTGTGGTGCATACGCATTCCACCTTCGCGACGGCGTGGGCGGCCCGCGGCGAGGCGATCCCGTGCGTGCTCACCGCGATGGCCGACGAGTTCGGCGGCGAGATCCCGGTCGGCCCGTTCGCCCTGATCGGCAGCGACGAGATCGGCCGCGGCGTGGTGGCGACCCTGACCGGTCACCGCTCCCCCGCCGTGCTCATGCGCAGCCATGGCGTGTTCACCATCGGGGCGACCGCCACCGGCGCGGTCAAGGCGGCGGTGATGTGCGAGGACGCGGCCCGCACCGTGCACTACGCCCGTGCCTACGGCGAGCCGGAGCCGCTGCCGCAGGCCCAGATCGACGCGCTGCACCAGCGCTACCAGACCGAGTACGGCCAGCGATGACCCCGGCCCCTTTTTCATCGCCCGTTCGGTTCTCTGCCCTCCTGGGGGCAGAGAACCGAACGGGGAACGGATTGGCGGGTTACGGGCGGTACCACGACACTGCGTCAGGAGGGAATGTCCGTGTCTGATCGCACGCCGCGGATCGGGATCCTCGGCATCATGCAGGACCTGTACGACGACATGATCCCGGGGATCGCGCAGCGGCAGGAGGGCTACGCCGCCGAGCTCGCCGGGCACCTGTCGGTGCCGGGCCAGTTCGAGTTCACCGCGGCCAAGGCCATCAAGTACCGCGAGGACGCTGAACGGGTCATGCGCGAGTTCGAGCATGCCGGCCTGGACGGCGTGCTGGTCGTCATGCTGACCTACGGGCCCGCCATGCGGGTGGCCCGGCTGCTGTCGGAGTCGCGGCTGCCTATCTGCCTGGCCAACATCCAGCCCGAGCCGAACGTGACACCCGCCTGGGACATGGCCGACATGACCTACAACCAGGGCGTGCACGGGGCGCAGGACACCGCGAACGCGATGGTCCGCGCCGGGCGGGCGTTCAGTGTGCTCACCGACGACTGGCGCAGCGAGCCGTTCCGCGACAACGTGCACCGGTGGGCGCGGGCGGCAGCAGCGGTGACGGGCTGGAAGTCGCTGAAGGTCGCCATCTTCGGCTACGCCATGAACGACATGGGCGACATCCGGGTGGACGAGTCCGCGCTGGTCCGCTCCCTCGGGCCGGAGATCCTGGCGGTCGCGCCGGGCGAGCTGTACCGGGAGATGCAGGCGGTCACCGACGCCGAGATCGCGCATGTGATCGCGTTCGAGGACGAGCGGTTCGAGATCGACCCCCGGCTGAGCGCGGAGGAGCGGTCCGACCACGCCCGGATGCAGGTGGCCATCGAGGCGATCCTGGGCACCGGCGGGTTCGGCGCCTACACCGCGCACTTCGACGCCATCGGCGAGGACGGCCGGTTCCAGCGGCTGCCGCTGGCCGCCGCGTCGTCGCTGATGGCCAAGGGCTACGGGTACGCGGCCGAGGGCGACGTGCTCACCGCGTGCCTGGTGTCGGCGGGGCACACGCTGATCGGGGACGCGCACTTCACCGAGATGTACGCGATGGATTTCCCGTCCGACTCGGTGCTGATGAGCCACATGGGCGAGGGGAACTGGAAGATCGCCCGCTCCGACCGGCCGGTGAAGCTCATCAAGCGGCCGCTGGGCATCGGCCGGCTCGGTGACCCGCCCACCTTCCTGTTCCAGTACCAGCCGGGCCCGGCCACCCTGGCCACCCTGGTGTCACTGGGCGGGGAACGGTTCCGCCTGGTGGTCGCCGAGGGCGAGAACCTGGACAGCCAGGAACTGCCCGCGCTGGAGATGCCCTACGGCCAGTTCCGGCCGGCGTCGGGGGTGCGGGCCTGCCTGGACGGCTGGCTGGCCGCTGGCGGCCCGCACCACGAGGTGATGAACCTCGGCCACCACGCCGCGGACTGGCGGGCGTTCTGCCAGCTGGCCGGCATCGAGTTCGTCGCTGTCTGACCGCCCCTGCCCGAGTCCCAGTACCTGACCGGCGGTCCCTGGTCAGGGAATCCTCCTAGTCGTCCAGGAGCGGGATGCCGACGAAGACGCCGAGCTCTTCCCGGTACAGCTCGAGCTGGAGCCCGTTCGGGTCGCGGAAGTACATGCTCTCCTCCACCCCCCGGTCGGGACCGAGGTAGGAGAAGCCGGCGTCGTCGAAACGCTTCCTGGCCGCGTCATACTGCTCCGGCGTGATGGAGATCGCCATGTGCTGCAGGCCGCCGATCGTCTCGGTGAAAGCCGGGTGCTCGTGGCCGGGAAAGTCGAAGAAGCCGAGCAGGTTGCGGTTGCCGATGTCGAAGAAGAAGTGGCTGGACCCGGCGTAGTCCCGGTTCTCCACCAGCTCGACCAGGGGGAACCCGAGGAACTCCTGGTAGAACTGGATGGTTTCCTCCACGTCGCGGCAGATGAAGGCCGCGTGGTGCACGCCCTGAACCGTCGTGCGCGGGCGCTCACCGCGCGGGCGCAGGTACTTCTCGCGCAGCCGCTGCCGGCGTGCCCTGACTTCCTCGAGCTCGGTTCCCTGGGGCTGTGGCATGGCCACCCTCCCTGCGTCGATACGGCCTGGTGCCGCCGGGCACGGCCGACTGACCGGCCCGGCCATGCTCAGGGTATCCAGGCCTGGCCGGGTGGTCAGGGGTTGGCCGACCAGGCGGTCAGCGGGCGTGCTCGCCAGGGACGACGGCGACCGGGCAGCCAGCGTGGTGCGACACCTGGGAGCTGACCGAGCCCATCATCAGCTTGGCGAACCCGCCAGCCCCACGGGCACCGACAACCAGCAGGTCAGCGTCTTCCGACGCCTTGATGAGCTCGTCGGCCGGGCGTCCGGCGACGGCGTGCACCGTCACCGCCGGGCCCGTCCCGGCGCCGCGCGCGGCGAGGGCCTTGCCGACAAGCTCCTGGGTGGCTTGCTGGACCTGCTCACGGCTCTGCTCGTCAGCCGGGTAGTGCTCGGCGGACAGGCCCCACACGCTGGCGGCGACAGGGCTGACCGCGACAACGGTCAGCGGAGCGTGCCGGAGCACGGCCTCTGCGATGGCCCAGTCGAGGGCTTTCTGGGAGTGGGGTGAACCATCCACTCCGACCACGATGCCAGACATTTTGTTGCCTCCTGTTCCGGCAATCTGCCAACCTGAGAGTAGATCTGCGCTGACATCCGTGCCAGAGGCTCATTGACCAGCTCTAGCAGGACTTTCGTCAGTAGTGCGGGGACAATGGTCCCTGCCGCACGCGCCAGGTGCGGTTATCGTGGACCCACCGGGGCCCGCACCAGGCTGGGCTGCACGAAGGGGCAGGGATCCAATGGAGAAGGCGGACAGCGACCACGGGCAGCAGATCACCGTGTTCCTGCTCGACGACCACGAGATCGTCCGCCGGGGCGTGCACGACCTGCTGGAAGCCGAGCCGGACATCACCGTGATCGGGGAGGCGGCCACCGCAGAGTCCGCCCTGGCCCGGATTCCCGCGCTCAAGCCCGACGTGGCCGTGCTGGACGTGCGCCTGCCCGACGGCAACGGGGTGACGGTGTGCCGGGAGATCAGGTCGAAGATGCCCGCGGTGGCGTGCCTGATGCTCACCTCGTTCGGTGACGACGAGGCCCTCTTCGACGCGATCATGGCCGGGGCCGCTGGCTACGTGCTCAAGCAGATCCGCGGCACCGACCTGGTCGGGGCGGTGCGCACCATCGCCTCCGGCCGCTCCCTGCTCGACCCGGAAGCGGCCAGCCGGGTCATGCAGCGGATGCGCGACCAGGCGCAGCGATCGGACCCGCTGGCCGGGCTGACCGAGCAGGAGCGGCGCATCCTGGAGCTGATCGGCGAGGGCCTGACCAACCGCCAGATCGGCGAGCGGCTGTTCCTGGCCGAGAAAACGGTCAAGAACTACGTCTCCGCGCTCTTCGCCAAGCTGGGGATGGAGCGCAGGGCGCAGGCCGCCGCCTATGCCGCCCGGGTGTTCGACGAGCACACCGATTCCGAGCGCTCGCCGCGCGGTCACTGAGCACGGTCACTGAGCACGGTCACTGAGCTGGCGAGGCCTCCGGCTCCACTGACGGCTGGACGGCAACCCGCCATTCCAGGTCGGTGCCGCCACCGTCAGCCGGACCCACCCGCAGCACCCCGCCCAGGCCGCTGGCACGCTCGGCCAGGTTGGCCAGCCCACTGCGGCGGGTGCTGCTGCCCAGGCCCTTGCCGTTGTCGCGGACCCGCAGCACCAGGTCGGTGCCGAACTCCACCGTCACATCGACCCTGCTGGCACCGGCGTGCCTGGCCGCGTTGGCCAGCGCCTCCCGCAGCGCGCCGAGCATGTGGTCGCCGACCTCGCCGGGTACCTCCGCGTCCAGCGGCCCGACCAGCCGCAGTGACGGCGCGTACCCGAGCGGGATGGTCATCTCCTCGACCACCTCGAGGATCTTCGCCCGCAGGCCCTGGCGCTTCAGGTCGGTATGCGACTGGAGCGAGAAGATGGCCGAGCGGATCTCCCTGATCGTCTCGTCCAGGGCGTCCACCGCGCTGCTGACCCGGTCGCTCACCTCCGGCCGGGTGATCAGCGGCACGGCGCCCTGCAGCGACATGCCGGTCGCGTAGAGCCGCTGGATCACCAGGTCGTGCAGGTCCCGGGCGATCCGGTCCCGGTCCTGGAGCACTGCCAGCCGCTCGGAGTCCTGCCGGTGCTCGGCCAGTTCGAGCGCAATCGCGGCCTGGGCGGCGAACGTGGTGACCATCTCCACCGCCTGCCGGGGAAACGGCAGCGAGCCCGGGTCGAGGCCGACGGTGAGCACGCCGCGCACGTTGCCCGGGGCTCCCAGCGGCAGCAGGATGGCCCGCCCGAGCGGCATGTGCTCGCGGGCCAGCGGGTTGATCCGCGGGTCGCTGCGGAAGTCCTCCACCGTCACCGCCTCGCCGGAGGTGAGCACCTGCCCGGACAGCGACTCAGCGACGGGCAGCATCAGCCCCAGCGCGGCGCCCGCGCCGTCCCCGGCCGCGTGTGTGTTGATCAGCCGCTGCCGGTCGCCGGCGGGGACCGCCAGCGCCACCAGGTCGGCACCCGACATCGCCAGCGCCTGCTCGGTGACGAGTGTCAGCACCTGGCCGGACGAGGCCCCCGACAGCAGTTCCCTGGTCACCTCCGAGGTGGCGCGCAGCCAGCGTTCCTGCCGGCGGGACTCCTCGTAGAGGCGGGCGTTGTCGATCGCCACCCCGGCGGCCGCCGCGAGCGCCACGAGCAGCGTCTCGTCCTCTTCGTCGAAGTCGGCGCCGCCTTCCTTCTCGGCCAGGTAGAGGTTGCCGTAGACCTCGTCCCTGATCCGGATCGGCACCCCGGCGAACGACCGCATCGGCGGGTGCCCGTCGGGGAAGCCGATGGACTGCGGGTGGGCGGACAGGTCGGTCAGGCGCAGCGGGCGTGGATCGCTGATCAGCACGCCGAGCAGCCCGCGCCCCTCCGGCCAGTGATGGATCCGGCTGATCTCCGCCTCGTCGAGGCCGACCGGGATGAACTCGGTCAGCTGGCCTTCGGCTCCGAGCACCCCCAGCGCGCCGTACCGGGCACGGACGAGCGTGACGGCGGCCTCGACGATCTTGCGGAGCATGACCTCCAGGTCCAGGTTGCCGCCGATGGCGAGGACCGCTTCGAGCAGCGCGTGGACCCGGTCCCGGGTGGCCAGCACCGCTTGCAGCCGTGACTGCAACTCGGCGAGCAGGTCGTCGAGACGCAACTGGGGCAGGATGGGGCGTGAGTCTGGTTCCACCGGCCGTTCTCCAGCGTGGGCAGCCCTACGGGAGCTATCACTCACCGTAACGCTTGGCCCGGGCCGCAAGCCATCCGCGGTCCGATTTGACCGGGCATTCCGGGACTTTTGCCACTGGCCCGCGCGGGCCAGTACCGCACCGGAGGCGAAGGTCCCGCCTCCCCGGGACCAAGACCTCTGCGCGGCGCCGCGAAGGCCACCCGATGATGGGGGCAGGGCCTGCAGGCCGGGTGGGGCAGGGCCTCCATGCCGGGGTTGGGATCACCAGGTCAGGACGCTGAGCCGGGTGAGTCGCCGAGCCCGTCCGGTAACCCGTGGCGGCGCCCTGCTGGAACCTGCTGAAGAGGGTGGTTGAGGTGCGGGGGAAACAGACCTCAGGCCATTGGGCGGCGCCGCTGGCACGGCGGCTGGGTCTGGACGCGAACCCGCTGCGGCGGGGCACCGACCGGGCCGAGGCATGGATCCGGATCGGCCTCGTGCTGGTCTTCCTCGTCGGCGGCCCGCTGGCCGGATGGGGGGCCGGCCGCTGGGCCGAGGCGACGGCGGCGCGGGCCGCCGCTGTCCAGCTGGCGAGCGATCACCGGGTCCCGGCCACGCTGCTCCGCAACGTCCCGTTCGGCCCGGACTACCCCTTCCGGACCGCCCTGAGCCTGGGCTGGGTCAAGGCGCGGTGGCCCGTGCCCGGCGGCGGCGAACGCACCGGCTACGTGCAGGTACCCCTGGGCAGCCGGGCCGGCAGCACCGTGCCGGTGTGGACCAACCGCACCGGCGCTATCACCACCCCGCCGTTGCTGAGCAGCCAGGTCCACGGCTGGGAGCTGATGTGCGCCGTCCTCGCCCCGGTCCTGCTCGGGCTGCTGCTGGCGATGGCGTTCGGGGCCGCCCGCGGCCTGCTGGACCGGCGGCGGCTGGCCAGCTGGGAGCAGGCCTGGTCCGCGGTCGAGCCCCAGTGGACCCGGCGCCTTCACTGACCTGCGCGGTTGCCCGGGCGGCTGGTAACCGCGTCACCAGCGGCTGGCAGCCGCGAGCCCGCCTGCCACACCCGTAAGCCCTTACCGGGCGGGCCTTGCGGCCATGCAGCGCGGTGACTGAGGTCCCGGTGCGGCAGTGACCGGCGGCCCTGCCCGTGCCCCTCGGCGCGGCGCGAAGCTTCAAGCAGCGGTTAGCCAGGCCAGTAGGCCCGGCACAATGCAAGGAGGCATTCGATGCGCCGCAAGACGTTTGATGTGCTGGCCACCATCGCGGGGTTCGTCCTCGCAGGCGTGCTGCTGGTTGCGGGCGGACTGCTGCTCTGGGGCCACAACTTCGTGACTGACCAGGTGCACACCCAGCTCGCCGCCCAGAAGATCTACTTCCCGCCCGCCGGCAGCCCCGAGCTGAAGGCGCTCCCGTCCGCCGACGCCAAGGCCATGAGTGCCTACGCCGGCCAGCAGCTGGTCACCGGCCAGCAGGCGCAAGTGTGGGCGGACCACTTCATCGCCGTGCACCTGAAGGAGATCGGTGCTGGCAAGACCTACGCGCAGCTGTCCGCCGCGTCCCTGGCCAACCCGAAGAACGCCGCGCTCGCTGCGCAGGTGCAGACCGTCTTCCGCGGCGAGACGCTGCGCGGACTGCTCCTCAATGCGTACGCGTTCGGGACGATCGCCCAGGTCATGTTCATCGGCGCCATCGTCTCCCTCGTGGCGGCGGGACTGATGCTGATCTTGTCCTTCTTCGGCATCGCGCACCTGCGGCACGTCCCGGCTGAGGCCGAGATCTTCAGCAAGCGCACCGCCACCACCCACCGGCCCGCCACTGCCCACTAGGCGCCTGGTGGAGGCCACCAGCTGGCCTGGACCCGTGATGCCGGGACTTTGGTCCCGGCATCACGGGTCCGCCGTCCCTGCCTGCGGGCATCGCCCGCGGGCAGGCTTGCCCTATGGCACCCGCCAGTGAGGGACCGGTTTGGGGGAACCGGCCCGGGGGAGCCGAACGGAGTAGGCAGGGACACGACGGCCCTAGGCCGTAAGACCCACCGTCGCCAGGACGGGAGAGACTCCGTGGCCGGCTGGCCCCGTATCCTCGCGGCGGGTGCCATTGCACGCACGCGAACCAGCCCGCACCACCGCCAGCCCGCACCACCGCCAGCACCCAACACCGCGACTACCCGGGACCAAGGTCCCGGCTGTCCATGACCGACATCCCTAGGGCGTGACCGGGGCCCGGGCGCATCGTGTGGCACACGATAATATTCCCCCGACCATGGTCGAAGGACCTATCTCAGGAGCAGAAAATGTATATGCCCGTCCTGGCGGAAGCCAGCTCCGGGGTAATCAACCTCGATCAGCCCGGCACATACGTGACTTGGTCGATATTCACCGTTTCCGTGGCGAATTTGGCTCTCATCGCCGCTATGGTGGTCATTTTCGCGGTGGCTCTGGTGCTCCCCTTCTCCAAGGGCCGCACCTACCCGGGCGAAGACGAACTGCCCGCCGGGACGGCCGGCACGCTCGCCGGCTCTGGCGGCCAGCGCGGCAGGGCCGACCTGGGTGAGGACGAAGACGCCGGCATGTGGACGGCCCGGCTGCGGCGCCGCGCGCTGTCCCTGCTGCCACCGGGCAAGCTGCTCCCGGACCGCCAGCCCGCCTACGTCGCCTCCTGGGTGTACGTCTTCGGCGTGGCCAGCCTGGCCGCGCTCGGGGTGGCGATCGTCTCGGGCTTCGCCATCGCGCTCGGCGGGGTGGACTGGTGGCACACCAACCCGATCGGCCACTTCTTCAACAGCCTCCACCTGTGGAGCGTCGAGCTGTTCATGGCCTTCCTCGTCATCCACCTGTGGGGGAAGTTCTGGATGGCCGCCTGGCGCGGCCGCCGGGTGATGACCTGGATCACCGGCGTCGTCGCCTTCATGGCGTCGGTCGTCGAGTGCTTCACCGGTTACCTTTCGCAGCAGAACTTCGACTCGCAGTGGATTTCCGCCAGCGCCAAGGACGCCTTCAACTCGGTCGGGATCGGCGCATTCTGGAACGCGATGAACTTCGGCCAGATGCTGCTCTGGCACGTGGTCCTGGTGCCCATCGTTCTGATCGCCATCGTGGGGGCGCACGTCCTGCTGGTGCGGGTCCGGGGCGTCTCCCACCCGCTGCCCGCCCAGCTGGGCGGCACCGGCACGGCCCGCGAGCGCCGCAAGGCCCGCAAGGCGGCCGACGCGGCACCCTGGCGCGGCCGGACCCGGCGCTACGACATCATCAAGGAGGGCACCATCGCCTCGGCCGTGGTGATCGGGCTGACGGTGCTGCTGGCCGCGCTGCTGTCCTCGCCGGACGTCCCGTCGGCCACCGTCCAGGCGTGGGCCAGGACCATGCCCACCGACTTCCTCCAGACCGCGGCGATGGAGCTCAACGGCACCAGCGGCACGGCGGGCTACGGGCCGCCCTACAACACCGCCCCCGGCAGCCAGAGCCTGCTCTTCGCACCCGCGAAGATAACCGGGGTCACCCAGCCGATCAACACAGCACAGGACTTCGTGCTGTCGCCGCTGGGCAAGCTGGCACCCACCACGCCGCCGCTGGCAGCAGCCCTGACCACCTACCGCAGCGCCTCGTCCGCGCAGCAGATGGCCTGGGTGAACGCCTACCTCAAGGTCGTCCCGCACACCAGGTACGTCAACGGGGCGCCGGTCGTGCCGCCCGCCGCTGACGGCCCGGTGCCCGCCATGCTCGCCACTGAGCTGACGATGGCGCGCGGCGGCGCCCTCGACGCCGACCTGCTGGCGCAGCACAACTTCTACGGCACGAACTACACCAAGCCGGTGCTGTTCATGGGCGATGGCACCTACTTCAGTGACAAGGCCAGAGGCGAGCACCTGACCGGTGAGCAGTGGGGCGTCATGAACGAGACGGGCAGCTACCCCGGCCAGCCGTGGCTGTGGCTGTACACGCTGTGGTACTACGTGCCCGGCTTCTCCGCCTCGGCCAACGTGGACATGATCGCCATCTACCTGACCGGCCTGGGCACGCTCCTGCTGCTGTGCGTGCCGTTCATCCCGGGCCTGCGGGACATCCCGCGCTGGATTCCGGTGCACCGGCTGATCTGGCGCGGCTGGGAGACCGCCCCGGCAGGACCGGCGGACTCCGGCACCGGGACCGCCACCGGCACGCCCGGCATGGGAACGGGCGGGGGTGACGGCAGCGCCGGGGACAGCAGCTCCGGCACCGGCCAGACCGGCCGGCCCGGCACCACGGGGGCGGGCAGCGCCCGCTGACACCCAGGCCGCTGGCCCGGGCAGGCACACTGTGTCTGCCCGGGCCAGCGGCTGTCTGCCCGGGCCAGTGGCTGTCAGGGGGCCGGCCGTGGCAGGCGGCGCGCGGGCTCGCGGCCCGGTGGCTGGCTCGGCCGGGCGCGGGGGGCCAGCGGCGGGATAGGCCCGCTGGCCGGCGCTGGCCCCGGCAGCGTGAGCGGGCTGCCGTGGTGCCGGATACGCACCGGACCGGGCCCGCTCACCAGCCGGTAGGTGGCGGCATCGGGGGTGATCTCGACCCGCAGCACGTTCCCGCGCTCGCCGACCGCGAAGGACAGCCGTCGCAGGCCACCGGGCAGCCGGGGCGCGAAGCCGAGCTCGCCGCCGGCGGCGCGGCGCATGCCGCCCAGCCCCTGGACCAGCGCGATCCAGGAGCCGGCCAGCGCACCGAGGTGCAGCCCGTTGGCGGTGTCGCCGCGCAGGCCCCGCAGGTCGGCCAGGGCAGTCTCGGCGAGGTAGTCGAAGGCCAGGTCGGGATGCCCGACCTCGGCGGCGATGACGGCCTGGCTGCAGGCCGACAGTGAGGAGTCCCGCACCGTCAGCCGCTCGTAGTAGGCGAAGTTCCGCTCCTTCTGCTCAGCGGTGAACGCATCCGGGCACAGCTGCATCGCCAGCACCAGGTCGGCCTGCTTGACCACCTGCTTGCGGTAGAGGTCGAAGTAGGGAAAGTGGCGCAGCAGCGGGTAATCGTCGCTGGTCATCGCCGCGAAGTCCCATTCCTCGTGGCGGGTGAAGCCTTCCGCCTGCGGGTGCACCCCCAGCTCGGTGTCGTAGTGGACGACGATCGCGCCCGCCGCGTCGAGCCAGGTCTGCGGCTCCCCGTCGCCGACACCGAGCCGCTCCGCCGCTGCCGCCGGATGGCGCTTCACCGCTGCCACGGCGGCACGCAGGTTCTGCCGCGCCATCAGGTTGGTGTACAGGTTGTTGTCGGCCAGGGCGCTGTACTCGTCCGGCCCGGTGACGCCGTCGATCCGGAACCGGCCGCCGACGTCGTAGTGGCCCAGGGAACGCCACAGCCGGGCGGTCTCGACGAGCAGGTCCAGGCCCGGGCCCGCGTCGAACTCGTCGTCGCCGGTGGCGTCGGTGTACCGGATGACCGCGTCGGCGATGTCGGCGTTGACGTGGAAGGCGGCCATGCCGGCCGGCCAGTTCCCCGAGCACTCGCCCCCGCCGATGGTGCGCCATGGGAAGCCAGCCCCGCGCAGGCCGAGCTGGCGCGCCCGCTCCCTGGCCCGGCCGATCGTGGCATGCCGCCAGGTCAGGGCATCCCGCGCGGCCTGGGGCAGGATGCGGGTCAGGACCGGCAGGACGAAGATCTCGGTGTCCCAGAAGGCGTGCCCGTCGTAGCCGGGCCCGGTCAGGCCCTTGGCCGGGATCGCATGACCCTCCGCCCGGGCGGAGGCCTGCAGCAGGTGGAACAGCGCGAACCGCACCGCCTGCTGGACCTCGTCGTCCCCGTCCAGCTCCACGTCGGCGGCGTCCCAGAAGGCGTCCAGGTACTCCCGCTGCTCCGCCAGCAGGCCTTCCCAGCCGGTCATCCGGGCCGCTGTCAGCGCGCCCTCCACCTGATCGTGCAGGGCCGAGCGCGACCGTATCCCCGACCACCCGTAGGCCACATACTTGACCAGGCTCAGCCGCTGGCCCGGCTGCAGCAGGGCGCTGACCGTGAGCCGGGCACTGTCGCTGCGGCTCTCCGACAGCACCTGCATGCTCCCCGGCCAGTCCACCACGTGATCCATGGCGGCGGCCACCTGCAGCTTGCTGTGCTTGGTCCGGTGGATCAGCAGCCCGCGCCCGTGCCCGGCCGCGTGCTCCTGGTAGTGCAGCGGGGGGCCGTCGAAGCTGGCAGCGCTGCGCGGGTCACCGTCGGACGGCGGCAGCTCCTCGTTGGTGACCAGCTCGGATTGCAGCACGACCCGGGCCGGCCCGCCGAGCGGCTCCACCTCGTAGCGGATCGCGGCAACAGCCCGCTGGCTGAACGAGACCAGCCGCCGCGACGTCACCCGCACCGTGCGGCTCGCGGGGGACACCCATTCGACGCGGCGGTCCAGCGTGCCGGCCCGGAAGTCCAGCACCCGCTCATGGGAGCGCAGCGTCCCGTCCCGGACGTCGAAGGGCTCGTCGTCGACGTGCAGCCGGATGAGCTTGCCGTTGGTGACGTTGATGACCGTCTCACCCGACTCGGTGGCGGCATAGCCGGCTTCGGCGTGCGGCAGCGGCCGGTCCTCGTGCACGCCGTTGAGGTAGGAGCCCGGTATGCCGTGCGGCTCGCCCTCGTCCAGGTTCCCGCGCCACCCGATGTGCCCGTTGGACAGCGCGAACAGCGACTCGTTCTGGGCCAGCGCCTCGGGCCGGAACACATCCTCCCGCAGGCACCACGGCTCGACCGGGAACCGCGGCTCGCCGGTCATGGCCGGCCGAGCAGGTCGGCCAGGTCGCTCACCACGTCATCGGCTCCCTCCGCCCGCAGGGCCGCTGCCTGCCCGTCCCGGTCCACCCCGACCACCCAGCCGAATCCGCCGGCCCGCCCGGCGGCCACCCCGGCCAGCGCGTCCTCGTAGACCACCGCCCGCTCGGGCGGCACCCGCAGCTCCCGGCTGGCCGCCAGGTAGGTGTCGGGTGCCGGCTTGCCCGCCAGGTGCTCGCGCGCGGCCACGACCCCGTCCACCACCACGTCGGCCAGCCCGGCGATGCCCGCCCCCGCCAGCATCGCCTGGCAGTTGGCGCTGGCGGACACCACCGCGGTGGCCAGGCCCGCCTGCCTGACCGCCGTCAGGTAGCGCAGCGAGCCGGGAATGACCTGCACGCCCCCCTCGGCGATCGTGGCCAGGACGATCTCGTTCTTGCGGTTCCCCAGGCCGTGGACGGTCTCGGTGCCCGGGGGGTCGTCCGCGTGACCGGTGGGCAGGGTGATCTGGCGCGAGGCGAGGAACGACGCGGTCCCGTCCGCCCGCGGCATCCCGTCCAC
This sequence comes from Streptosporangiaceae bacterium, assembly GCA_035532275.1. GTDB lineage: Bacteria > Actinomycetota > Actinomycetes > Streptosporangiales > Streptosporangiaceae > UBA9676. The sequence continues at coordinate 8,178 of DATKRG010000062.1, read as the reverse complement.
ATACCTGTCGTAGTCCTCGTGGGCGTCGAAGGGCACGAAGGGGGTGCCCGTCCGCTGCGCCCGGCCCCGCAGGTAGTCGTCGAACATCGCCTTCCACGCCGCCGCGTGGAGGTCAGCGGTCCTGGTCAGCACGCCGTCCAGGTCGAACAGGCAGGCGAGCATCCGGTCCGGGATACCGAGCACCTTCCCAGCCTACGGATGCCAGGCCGGCGCCGGCCAGCAGCGCGGAAGCCGGATCGGGACCAAAGCCCGGGGCGGGGGACCAAAGCCCCTGACGCGGGACGCGTCCCGTCAACGACTCTGGTGCCGGGCCCGGGCGATGCCGGGAGGACGCACAAGGGAGCGTCTGATGATGGAAGGTGCGCTGTCCCGCCAGACCGCCGAACGGCTCATCGAGGCGGCGACCGCCGCGCCCTCCATGCACAACAGCCAGCCGTGGCGGTTCGTCGCCCGGCTGGCCGACCGCGTCATCGAGATCTACGCCGACCCCACCCGGACCCTGCGCCGCGGCGATCCGCGCGGCCGGGCGGTCCACCTCGCCTGCGGCTCAGCCCTGTTCAACCTGCGCCTGGCCATCGCCCAGGCGGGCTGCGAGCCGGTCGCACGGCTGCTGCCGAGTCCGCGCGACCCGCTGCTGCTGGCCTCGGTCCGGCTGGCCGGGCCGTACCGCTCCCGGCCGGCCGAACGGGACCTGTACGCCGCGATCCGGGACAGCCGCGGCGGGCGCGTGCCCTACCCGCGGCACCCGCTGCCGCGCGGGCTGCTGGCGGCCCTGGCCGAGGCGGCCGCACTGGAGGGCGCCTCCCTGCGCCTGCTCGACCAGGCGGACGCGCTGCGCATCCTGCGCCGCAGCGCCGCCGCTGACCCCGATCTGGCCAGCGACCCGGGTTACCTGGCCGAACTCGCGGCCTGGACCGGCGGCCTGCGGCACAGCCAGCCGAGCGGTATGCGGTATAACCAGCCGGGCGGTATGCGGTATAACCAGCCGGGCGGTATGCGGTACAGCCAGCCGGGCCGCAACGGCACCCACCCGGCACCGGGCCCGGGCGGAACCCAGCCGGCCCCCGGCTCCGGCAGCGGCCGCCTGGTACCGCGCCGCAACGGCGGCCACCTGGTACCAGGCCAGCGGCTGGCCGGTGAGGCGCTGGCCCTGCGGGACTTCGCCGCCGGGCCGGGCGGGCGGCCACGGCCACAGCCGCTGTCCGACGCCAGCCCTCAGCTGGCGGTGATCTCCACCGGCTCCGACGACCGGGCAAGCTGGCTGCGGGCGGGCCAGGCCACCCAGCGGGTGCTGCTGCTCGCCACCCACCGGGGCCTGCAGGCCGCCGCGCTCAGCCCGGTACTCGACGTGCCGGATGCGCCGCCGCGGGCCGAGCCCGCGCTGGCGGGCGAGCACCCGGCGATGATCCTGCGGCTCGGCTTCGGCCGGCCAGGACCGGTCATGGCACGCCGCCCGGTCAGCCAGGTCCTGCGGGTGATCCCCCCGCCTGCCCTGCGCCAGCCGGCCGGGGCTGGCCAGGACAAAGGTCCCAGCGAAGGGCCACCTCCGGCCCTGGCACCGGTGATCGCCAGCTGATGGCATCGAAGTGAGGCAGGGGCGGCGGAAGCCGTCCACGGTGTCTTGATAGCGAGGTGCGACCATGACCCGCCGCGATGATCATTTCGACGCCATGCTCAGGCATCTGGGCGCCACCTACTACCAGACGCTGCAGGGCCAGGCGACGCCGTCCGATGTGGCGGCCGCGGTGGACTCGGTCGAGCGGGCGACAGCCGGCCGGGGGCGCGCCGCCGGGCACGGCGACGAGGCCGGGCCGGGCCACGAAGGCCGCCGCGCCTCCAGGACCGGCCGCTGGCGGGTCCGGGACGTGATGACCGCCGAGGTCGTCTCCGTCGACCGGCGGACCAGCGGCACCACGATCGCGCGGCTGATGAGCGAGCACCACATCAACGCGGTGCCGGTGCTGACCGGCGGCAAGAAGGTGGCTGGCGTGGTGTCCGAGGCCGACCTGCTCAAGAGCCAGCAGCGCACCGCGGCCGGCGGGCGCGGCGGCCTGCTGCGCCGTGGCCGGCCCGCCGTCAGCCACGCCTACACCGCTGCCGACCTGATGACCAGCCCCGCCATCACGATCCACCCGGACGCCCCGCTGGGCGCGGCGGCCCGGCGGATGACCAGCAACCAGCTCACGCTGCTGCCGGTGGTGGACGCCGCCGACGAGCTGATCGGCGTCATCAGCCGCCGTGACCTGCTCAAGGTCTATCTCCGCCCGGACGCCGAGATCGCGGCGGAGGTCAGCGGCGTGCTCGCCGACGTCCTGTTCATCGACCCGGCCGCGGTGACGGTCACCGCCCACGATGGCCTGGTCACCCTGGCCGGCCAGGTGGAGCGGCCGGATGTGGCCCCGGTGGCGGTGCGGCTGGCAGCCGCGGTGGACGGGGTGCTGGCGGTCGTGGACAAGCTGAGCGCCGCGCCGGTGCCGGCCGACCAGCCGGGCAGCTGACCGCGCGGATCAGCGGTCACGCCGTGAGCCGCCATGCGGGTCAGCGGCCGCGCGCCTCCTGGCCGGTGCAGACGTCGAGCAGCCGGGCCCGGGTGCCCTGCAGGCGGTGGGCTACCACCACGATCATCCGCCGGGTGAACTCGTAGCCGAAGGCGGGGTCGCGGTCGCAGCGGTCGCGCACGGCCGCGGCGTCGAGCTGGAAAGCCTCGGTCGGCTGCAGCGCCACGGCGCCGAACTGCCACTGGTACGGCGGGAAGAACCAGGACACGCCGACCATCTCACCGCGGCCGATCGTCTCCACGATGACCCGGCCAGCGCCCGGCGCCCGCAGGTCCAGCGCGACCTGACCGGCCCGGATCAGCCAGAAGTGCTGGGCCACCGCGCCGGCCTCGAAGAACCTGTGCTGTGCCGGGACGGTCACCAGCGAGGTCACCCCGGCCAGGAAGTCCAGCTGGCCGGCCGGCACGCCACGGAAGAACTGATGGCCGGCGAGGACCGGCCCGGTGACGTCGGTCATGCCGTCACCACCCCCTAGATCCCGGTGTTGCGGAGCCGGCGGCCGGTGATGGCCGTGGGCACGATCCGGATGTAGGTTTCCCGCTCACCGGCCGCCCAGGGGCGGATCCCCAGCGCGCTGACCTGCTCCAGCTCGGCGGGCTCGGTCACCCGGTGGGCGCGGCCGCTGACCAGCACGCTCCACCCCTCGGCCAGGGCGTCGTCGATGTGATCGACTTCCAGCGAGACCCGCCGCTGCGCCGCCCTGGCCGCCAGCGTGGTCCACGGGTGGGTGCGGAACACGATGTCGTCGCCGAGCATCTTGTAGTTCACCGGGACCGCGACCGGTCCCCGCACGTCCACGAACACGAACCGCCCGATCCCCTGCGATCCCAGGTAGGCGCGGCATTCCCGGGCGGTCACGGTCTCCAGCACGGGGCGGGGCTCAGGGGCCGCCTGGCCGGGCGGCAGGTCACGGCCCGCACCGGCGAGATCGCGGCTGCTGGTCCCGAGAGCGGCGGCCAGCCGGGCCATGGTGGCCGGGGTCGGCGAGGCGCCGGGATCGCTTTCGAGGTAGGTGAGGTAGGGGACCGCCATGCCGGCGCGTGCCGCCACCTCCTCCTGGCTGAGCCTGGCGTGCTCGCGGTGCTCGCGGATCCGCCGGCCCAGATCGGTGCCGCCGTGACGGGTGCCGGCTGCCATTGATCCCACCTGTCCTCTCCAGGATTCTTCCCGGGCCGCTGGTGGTGCCTTCACCTCCATCGTGCCCCGTGCCTGCGCACGGCGCCTGCCCGGGAGCGCGCTGCCCCCAGCATGGCCAGCGCGCTCCCGGGCAGGCCAGGGGCGATCAGGTCCGGGCCGGCGGACTTTGGTCCTGTCTACCCGCCGGGCCGGGCGGGACTCCGGCCGGGCCCGGCGGCCCTGGACGGGCATCCGGGCAGCACGGGCATCCGGGCAGCAATGACTAGTTGCCTGACCGGGAGGACGGGGACCTTTGCCTCTAGCCTTCCCGGCCGTGGGCGGGCAGAGTTGACACTCCGGCGCGGCATCGCGCAGACCACGCTGGGCCGGGCTGAGCGGGCAGGGATGCCCGGCAGCTGGAGGAGTGGGGAATGGCTGACGTGCGCCGGATGGAGACGCTGTCCAGGGAGGAGTCCCTGGGGCTGCTCGGGAGCGTCACGCTCGGGCGGGTGGTTTTCACCCACCTCGCGCTGCCCGCCATCCGGCCCGTCTACCACCTGGTCGACGAGGACCAGATCATCGTCCGGGCCCACCTCGGCGCCGCCATCGCGGCCGTGGCCGGCCCCGAGGGCGGGACGGTCGTCGCTTACGAGGCCGACATGATCGACCCCGGTGACCATCTCGGCTGGGGGGTGATCGTGGTCGGCCGTGCCCGGCGGCTGCCGGACAGCGCTGCCCGCACCCGGTACCAGCTGGCCCTGCGGCCGTGGGTGGGCGGGTCCCCCGACGACATCATCGCCATCCAGGCCGACATCGTGGACGGCTTCCGGCTGATCCCCGGCGTCGGCTGACCGGACCCGCGGGGCTAGCCCGGCAGCGCCTCCCAGGCTGCCGGGTGGGCTGCCTGCCACATCCGGCGGTAGGTGCCCCCGGCCGCCACCAGGTCGCGGTGTGTGCCGCGCTCGATCACCCGTCCCGCGTCCAGCACCACCACCTCGTCCACCTCGTCCAGCCCGGTCAGGTCGTGGGTGATGAGCAGGGTGGCCCGGCCTCTGGTCGCGGCCAGCAGGTCCGCGGTGAGCGCCCGGCGCGCGGCCGGGTCGAGGTGAGCCGTGGGCTCGTCCAGGATCAGCAGCGCGGGATCGGCCAGCAGCGCCCGGGCCAGCGCGATCCGCTGCCGCTCACCACCGGAGACGGCCGCGCCGCGCGCGCCCACCGGCGTGTCCCAGCCACCCGGCAGGGACCGGATCCAGGGCAGCAGCCTCGCCGACCCGGCGGCGGCGGCCAGTTCGCCCTCACCCGCCTCCGGCCGGGCGAGTGCGATGTTCTCCCGGATCGTCGCGTCGAAGATGTGCGGATCCTGCGGGCAGCCGCCGATCACCGCGCGCACGTCGTCGGCGCGGTAGCTGGCGAGGTCGGCGCCGCACAGCGTGGCCGTCCCGCCGGACAGTTCGCAGAAGCGCAGCAGCAGACCGGCCACGGTGGACTTGCCGGCACCGCTCGGGCCGACCAGGGCGACCCGCCGCCCGGCCCACAGGTCGAGGTCGATGCCGTCGAGCGCGAACGGCCCGGTGGGCTGGTAGCGGACCCGGGCGGCCCGCAGGCGGACCCGCAGCGGCCCGGCCGGCGGTGGCAGCGGCCGGGCCGGGTCGGCCACCGGCACCGGCGCGCCGAGCACGGCCGTCACCCGCCTGGCAGCCGCCGCGGCCTGATCCAGCGATATCGCCGCTGCGGGCAGCACGGCCACCGCCTCGAAGGCGGCGAGGGCGGCCAGCACCGCCGCGGCGAGCGGCACCCGGCCCGCCACCCCGGCCGCCACCGCCGCCACCCCGAGCAGCAGCACCGCCCAGACGGTGAGCCCGGCCACCGCGGAACCCAGCCCCGCCCCGAGCCCTTCCCCGGCGGCGGAGCGGCGGGCCAGCGCGGTCAGCTCACGATCGGCAGCGGCCACCACGGCCAGGGCATCGTCGCAGGCACCGAACGCGTGCAAGTCGGCCGAGCCGGCCATCAGGTCGGCGAAGCCAGCGCTGAAGGCGCCACGGGCGCCCGCCGCCCGCCGCCCGGCCCGGCTGGCACGCGCCCGGGCGAGCCAGGGCACCAGCACTGCCCCGGCCACCATGCCGGCCGCCAGCGTGGCCGCGGCCGGCCCGGCCAGCAGCAGGCCCACCGCCGCCACCACGCCCGCGCCGACCACGGCAGCGGCGAGCGGGGGGCCGATCCCGCGCACGAACAGTTCCTGGGTGGTGTCCACATCGCTGACCAGCCGGGCGAGCAGATCCCCCGAGTGAAAGGCGTGCAGCCCGGCCGGCGCGAGCCGCTCCAGCCGCCGGTACACCCGCACCCGCATCCCGGCCAGCACGCCGAACGCGGCATCGTGAGAGGCGAGCCGTTCGGCGTAGCGGAACACCCCGCGTCCCACGCTCAGCCCGCGCACCGCGACCACCGCGGCCGAGATCGCCACGATCGGCGGGTGCTGAGAGGCCCGGGCCAGCAGGAAGCCGGAGACCGCCAGCAGGGCCACCGCGCAGCCGGTGGCCGCCGCCCCCGCGAGCACCGCCAGCAGCAGCCGCCCCCGCACCGGCCAGGCCAGCGATACCAGCCAGCGCAGCGGGTGCGCCGCCGGCCAGGCCTGTCCCTGGTCGCTCACCCGCTCACCACCTGCGCCGCGGGCCGGCCGTCACGGTCACCCCCGGCGGGCAGGCAGCCGGCCGCCAGCACCAGCCGGCCACCGTCGAGGATCAGCGCCCGGTCCACCCCGGTCCGCCAGATCGCCCCGTGGCTGACCATGATCACCGTCCGGCCGGCCATGAGCGTGCCCACCGCCGCCAGGATCTGCCCGGCGGTGACCGGGTCCAGGTGCGCGGCCGGCTCGTCGAGCAGCAGCAGCGGGGCGTCCCGCAGGAACGCCCGGGCCAGCGCGATCCGCTGCCGCTGGCCCGCCGACAGCCGCAGCCCGCGCTCCCCGAGCGGGGTCGCATACCCCTGCGGCAGCGCCTCGATGAAGCCGTCCGCCCCGGCCAGGTGGGCCGCGAAGGCGATCGCGTCCCGGCTGGCGCCGGCCTGCCCGAGCGCGATGTTGCCCGCCACCGTGCCCGGCATCAGCGCCGGATGCTGGGGCACCCAGGCGATCTGCCGCCGCCAGTCCGGCAAGGCCAGCGAGCCGAGCGGCAGCCCGCCGGCGTCGATCCGGCCACTGCTCGGCTCGACGAACCGCAGCAGCAGCGCCAGCAGGGAGCTCTTGCCCGCTCCGCTCGGGCCGGTGACGGCGATCCGCTCCCCCGGCGCGATACTCGCCGACACCCCGAGCAGGGCCGGCTGGGCACGGCCGGGGTAGGCCACCGATACCGCGTTCAGGGTGATGGTTTGCTGGCGGAGGTCGACCTCAGCCGATGCGCCCGGCCCCGGCCCGCGTGCGGCCCGGGGCGGCCGGATCTCCAGCAGGTCACAGACCCGGCCCGCCGCGGTCATCCCTTCCACGCTGGCGTGAAAGTGCGTGGCCACGGCCCGCAGCGGCAGGAACGCCTCCGGGGTCAGCAGCAGCACCAGCAGCGCCGCCTGGTAGCCGATATGCCCCGCGAGCAGCCGCAGTCCCACCTCCACCGCGACCAGGGCGGTCGCCAGCGCGGCCGTGAGCTCCAGCACCAGCGCGGACAGGAACGCCACCCGCAGCACCGACATGGTGGCCGCCCGGTGCGCGCCGGTGACCCGCTCGATGATCGCGGCCTGCGCACGGGCGCGGCCGAACACCTTCAGGGTGGCCAGGCCCTCCACGACGTCCAGGAAATGACCGCCCAGCCGGGCCAGCAGCTGCCACTGCCGCTGCGCGCGGGCGCGCGCGGGCAGGCCGACCAGCACCGCGAACACCGGGACGAGCGGCAGCGTCACCGCGATCACCACCGCCGAGATCCAGTCGGTCAGCGCCACCCGCACCACCACCGCCAGCGGGACCAGGCAGGCCAGCACCAGCTGCGGCAGGTAGCGGGCGAAGTAGGGATCCAGGCCGTCCAGCCCCCGGGTGGCCAGGGTGGTGAGCTCACCGGCCCGCTGGCCGCCCAGCCAGGCCGGGCCGAGGCGGAGCACCTGGGCGGCCAGCAGCCGCCGCAGCCGGCTCTTCACCACCGCCGACGCACGCAGCGCGGCGGCCTCGCCGCCGTAGGCGGCCAGCGCCCGGGTCGCCGCCACCGCGAGCAGCAGGGCCAGGACCAGCCGGAGCGCGGACAGGCCGGTCCCCTGGGCGGCACCGGCCAGCGCCCGGGCGAGCAGCCCCGCCTGGGCGAGCACCAGCCCGGTGATGAGCAGGCCCAGCAGCACGACCACGGCCAGCTCGCCGCGCGCGGCCCTGGCATGGCGCAGCAGCCGCGGATCGGCCGGCCTCATGACCGGGCCGGCCGGCAGCCGCCGGGCGTCATCTCGCGCCAGGCGTCATCTCGCGCACGCCACCCCCCAGCAGCGCGGGGCACCGGCGGCCGGTCCCCCTGCCCCGTGGCGGGAGCCTATCACCGCA
>DATKRG010000061.1:0-6248 GCA_035532275.1 Streptosporangiaceae bacterium | reverse complement strand
TGGGAGAGCCCGTGGAAGCCGTACCGGCGCAGCGCCCAGCGCTGCCGCCACTCGCGGGGCAGCGCGTAGGTGGCCGCCGCGGCCGGGAGGCTGGCGTGGAACGCGGTGTCGAAACACGCCACGCCCGGCAGGCCGGGCAGTGCCCGCTGGACCGCCGCCACCGCCGCCAGTGACTTCGGCTGGTGCAGCGGCGCCAGGTCGGCCAGGGCGTGCAGCCGGGCCAGCACCCCGGCGTCGATCCGCACCGGGGCGGTGAACGACGTCCCGCCGTGCACGACCCGGAAGCCGGCCGCGTCGGCGGGCCCGAGCCCGGCAAGCGCGGACGCCAGCGCGGTGTCGTCGGCGGTACCAGCGGGTGCGGGCAGGTCGGCGGTGCTGGTCACCCGGTCGGCCGCGTCCAGCACCCGCAGCTTGAGGCTGCTGGACCCGGCGTTGACCACCAGCACGCGCACCGGTCCTCCCGAGCGTCGGTTAGTAGGGCCAGGCCCAGTCGCGGATCTCCGGCGGATCCTCGCCGTGGCGGCGGGTGTGGTCCCGGCACCTGATCCGTGCGTCGGTCATCAGCTGGCGCAGGTGGCCGGCTGCTGGCGCCAGCCCCGGCACCCGGTCGATCACGTCGATGACCAGGTGGAACCGGTCCAGTTCGTTCAGCATGACCATGTCGAACGGGGTGGTGGTGGTGCCTTCCTCCTTGTAGCCGCGGACGTGCAGGTGATGGTGACCGTGGCGGCGGTAGGTGAGCCGGTGGATCAGCCAGGGGTAGCCGTGGTAGGCGAAGACCACCGGCTTGTCGGTGGTGAACAGCGAGTCGTACTCGGGGTCGGACATGCCATGCGGGTGCTCAGCCGCTGGCTGCAGCCGCATCAGGTCGACCACGTTCACCACCCGCACCTTGAGCCCGGGCAGGTGCTGGCGGAGCAGGTCGGCCGCGGCCAGCGTCTCCAGGGTGGGGATGTCGCCGCAGCAGGCCAGCACCACATCGGGCTCGCCTTCCCCGTCGGTGCTGGCCCATTCCCAGATGCCCGCGCCCCGGGTGCAGTGGATGACCGCGTCGTCCATGCTCAGCCAGGCCGGCTGCGGCTGCTTGCCCGCCACGATCACGTTCACGTACTGCCGGCTGCGCAGGCAGTGGTCGGCCACCGACAGCAGGCAGTTGGCATCGGGGGGCAGGTAGACGCGGATGATCTCGGCCTTCTTGTTCACGACATGGTCGATGAAGCCCGGATCCTGGTGCGAGAAGCCGTTGTGGTCCTGCCGCCAGACCAGGCTGGACAGCAGGTAGTTGAGTGAGGCGATGGGCCGCCGCCAGGCGATCCCCCGGGACACCTTCAGCCATTTCGCGTGCTGGTTGAACATGGAGTCCACGATGTGGATGAACGCCTCGTAGCAGTTGAACAGCCCGTGCCGGCCGGTCAGCAGGTAGCCCTCCAGCCAGCCCTCGCACAGGTGCTCCGACAGCACCTCCATCACCCGGCCACCGGGCGCCAGGTGGTCGTCGCCGGGCACGATCCGCCCGTCGAAGGCCCGGTCGGTCGTCTCGAACACGGCCGACAGCCGGTTGGAGGCCGTCTCGTCCGGGCCGAACAGCCGGAACGTGCCGGAGTTGCGGGCGATGACGTCGCGCAGCCAGCCGCCCAGCACCGCGGTCGGCCCGGCCGCCCCGGCGCCGGGGTGGGTGACCTGTACCGCGTAGTCGCGGAAGTCCGGCAGGTCCAGGTCGCGCAGCAGCAGGCCGCCGTTGGCGTGCGGGTTGTCGCTCATCCGGCGGTGCCCGTGCGGGGCCAGTGCCGCCAGGCCGGGGTCCAGCGCGCCCGTGGCGTCGAACAGCTCATCCGGCCGGTAGCTGCGCAGCCATTCCGCCAGCTGCGCCAGGTGAGCGGGACTGGTCCGGGGGTCGGCGATCGGCACCTGGTGGGCACGGAACGTGCCCTCCACCGGCAGGCCGTCCACGATCTTGGGCCCGGTCCAGCCCTTGGGTGTCGCCAGCACGATGGCCGGCCAGCGGGGGCGGGTGAGGTCCCCGTCCTGCCTGGCCCGCCGCTGGATCTCCTGGATCTGGCCGACCACCTCGTCGGCCACGGCGGCCAGCCGCTGGTGCACGGCCGCGGGCTCGTCGCCTTCCACCAGGTGCACCCGGTACCCGTATCCCTCCAGCAGCGAGGTCAGCTCGCCGTCGGCCAGCCGGGCGAGCACCGTGGGGCTCGCGATCTTGTACCCGTTGAGGTGCAGGATGGGCAGCACCGCGCCGTCGGTGACCGGGTTGAGGAACTTGTTGGAGTGCCAGCTGGCCGCGAGCGGCCCGGTCTCGGCCTCGCCGTCACCGATGACGCAGGCGGCGATGAGGCCGGGGTTGTCGAACACCGCGCCGTAGGCGTGGGCCAGGGAGTAGCCCAGCTCGCCGCCCTCGTGGATGGAGCCGGGGGTCTCCGGCGTCGCGTGACTGCCGATCCCGCCCGGGAACGAGAACTGCCGCATCAGCCGGGCCAGCCCGGTGCTGTCGTGGGTGATGGTCGGGTAGCGCTCGGTGTAGGTGCCTTCCAGGTAGGCGTTGGCCACCAGGCCCGGCCCGCCGTGACCGGGGCCCGCCACGAAGATCATGTCCAGGTCCCAGTTGCGGATCACACGGTTGAGGTGGGCGTACAGCAGGTTCAGGCCCGGTGTGGTGCCCCAGTGGCCCAGCAGCCGCGGCTTGATGTGCTCGGGCCGCAGCGGCTCGCGCAGCAGCGGGTTGGCCATCAGGTAGATCTGCCCGGCGGACAGGTAGTTGGCCGCCCGCCAGTACCCGTCAAGTGCCTGCAGCTCGCTGTCGGTCAGCACCGGCCTGGCCGTCGCGGTCACTGGCGTGCACCCTCCCCGTCCGGTGAGCTGTCTGGTGAGCCGTCCGGCGAGCTGTCCAGCGAGCTGGCCGGGGTCATGCCCGCCATCGCGTCCGCTGTGGCGCCGGCCGGGCCGGCCCCGGGCGGCAGCCGGAGCTGGCGCAGGAACGGGTCGGCCGCCCGGTGGCTGGTCACCCGGACCCGGGCGTCCACCGCGTACACGCCGTCCGGGCGGGCGATGACCGGGTTGAGGTCGAGTTCGGCCACCTGCGGCAGGTCGTCGGCGAGCCGGGAGATGCGCAGCAGCGTGTCCCGCAGGGCGCCGACGTCGGCGGCGGGCTGGCCGCGGTGGCCCAGCAGGAGCGGGGCGGCGCGGATGGCGTGGATGAGGTCGTCGGCGTCGGTGTCGGTCAGCGGCGCCAGCCGGGCGGCGTGGTCACCGAGCACCTCGGTGGCGACCCCGCCCAGCCCGAACACCACCAGTGGCCCGAACACCGGCTCCTGCACCACCCCGATGATGACCTCGGTGCCGCCGGTGATCATGGGCTGGACGAGAACCCCGGACAGACGGTCACCGAACCTGCCGTCCAGCCGACGCATGGCCCGGCGCACGTCGGCGGGCCCGCGCAGGTCGAGCTCCACCGCGCCCGCGTCGCTCTTGTGCACCAGCCCGGGGACGTCGGCCTTGAGCGCCACGTGGCCGCCAAGCGCGGCGGCGGCCGCGAGCACCGCGTCGGTGCCGCGGGCGACGCGGCCTTCCACCACCGGGATCCCGTAGCAGCGCAGCAGCTCGTCGGCATCGGCCGGGGACAGCCAGCCGCCACCGGGCACCCGCGCCAGGAAGGAGTCGACCAGTGCCCGGGCCTGGTCCGGCCGGCACTGCGTGATCTCCGGGACGGTCCCGGCCGGCCGGGACAGCCAGGCGCTGTAGCGGGCGGCCCGGCCCAGCGCCCGGGCCGCGGCCTCCGGGTAGGCGTAGGCGGGAACGGCTGGGCCGCCGTCGTCGGCGGGCAGCAGCCGGACGGTTTCGGGCTGGTCGAGGACGACCGCCGCGAGCGGCACCGGCAGCCGCACCGCCTGCAGGGCGGGCACCAGGTTGCCGGCCGCGGTCGGGACGACCAGCGCGATCACCGCATCCGGCGGGCCTGCCCCGCGGCTGCCCGGCTCCTGCGCGACGGCGAGCAGGCAGTCACGGAACTGCGCGGCGGTGACCGCGGCGGTGGTGTCCACGGGCCCGCCCACGGCGGCACCGGTGGGCAGCAGCCGCCGCAGCCGGGCCTGCGCCCGGGTGGAGATCTGGGCCACGCTCAGGCCGGCCTCCACGCAGGCGTCGGCGGCCAGCACCCCGGCCCCGCCGGCGTTGGTCACGACGGCGACCCGCCGGCCGGCCGGCACCGGCTGGTTGCCCAGCAGCGCGGCCGCGTCCAGCAGCTCGCCGAGGCTGGTGGTGGCGATGACCCCGGCCTGCTCGAACAGGGCCTGCCGGGTGATCAGCGGGGCGGCGGCGGCGGCGGTGTGGGAGGCGGCGGCGCGCTGGCCGGGTGCGGACCGGCCCGCGTGCACGGTGAGCACCGGCATGTGCTCGCTGACCCGGCGCGCCGTCCGGGCGAACTTGCGCGGGTTGCCGAACGATTCCAGGTACAGGACGGCCAGCTTGGTCAGCCCGTCATGCTCCCACCACATCAGCAGGTCATTGCCGGACACGTCCATCTTGTCGCCGACCGAGGCGAACGAGGAGATCCCGATGCCGAGCCGGGAGAAATGCTCCAGCAGGGCGATGCCGACCCCGCCGGACTGCACGACCAGCCCCGCGGTGCCGGCCGCCGGGTGATGCGCGGCGAAGGTGCCGTCCAGGCCGATGCCCGGCACGGCCACGCCGAAGCAGTTGGGTCCCACCAGCCGCATCCCGTACTGGCGGCAGGTCTGCAGCAGCCGGCTGTCCCCGGTGACGCCGAGCCCGGAGGTGATCACCACCAGCGACCGGGCGCCCCGTTTCCCGCTCTCCCGGGCCACCCGCAGCACGGCTGCCGCCGGGACGGCGACCACCACCAGGTCCGGGGCTTGCGGCAGGGCGCTGACCGACGGCAGGCAGGGCACGCCTTCGATCTCGTCCGCATGCGGGTTGACCGCGTACAGGGTGCCGGCGTAGCCGGCGTCGCGGATGTTGAGCAGGATCGTCCGCCCGATGGATCCGGCGTGCCGCCCGGCCCCTACGACTACGACGGACCGCGGGTCGAGCAGCGGGGCCAGGCTGGCCGCCCCCGCTCGCTGCTCCCGGCCGGCCACCGCGTCCAGGTAGGTGCTGTCGGCGCCGAGCGCCGCGGCCCGCGGGAGGGGCATGGTCAGCTCGATCACGTCGTCGACCAGGCGGCGGCGGACGGCCAGGCCGGCGTCGGCGAAGACCCGCAGCATGGCTGTGTTCTCCGGCAGCGTGGTCGCGGTGAAGGCCTGCACGTGACGGGCCTGGCCGACCGAGACCAGGTGCTCAAGCAGCAGCGTGGCGATCCCGCGCCCGTGCATGTCGTCGGCGACCGCGAAGGCGACCTCGGCCACCCCGGGCGCCGTGGTTGGCTCGTAGCTGGCCACCCCGACCACCTGGTCCCCGAGCAGGGCCAGCAGGGCGGCGTGGTCGGGCCCGGCGGGCCGGCAGACGCGGTTGGCCTCCTGCTCGGCCGCCCGCTTGCTCATGCTGAAGAAGCGCAGGTACAGGTTGTCCGGGGACATGGCCTGGTGAAAGCGCAGGACAGCGTCGCTGTCAGCGGGGCCCGCGGGCCGGATCTCGACGGTGGTCCCGTCGGCGAGCAACGCATACGAAGGTCCGGCCACCGCCATCCAGGTCACGCAATCGCCCCCTGTTGCCCTCATGCTCTGTCGTGGAGTGCTTTCCCGCTCCTGTAGCGGACAAGCCTGGTGTAAGGCCCCGGGAAGAGCAGGGCGATGTGGCCGTCGGTGAGCCAGCGGACGACGTAGGGCGGGGAGCCGTCGGCGTGGTTCACCCCAATGATCTCGCAGACGCGGTGACCATCGGCGCCGTCCGCGACCAGCCGGTCGCCCACCCGAGCCCTCATGACGGCACCTCCCCTCGTCCCCTCGCTCGCTCGTCCGCGGTTCCCGCATCACGCGGGCCCGTTTCTGGCTCTCCTGTCATCGTGGTTCACCGCCGTTGCCCAGGTCAGCCGGCTGAGGTCCCCGGCTCACGGGCCGTAGGGCCTGCCGGTTCGGGCCTGCTGGCGGTCGGCCGCGAGACGGGCGAAACGGGCCAGCCGGGATGCTGAAATCAACGGGCTGACCTGCGGTGATAGGCTCCCGCCACGGGGCAGGGGGACCGGCCGCCGGTGCCCCGCGCTGCTGGGGGGTGGCGTGCGCGAGATGACGCCTGGCGCGAGATGACGCCCGGCGGCTGCCGGCCGGCCCGGTCATGAGGCCGGCCGA
>DATKRG010000060.1:0-3252 GCA_035532275.1 Streptosporangiaceae bacterium | reverse complement strand
GATACCGAACGGAAGCAGCCAGGCGGCGGCCAGCCAGACCACGAATGTCGCCCGGGCCACGCGAACCGAGCGCAGCCGCCGCTGGGTCACCACCGGCGTGAACTGGTGCAGGGCGCCGAGCACCCCCATGGACAAGGTCGCGAGCATCGCGAAGTGGGCCGCGGCGACGACTGGGTCGGCGGTCGGATCAGCCACCCCAGCCGTCCGTGCCCAGACGAGCGCGGCACCGCAGGCCACCAAGCCGAGGGCGGCGGCCGCCAGGAAGCACAGCGGTACCGACGGGGGTGGCACACCGGGGGGTATCCCCGCGGGGCGGCCGGCCCAGGCACCCGCCTGCGCCGGGGCTGGTGTGGACGGCACCGGCGATGCGTGCGGCGCGCCTGCTGTCATCGGCCCTCCCGCCGGCCGCGAGGCCCTGCACGTCATGGCAACGTCCGCGCCCGCTTCGTTCAGCGAACCGTTCTGCTTTGTGTTATAAATCTAGCATAGAGTGGAATTATTATCGCGGCCGGATGGGGCGGCCGGAAGGAGGCAGACATGGCGACTGTGGACGCGCGCCCGATCATCGCCGCGGGTGGCGAGCCATTCGACACGATCATGGCCGCGGTCGCTGGCCTGACCGAAGGCGAGGAGCTGGTGGTCCTGGCCCCGTTCGAGCCGGTCCCGCTGGAGGGCGTGCTGGGCTCGCAGGGGTTCACCTACGAGGCAGCCGACCTCGGCGGCGACTGGCAGGTCACGTTCCGCCGCGAGTCATGACCGCGCCCGGCGCCCCAGCCGGCCCTGGACCCGCCGGCCCGGCCATCGCCGGGTCCAGCCTGACACTGGCCGGAACCGCCTGGAACGGAAGCTGCTGTGCGGCAGGCGGTCGGTGACGCGGTAGCGGTAGCCGTCCGTGTCGTCTGGGACCCGCCGTGGAACCCGGCGATGATGGACGGCACCGCCGCCGCCGCCGCGCTCGGCTTCCGGATCCGGTGACGGTTATTCTGGCAAGTACTGGACTATGGCGGGGAGGAGGGACTGCCGTGCCCGCGGACCTGCAGCGCGAGGCCAGAGCCCTGGGCGATCCCACCCGCCACCGCCTGTTCCGCTACATCGCTGGCTCGCCCGGGCCGGTGAGCGTGGCCGAGCTGACCGGCTTCGTCCGGCTCAACCACAACGCGGTGCGCCAGCACCTGGCGGTGCTCAAGGAAGCTGGGCTGGTGACCGAGGAGGTGGAGCACCGGGACCGGCCGGGCCGGCCCCGGCTGCTGTACCGGCTGCATCCCGAGGCCGCCGGCGAATGGGGCACGCCCGGTGCCTATGCCTGGCTGGCCAGCGTGCTGTCGAACGCGGTCCGCCGTGGGCAGGGCCCCCGCCAGGCGGGCAGGCAGGAAGGCCATCTGCGGGGTGCCGAACTGGCTGGCCGAGGCGACCCAGCCGACCTGCTGCAGGCGGAGATGACCCGCCGCGGCTTCCGGCCTTCCCGGGCCGACCGGGGACGAAGGATCGAGCTGACCTTGCGCCGCTGCCCGTTCGTGGAGGTCGCCTCCGCCGATCCGCAGACGGTCTGCCAGCTGCACCTCGGCCTCGCCGAAGGGTTCACGGAAGGAATCGGCAATCTGACGGTGGAAGGGCTGGTGATCAAAGAGGCTCACCGCGCCGGCTGCCGCCTCACTGTGCGCCGGATCCCGCCACCGGCGACCCCGGCCTGAGGCTCGCCGGCTACCGGAGGGGCCATGCCGCTGGGCGGGTCAGTGCCGGGTGATCGCCCAGGGCACCATGGACAGGGCAAAGCCGATCACCAGCAGGCACAGGGTCCAGGTCAGGTACCGGTGCCAGCCACGCATCCGGAACTCCGGCGGCAGCGCCCTGGCTTCCAGGAGGAGCAGAAATCCCAGCACGGCCGGCAGCAGCAGCGCGTTCATCACCTCGACGTCCACGGCCAGGCCGATCAGGCGCGGGCCCGGTCGATCCGCCGCGGTGCCCGTCGTGGCTGAGTCTCCCCTTTGGCTCGTCCTGTCTCCGTTGCCCGGGCCGGCAAAGCGACAGGACACGGCATGAGGCTGCCCACGGCCGCCGCCGGCAAGGCCGGAACGGAACAGGCTGCGGCGTCCAGTCCCCACGAGATTACCTAGATTAGTTATTATTTCTAGTAATCTAGTGAAAACTGGAGTGCGGTCCTGCCTACCCTGCTGCTGTGGACAGCCCGGGGATCGCCGATGACCGGGAGGGTGTGTGTGCGGTCACTGCGGATGCCGTGAGGTCGTGCCGATCGGGCGGCTCATGGCCGAGCACGAGCGGCTGCTCGATCTCGCCGAGGACGCGCGGCGGGCGGTGCGGGCCGGGGACGCGGCCGCTGCCCGCCAGATCATCACGGCACTGACTGGGCTGCTGATCGTGCATACCAGGGCCGAGGAAGCTGGCCTGTTCGCCGTGATGCGCGCCACGGCGGATTTCACCGATCACATCGACAGGCTCCAGGCCGAGCACGCCGGCCTGATGGCCATGCTCGCCACCGGGCTGCGCCCAGGCGCCATCCCCGGCATCTGCGACACGCTCCGCGAGCACATTCACGCGGAAGAGTACGGGCTCTTCCCAGCCGCTCTCGCCAGCCTCGGGGGCGACGACTGGGAGGCCGTCTCCGCTCGCGAGGCGGCGGGCAGCGGGGTGGCCGGCGCCGATCTCCCGCAGCGCGAGGGCAGGTGACGACGTGCGGATGACGCAGATCCGCGCGTACCCCCACGACGTGGCCGAGCGGCCGTTCATCGTGATCTGGGAGGCAACGCAGGCGTGCCCGCTTGCCTGCCGCCACTGCCGCGCCGAGGCCCAGCCCGGCCGTCATCCGGGCGAACTGACCACCCGTGAGGCGCATGACCTGCTGGCGCAGGTAGCCGAGTTCGGCACCCCGCCGCCGGTGGCCGTCATCACCGGAGGTGACCCCTTCCAGCGGCCGGACCTGTTCGACCTTGTCCGGCACGGCACGGAGCTCGGCCTCCCAGTCGCGGTCTCCCCGTCAGGCACGCCAACGCTGACCGCTGCCAGCCTCGCACGCCTCAGGGAAGCCGGCGCGCGGGCCATCTCGCTGAGCCTCGATGGCTCCACGCGCGGGATTCATGACCAGTTCCGGGGCACGGCCGGCGTGTACGGCTGGACGCTCAAAGCCTGGCGCGCCGCAGCAGAGCTCGGCCTGAAGGTGCAGATCAACACCACTGTGGCCGGGCACAACCTCACTGACCTGCCAGATATCGTCAGCATGGTGTGCCAGCTGGGCGC
>DATKRG010000059.1:0-25795 GCA_035532275.1 Streptosporangiaceae bacterium | reverse complement strand
CGCGGTGTTCTGCGGCACAGGGGATCCCTTCTACGCGGCCACCCGCCATCTCGTTGACCTGATGGACTACCCCCACCAGGCACGCTTCGGGCCCGGCGGGCACGACGATGCCTACTGGCGTGGCGTCGCACCGGCTCAGCTACGCGCCATCGCCACGGCGCTGGGAATCACCCGGTGATGCCAGCCGTCCCCCGGCGTGGTCCTTCCCCGCCGGCTTTCTCGCCGGTCCCCTTGAAGAAGGTGTAGCAGAACGCGCCGTCGGCCTCGGTCGTGCGGTACAGAGCCCGGACGCCGGTATCGAAGGCCGGTGCCCCGATCAGGCCCGCGCCGATCGCGGCCTCGCGGACGCCCTCGATCATCGCCGTGAAGGTCTTCCTGGTGAAGCCATCGACCAGCTCGGGGCGGCTCGCGTCCACGTACACCAGCTGGGGGGCGACACGGACGGCATCGAAGCCGGCCTCGACCAGGAGCGGATAGATCTGCCGGCCCACCAGGGCGTCACCACCAGCTTGCCGCTGCAGGGCGATCAGGCACCCGATCGCTTCGCGGGCCGCACGGCTGTCGGGATGGAAGAAGGCCGACCCGTGGTCGCCCTCGATCACCGTGATGGTCCCGCCGGGCCGGAGCAGGCCGCGCAGACTCGCCAGGGCGCTGACCGGCTGGGACAGGTGTTCCAGGACAAAGCAGACGAAGACATGGTCGAACGACCCGGGCGCGAAAGGCAGTGCGAAGATGTCGGCCTGCACGAACCGCACGTTCGCCAGCCTGGCCCGGCCGGCCCGCCGGCAGGCCTGCGCGATCGAGTCCGCGGAGATGTCCACTGACGTGAACCGCGCCCCAGGGCTTCGCCGGGCCAGGGTGACCGTCTGGGCGCCGACGCCGCACCCGGCCTCGAGCACGCTGCTCCCCGGCGGGTACCAGGTGCCGCGGTGCAGCAACTCGGCCAGCGTTCCCGCCTGATCGCGCAGCCGCACGTTCTCCCGCTCGCTGTACCCGTGCACGTAGGCGCCGCTCACCGGCCCACCAAAGCACGCGGGCCGCCCGTCATCAAGCGAGGTCGCCAGCCGTGCCGGTATGGTGGGCAAACAGGTCGAGAGGCGCTGCAACGGGTTCTGGCCCGCCACGCTCGACCGGGACTGTGCATCAAAGGGCGCCTCCTGTAACAGGAGGTGCCAGCGGATATGTCATCAGCGGCGGGGGCGGGCGCGGCCCTGCGTCAGCTTCTGGACCAGCGCATCGTGGTGCTTGATGGGCCCTGGGGCACCATGTTGCAGGGTGCCGGGCTCAGTGGGGCTGACTACCGCGGGGAGCGGTTGCGTGATCATCCGCAGGATGTGACGGGCGACCCGGATCTGCTGAACCTGACCCGGCCCGATGTCGTGCTGGACACCCACCGGCAGTACCTGGCGGCGGGGGCGGACATCACCACGACGAACACGTTCACCGCCACGAGCATCGGCCAGGCGGACTACGGGCTGCAGTCGCTGGTGCGGGAGATGAACCTGCGGGGCGCGCAGCTGGCGCGGCAGGCGGCCGATGAGGCGGGCGGCCGGTTCGTCGCTGGGTCGATGGGCCCGCTGAACGTCACTTTGTCCCTGTCTCCGCGGGTGGAGGACCCGGCCTACCGGGCGGTGTCCTTCGATGAGGTTTATGCGGCGTACGCGGAGCAGGCCGCGGCACTGGCCGACGGCGGCGTGGACCTGCTGCTGATCGAGACGATCTTCGACACGCTGAATGCCAAGGCCGCGGTCACCGCCGCCCGCGCTGTGGCGCCGCACCTGCCGTTGTGGATCTCGGTCACCATTGTGGACCTCAGCGGGCGGACCTTGTCCGGGCAGACGGTGGAGGCGTTCTGGCGCTCGGTGGAGCACGCTGGCCCGCTGGTGGCCGGGGTGAACTGCTCGCTGGGCGCGGAGGAGATGCGCCCGCACGTGGCGGAGCTGTCCCGCCTGGCAGGCACGTACACGGCGTGCCATCCCAACGCTGGCCTGCCGAACGCGTTCGGCGGCTATGACCAGGCACCGCAGGAGACGGCGCGGCTGCTCGGCGAGTTCGCCGCGGCGGGGATGGTGAACATCGTCGGCGGGTGCTGCGGGACGACACCCGCGCACATCGGGCGGATAGCGGCGGCCGTGGCGGGCCTTCCGCCCCGGCCGGTGCCTGCCCCGCCGGCGCGGGCCCGGTTCAGCGGCCTGGAGCCGTTCGAGATCGGCGCCGATACCGGGTTCGTGATGATCGGGGAGCGCACCAACGTCACCGGTTCGAAACGGTTCCGGCGCCTGATCGAGTCGGGCGACTACCAGGGTGCCGTGCAGGTTGCGCTCGAGCAGGTACGGGGCGGCGCCAACCTGCTGGACGTCAACATGGACGCCGACCTGCTGGACAGCGAGCAGGCGATGACCACCTTCCTGAACCTGATCGCGACCGAGCCTGAGGTCGCCCGCGTTCCGGTCATGATCGACAGTTCGCGGTGGCGCGTGCTGCAGGCCGGGCTCAAGTGCGTGCAGGGCAAGGGCGTGGTCAACTCGATAAGCCTCAAGGAGGGCGAGGGCCCGTTCCTGGAACAGGCCCGGCAGATCCGGGACCACGGCGCCGGCGTGGTGGTGATGGCCTTCGACGAGCAGGGGCAGGCCGACACCACCGAGCGCAAGGTGGCGATCTGCGGCCGCGCCTACGACCTGCTGACCCAGCAGGCCGGATTCCCCCCCGAAGACATCATCTTCGACCCCAACGTGCTCGCGGTCGCCACCGGCATCGCCGAGCACAACGGCTACGCGAAGGCCTTCATCGACGCGCTGCCGCTGATCAAGCAGCGCTGCCCGGGCGTGCGGACCAGCGGGGGCATCTCCAACCTGTCCTTCGCCTTCCGCGGCAATGACGTGGTACGCGAAGCGATGCACTCGGCCTTCCTGTTCCACGCGGTGCGCGCCGGGCTGGACATGGGCATCGTCAACGCCGGTCAGCTCGCGGTCTACCAGGACATCCCCGCCGACCTGCTGGAGCTTGCCGAGGACGTGCTGTTCGACCGCAGGCCGGACGCCACTGACCGGCTGGTCGCGTTCGCCGAGACAGTCCACGGCCCGGGAACAGCCCGCACGGTGGACCTGTCCTGGCGGGAGGCGCCGGTGGAGCAGCGCCTCAGCCATGCCCTCGTGCACGGCATCACGGACTTCATCGAGGCCGACACCGAGGAGGCGCGGCAGCGGGCGCAGCGCCCCCTCGACGTCATCGAGGGGCCGCTGATGGAGGGCATGAAGGTCGTCGGCGACCTGTTCGGCGCCGGGAAGATGTTCCTGCCCCAGGTGGTCAAGAGCGCGCGGGTGATGAAGCGCGCGGTCGGCTACCTGGAGCCGTTCATGGAAGCGGAGAAGGAACAGGCCCGCCAGCAGGGCCGGCCCGACGAACGCCGCGGCCAGGGCAAGATCGTGCTGGCGACGGTCAAGGGTGACGTGCACGACATCGGCAAGAACATCGTCGGGGTCGTTCTCGGCTGCAACAACTACGAGGTCGTCGACCTCGGCGTGATGGTCCCCGCCACGGTCATCCTGGACACTGCGGTCGCCGAGGGAGCCGATGCGGTCGGGCTGTCCGGGCTGATCACCCCGTCGCTGGATGAGATGGTCGGCGTCGCCACGGAGATGCAGCGCCGCGGGCTGAAACTGCCGCTGCTCATCGGCGGCGCCACCACCTCGCGCCAGCACACCGCGGTGCGGGTCGCCCCCGCCTACGACGGCACCACCATTCACGTGCTCGACGCTTCCCGGGTCGTCGGCGTGGTCTCGGACCTGCTCAGCGACGACCGGGCCCGGGTGCTTGCCGCCACTAACCGGGCCGAGCAGGAACACCTGCGGGAGCTGCACGAGAAGTCACGGCGCCGGCCCCTGCTGCCCCTCGGGCAGGCCCGGGCGAACCGTGAGCGGGTCCCGTTCGACGACCTGCCTGTCCCGGCGTTCACCGGCGTCCGCACTGTCCGCCCGGACCTGGGCACCCTGCGCGGGATGATCGACTGGCAGTTCTTCTTCCTTGCCTGGGAGCTGAAAGGCAAGTACCCGGCGATACTCAGCCAGCCGGCGGCACGTGAGCTGTTCGATGACGCGAACACCCTGCTCGACCAGATCATCGCCGAGGGCACCCTGCAGGCCCACGGCGCCTACGGTTTCTGGCCCGCGCACTCCGAAGGCGA
Source organism: Streptosporangiaceae bacterium (assembly GCA_035532275.1). Taxonomy (GTDB): domain Bacteria; phylum Actinomycetota; class Actinomycetes; order Streptosporangiales; family Streptosporangiaceae; genus UBA9676. The sequence goes on along the minus strand of DATKRG010000059.1, from coordinate 21,612 downwards.
CGACATCCTGATCGACCCGGGCTCCGGCTGCATCAGGCTGCCGATGCTGCGCCAGCAGACCGCCAAGCCCTCAGGAAGGTCTAACCGGTGCCTGGCTGACTACGTGGCGCCAGCCGCGGACCACCTCGGCGCATTCGCCGTGGCCATCCACGGCGCCGGGAAGCTCGCCGCCACCTACGAGGACCAGCGCGACGACTACCAGGCGATCATGGTCAAGGCGCTGGCCGACCGGTTCGCTGAGGCTTTCGCCGAGCACACCCATCTGCAGGCGCGACGCGACTGGTACGAACCGGACGCCGATCCGGCGGTCGAGGACCTGCACGCCGAGCGGTTCCGCGGCATCCGCCCCGCGTTCGGCTACCCGGCGAGCCCGGACCACAGCCTCAAGCGAGCCCTGTTCGGCCTGCTCGGCGCCGACCAGCTCGGCATGGCCCTCACCGAGTCGTGGGCGATGATCCCCGCTGCCAGCGTCAGCGGGCTGCTGTTCGCCAACCCCTCGTCGCGGTACTTCACCGTCGGGCGCATCGGCAGGGACCAGGCCGAGGACTACGCACGCAGACGGGGCATGAACATCACCGAAGCCGAACGCTGGCTGCGCCCCAGCCTCGCCTACGACCCCTGAGCAAGGACGGCCCCGCGATCCCGGGCCTGCGCATCAGCGGGTGCCGGTGATGAGCCGTTCGCGGTTGAACGCCGCCGATGTGAGCCGCCAGCCGAGCCCGTCCAGGACCAGCAGTGCCGCGGCGAGGCCGAGGGCAAGGCCGGGGGTTGCGTGGATCGCGTTGAAAGCGATGAGCGATGTCACCAGGACCGGCGGGAGACTCGCGAGGACGCCGAGTTGCTGTGCGACGCGGACATCGCTCGACCGGGCGGAGATGGCGATGCCGAGCCAGACCGACCAGGCGGCCAGGAGCGGCGTGAAGATCAGCTGGGCGGCAATGTAGGGACCTTGCAGCAGCGCCGGCGCCACGCCCGGATGCGCGAAGAGCTCGACGCAGGCGAGGAAGAAGGCGTAGACCGCGTACGCGACCGCAACCGACGGGACGAAGGACGCCAGCGCCTTGCCCAGCAGGAGCTCCTCGCGGCGGATCGGCGTCCCGAGCACCGGCTCCAGCGTGCCCTGCTGGCGCTCGCCGACCACCGAGTAGGCGGCGAGCATGGCGGGCACGAGCGCCGGGATGCCCAGCATGTACAGCAGGAGATGCTCGTGCGCCAGCTGGCCCGCTGCCGACGTGGGCAGCACGAAGACCACGACCAGGGGCTGGATGAGGAAGATGAGCGGGAAGATCGCCATCCCCGTCACGATCGACTTGTTGCGCCGGTATTCCCGGAGCTCCTTGCGGAAGATGGCCCGGACGCGCCTGGTGCTGATGCTCATCTGCGGCTCGCCTCCGTGTCCTGGTTGATCAGCTCGAGGTAGACGTCCTCGAGCGAGTGGCGTGACTCGCCGATCGACAGCACGCCGGCACCGGCCGCCACCAGTGCCCGGGTGGCGGCCGGTGCGGCGATCGTGGAGTCGGACACGGCGAGGAGGTAGCTGGCGGGGCCGTCCTGGTGCCAGCCGTCGACGGCCGCCAGGCCGCCGAAGACGCTGCCCGGGTCGGGCAGCGGGGCGAGCGTCCTGACGGCGAGCGCCCTGGCGAACAGCCGGTCACGCAGTTCGTCGGGCCGGCCGATCGTGCGCAGCGTTGTGTTCAAGATCGCGACGCGGTCACACAGGCGCTCGGCCTCCTCCAGGCGGTGCGTCGTCAGGAAGATCGTCACACCGCTGCGGCGGAGCGTGTCGATCAGCTCATGGACGTCCCGGGCGGCGACCGGATCCAGGCCGGATGTCGGCTCATCGAGGAAGAGCACGTCCGGGTCGCTGAGCAGCGCCCTGGCCAGGGCGACCCGCTGGCGCAGTCCTTTGGACAGCGCACCGCAGGCATCGTGGGCCCGGCCGGCCAGGCTGACAGCCCGCAGGGCCCGCTCGATGCGATCGCCCGGGTCGGGCACCTCGTAGAGGTCGGCGAAACACTGAAGGTTCTCGGCCACGCTCAGGCGCAGATACAGGCCCGGCGACTCCGGCATGATCGAGATCCGCCGGCGGATCTCCACCCCGTTCTCAGGCGTGAGCGGGATTCCCGCCACCGTTGCCGAGCCCGAGGTCGGTGCGATGAGAGTGCCGAGCGTCCGCACGGTCGTGGTCTTCCCGGCGCCGTTCGGCCCGAGGAATCCGAAGACCTCGCCGTAGCCGATCTCGAACGAGACGTCTTCGAACGCGACCCGGGTCCCAAAGCGCTTGGTCAGGCCGTGGACGCGGAGCGCCGCGGCGCTCCGCTGCCCGCCTTCCTGGCTGTCCATTCCGCCGCCTTCCCGTGCTCCGATGCGGGCACTTGCCAGAAAAAACTGATATCAGTATGATAGGTACGTGGTATCAGGCAGGTCAAGGGAGGCGGGTCAGATGGCGGCACAGGGTCTAGACGCGGAGAGCAGCGCGCTCTCCGGCCAGCAGGTCACCGAGCGAACTGCGCGGTTCCTGCCCGGTCTGCGGATGCTGGTGCTGGGGATCGCCCTTCTGCTGGCCGGGGCGGCGCTGGCGGTCGTCGCAAGTCATCTGACGCGCGGCGCCGCGATAGCCGTGATCGTGCTCTGCGTCCTCGTCGTACTCGCCGGCGTGCTCGTGCTGCGAGGCCTGACCGCCGTCGTGCCGGGCCAGGCGCGGGCCGTCCAGCTGTTCGGCCGTTACCGCGGGACCATCCGCGAGTCCGGCCTGCAGTGGGTGAACCCGTTCACGGCCCGGATCGTGGTCTCGACCAGGATCCGCAACCAGGAGTCGACGCAGCTCAAGGTCAATGACGCGGACGGCAACCCGATCGAGATCGCGGCCGTCATGGTCTGGCAGGTCCGGGACACCGCAAGCGCCATCTACTCCGTCGACGAGGTCACCGAGTTCGTGACCATCCAGATGGAAACCGCCGTGCGGCACATCGCGTCCAGCTATCCCTACGACAGCCGCGGCACCGGCGCGCTGTCCTTGCGGGACAACGCCGACGAGATCACCGAGCGGCTGTCGGCGGAGCTGATGGTGCGGGTAAAGGCGGCCGGTGTGCAGATCATCGAGACACGTCTCACCCGGCTGTCATACGCACCGGAGATCGCTCAGGCCATGCTGCGCCAGCAGCAGGCAGACGCGGTTGTCGGCGCGCGGCAGCGCATCGTCGAAGGCGCCGTCGGCATGGTGGGCCTGGCCCTGCAGCGGCTGCAGGAAGAGGGGGTCGTCGAGCTGGACGAGGAGCGCAAGGCCGCGATGGTCTCCAACCTGCTCGTGGTCCTGTGCAGCGAGCAGGCCACCCAGCAGGTCGTCAACACCGGATCGCTGTACCAATGACAGTGGGCACGGCTTCGTCGTGAGCGAGCGCAAGGGCATTCTGCTGCGGCTGGACCCGGCGGTGCACGACGCCCTGGCCAGATGGGCCGCCGACGAGCTGCGCAGCACCAACGCCCAGATCGAGTTCCTGCTGCGCCGCGCCCTGGCCGAGGTCGGCCGGCTGCCCAGCCATGCCGGAGCGATGCGCAGGCCGGGCCGGCCGCCACGCGACCCGGCCGGTGGCTGATCCGCCGCCTCCGGCCGCCCGGCCGCCCGGCTGGCGGGGCCGGTCAGCGCTCGGCGCTGGGGACGTACTTCGTCATGACCCGCCAGAACGCCAGGACGCTGCGCTGCTCCTCGCCGGTCGGGCCGCGCGACCCGCCGGTCCGCGCATCCATGCAGTTCGAGGGCGGGCTGGTCACGCTCGGGAGCCAGTTGTCGTCGATGACGCAGCTGTCCCCGACCGAGATGGTCCGTCCCGACCAGGCTCCGGCCGCCCGTCCCGGGGCGCCGGTCTTGTAGAAGGTCTCCGAGACCGAGAAGTCACCCTTGGCGGGACGCCAGTAGAACTGGTTCACATCCCGGTACCTGACGGCGTAGAGCCCGTCCGGGTAGACGCACGCCGTGACCCCTGCGGACGGATGGGTACACCGGCTGGACGTGCCGGCCACCGAGCCCGTGCCGGCCGAGCAGCCGGCCACGGTGAGGAGCAGGCTCATGATGATCGCGGTTCGTTTCATGGCTCCAGCTCCGCTTCCGATGGTTCTGGACCGGCCCGGTCGCCGGGCCGGCTGAGCTAGCTGGTCCCCAGCAACGTGGCGTGCCCGGCGGTGATCACGCCGTGATGGACGACGTAGTGCACCCGGTAGCTTTGCACGGCACCCGTGGTCTCGCGGGCGAGCATGGTGATGTCGACCGTGTCGCCGTGGACCACCAGGCTGGTCACGTCGTCGTGGGCGGTGAGCCGGTAGCCAGCGACCATCTGCTGGTAGGTCTGGCCGAGGTTCTTGCCGCCCAGCGCCCACACCCGCCGGTAGTCGTGGGCGTTGATGGCGGCGATGTACGACAGCACCACCGCCCGCGGGCCCGGTACCGCCGGTGCCGGGGACGGCGGGCTGACCGCCAGCGCGGTGAGGACCGTGCCGGTGAGCACGATCACGAGCGCGGCGACCGCCCACAGCCCCCGGTGCCGCCTGCGCCGGGCCCGGGCCGGCCTGGCCGGGCCGGGGGAATGGTCCAGCACGCTGGTCGCCCCGGAGGGCCCAAACCCGGCCGGGCGGGGCGGCTGGGGGATGCCCGGGCCGGCAGCGCCGGGCCATGTCCCGCCCGGCAGCCCGGCAGTGGGCCGCGGTGTGCCAGGACCGGGCCGGAACAGGTCCCGGAAATCGTCAGCCTCGGGGATACCAGCCGGGACCGGGCCGGGCCGCTGCGGGGCGTCTGGCTGGGTCGGGCCGGCGCCGGGCGTGTCGGCCGGCTCGGTCGGGGCCCGGGGCCGCGGGATCCCGCCGGCGGCCCAGGACGGCGGGTCGCCGGGCGCTTCCTGGCTGGCGGGCCACGGCAGCCAGCCCGCCGCTGGCTGGGCGGTGCCCAGCTCGGCCAGCAGCTGGTCGGTACCTGGCCGGTGCCGGGGGTTCTTGGCCAGGCACGCCTCGATCACCGGCCGGATCTGCCCGGGCAGCCTGCTGGTGACCGGCGGGTCGTAGACGACCCGGTAGAGCAGCGAGGTGGCCGGCCCGGCCCCGAATGGGCCTTCACCGGTGGCGGCGAATGTAAGCACCGCACCGAGGCTGAAAATGTCACTGGCCGGCCCGACTTCCCGGCCTTGCGCCTGCTCGGGAGACATGAAACCGGGCGAACCGACAACCAGATCCGTGCGGGTCAGTGCGGTGGCGTCCATCGCCCGGGAGATCCCGAAATCGATGATCCGCGGCCCATCGCTGGCCAAAAGCACATTCGAGGGCTTGAGATCACGGTGGACCATTCCCTGGGCATGGACCGCGCCCAGGCCCTCCGCCAGTCCAGCCGCCAGCGTCAGCACCGACCTGATGGGCAGCGGGCCGCGGTCGGCCACCGCGTCGGCGAGCGACGGGCCCGGCACGTAGGCGGTGACCAGCCAGGGCTGCGGCCCGTCCGGGTCCGCGTCCACGACCGCGGCCGTGTACATGCCGCTGACGTGCCGCGCCGCGGCCACTTCCCGGGAGAACCGGGCCCGGAACTCGGGGTCGGCGGCCAGGTCAGCCCGGATGAGCTTCACCGCCACCAGGCGGCCCCCCGGCGACTGGCCCAGGAACACCTGCCCCATGCCGCCACTGCCCAGCCTCCCCAGCAGGCGGTACCTACCGACCCACTGCGGATCCCCCGACTGCAGTGCTATCACGACGCTAATCCCCCGCCCAAATGCTGGCGATCACGCTAATGACGCAATGTATCCCGGATTGAGGTGTCAGGCGAGACCCGGGTTCGGATTTCCCCGCCAGTCTGGGGCCGGCGGTAATGTGCGGCACAGTTGTGTTTGAGATGGTTACCGGGCCGTGACAAACAGCGCAGGAAAGCAGGCCACCATGATCAGTCAGAAGCGCCTGGAGCCGGTGCTGATCACCGGCTGCTCGACCGGGATCGGCCGGGCCGCGGCCACCAGCCTGCATGACGCCGGCTTCCGGGTGTACGCGAGCGCCAGGAAGGTCGGGTCGCTCGCCGACCTGGCCAGCCGGGGAATCGCCACGCTGGCGCTGGACGTGACCGACGAGGCCTCCATGACGGCCGCCGTCGCCGCCGTGGAAGCCGACGCCGGCGCGGTCGGCACCCTGATCAACAATGCCGGGTACGGCCTGTACGGGCCGGTCGAGCAGCTGCCGATGGCGGAGATCCGCCGTCAGTTCGAGACCAACTTCTTCGGGCTCGTCCGGCTCACCCAGCTGGTCCTGCCGGGCATGCGCGGGCGCCGGTCCGGCCGCATCCTCAACGTGTCCTCGATGGGCGGCCGCGCCACCTTGCCCGGCGGCGCTTTCTACCACGCGTCCAAATACGCGGTCGAGGCATTCAGCGACGCCCTGCGCATGGAGGTCGCCCAGTTCGGCATCGACGTCGTGCTGATCGAGCCCGGGCCGGTGAAGACCCCGTGGACCGAGGCCGCGGCGCAGTCCATGGGCGCCGCCGGGCCCGGCGGCGACGGCGATCCATACGCGTCCTACAAGGCGGCGGTCGGCGTGTCCTTCGCCAGGACCACCAGTGGCCTGGTGGCCCGGCTGGGGTCCGACCCCGAGGGCGTCGCCCGGGTCATCACCCGGGCGGTCAGTGCCCGGCGGCCCCGCACCCGGTACCTGATCAACCCCGTCGCCAAGAGCGTGGTGACGATGAACCGGCTGCTGCCGGGCCGCGCCTACGACGCGGTCATCCGCCGGCAGTACGGCCTGCCCGGCTGACCAGGCTCGCGGCGCGCCGCTGGCCGCGCGGCCCGGCCGGGCCGGCGCCAGCCCGTCGCGGAGTCAGTTGGAGCTGTAAGGGGAGTGGCGCAGTTCGGTCGCGGGCGTCGAGGTGAGGGTGCGCAGGATGGAGGTCTCCCTTGCCAGCAGGGCGCGCTCGGCGGCCAGGCGGCCCGCGGCGTCGGGCTCGGCCAGCAGGGCCTGCCGGTCGCTCAGATCCACGATCATCGACGCGGCCACCAGGTAGGAGAGCAGGACCGGCTCGTCCGGCAGGTCCGGCACGTGCACCCGGGCCGCGCCGCGGGTGGCGAGCACGTCGAGATACTCGCGGAACGCGCGCCGTACCGCGGCGGCCGTGAGCGCCGCCGTCGCCTCGTCGCCGGCCCGCTCGGCCAGCAGGTCGATCTCCCCCCGCAGGTACGGCTGCGAGTGGTCAAGACCCAGCAGCCGAAATCGCCGGGTGCCCACCGTGACCAGCTCGAACCGGCCGTCCTGATGGGGTGTGACCTCGCGCAGCGTCGCGGTGCAGCCGATCTCATGCAGCGCCGCCACCCCGTCGATGCCGGTCTCGCGGCCTTTGCGGATCGCGATCACGCCGAAACTTCTCGGCTCCGGCTGGTCCAGCAGATCGCGGACCAGCTGCCGGTACCGCTCCTCGAAAATGTGCAGCGGCAGCACGAGCCCCGGGTAGAGGACCGTACCGAGCGGGAACAGCGGCAGCGTCTCGCTCATGATGTGACACTATGCCGGTCCGGCCATGCCGGCCAGGGCGTCGATGCGCGCTACCTCGCCCGGGGTGAGCGAGAAGCGGAGCACGTCGATGTTGGCCGCGATCCGGTCCGGTTGCGCCGACTTGGCCAGCACCGTCACGCCGTGCTCCAGGTTCCAGCGGAGCACGACCTGGGCGGGGGTGACGCCGTGCGCGGCGGCGATCTCGGCCAGCACCGGGTCGCGCAGGTTGGTGCCCTTGAGCGGGCTGTACGCCTCGACGGCGACGCCACGCTCGCGGTGCCCGGCCAGCAGCACCGGGTCGAACCGGCCCGGGCTCCACGGGATCTGGTTGACCGCGGGCGCCTGCCCGGTCGCCTCGATCAGCCGGTCGATCTGGGTCAGCGAGTAGTTGCTCACCCCGACCGCCCGGGCCCGGCCCTCGTCGCGCATCGCCAGGAGCTCCCGCCAGACCGGCGCGAGCATCCGCGCGGAGGGCGGCCAGTGCACCAGCCACAGGTCCACGTGACCGGTGCCCAGCGCCCGCAGGCTGGCGGTCATGGTGGCGCGTTCCCGCCCGGCCCGGCCCGACGGCAGCTTGGTGGTGATGAATACCTGCGCCCGGTCCAGCCCGCTCTCCGCCAGCACGTGGCCGACGTCGGCCTCGTTGCCGTACATGGTCGCGGTGTCGATGTGCCGGTACCCGGCGGCCAGCGCCGTCCGCATGGCCTCACGCCCGGCCCTGCCCCGCACCTGCCAGGTCCCGAATCCGATCATCGGCATCGACACCCCGCCGGGCAGGGTCACCGCCGGGACCGCAGCCGCCTCGGTCATGGGGTCCAGTCTGCACCGGTCCCCGCCCCGGCACCACTGGCAGCAAGACCACGGCGTGCCGCGGCTAGATCACCGGCGTGCCGCAGCGGGCGGTCAGGCCGTCGAACAGGGCGCTGAGCCGGCGTGTCACCGGCCCCGGCTGTCCCGCGCCGATCACCCTCCCGTCGATGCTGGTGACCGGGGTGAGCCCGCCCATGGTGCCGGTGACGAACACCTCGTCCGCGGCGTAGAGCTGGGCCAGGCTGACATCGCCCACGTCGCAGCCGATGCCCGCCTCCGCTGCCAGCTCCAGCACCGCCGCCCGGGTGATGCCCTCCGGGCAGGCGCGGGTGTCCGGGGTCGCCAGCCGCCCGCCGGTGACCAGGAACAGGTGGGTGGCGTTGGTCTCGGCGACGAAACCGCGCTGGTCCAGCATCACCGCGTCGTCGGCCCCGGCCACGTTCGCCTCGATCTTGGCCAGGATCGAGGGCAGCAGGTTGGCGTGGTGGATCTTCGGATCCAGGCAGTCGGGGGGTGGGCGGCGCACGCTGGCGGTGATCAGGGTGATGCCAGCGGGGTCGTAGACGGGCGGCTTGTGCTCGGCGAGCACGATGAGGGTCGGGCCGGACTGGTTGAGCCGCGGGTCCATGCCGCTGGTGATCTTCACCCCCCGGGTGAGGGTGAGCCGGATGTGGACCCCGTCGGTCATCGCGTTGGCCGCCAGCACGGCCCGGATCCGCTCGGTGATGTCCTCGTCGGAGGGGATCGCGGCGAACGCGAGCGCCATGGCCGACCGCCGCAGCCGGGCCAGGTGCCCGTCCAGCCGGAAGATCTTGCCCTGGTACAGCCGCAGCCCCTCCCAGACCGCGTCACCGCCCTGGACGGCGGAGTCGAACGGGCTGATGGCGGCCTGGTCCCGGTGCACCAGGCGGCCGTTCACACCGACGATCAGGTCACGGTTGCGCTCGTCGAATTTCTGCAGCACGGTGGGCTCCGGTCGGCTACGGGGTGAGGCGGCTGGCGCGCAGCCGCTCGTAGTAGGGGCGGCACTGCTCGGCCAGCGGGCGCAGGTGCGGCGGCAGCGGCCGGGCCGGCCGGCAGGGGCCGAACCCGGTCGACCGCCACACGGACTCGTACCAGTAGCGTCCCCACACCCCGTCGCTGGCCCGCGGCCCCGGCGGCCAGGCCAGCATCGCCTCATCGAAGGGCACGTCCAGGGCGGCGCACAGCGCGCGCAGCATCGGCTCCGGGTGCTCCAGCAGGTCACGCGAGTCGAGCACCGGCCCGCCGAACTCGGCGAAGATCTCCGCCTGCGCGGCGATCCCCAGGTCGGCCAGGGTCGGCGCGGAACGCACCCGGGCGTAGGAGGCGAGCAGCTCGGCCGGGTCGCGGATGAGATGGGCGTGGCGCAGCGGCGCCAGCAGCCGCCGGTCCACCTCCGGCAGCAGGTGGTGGGTCATCAGCTTGGCGTAGCTGATCGTGGTCCCGCCCGGCAGCGGCCCGTCAGTGAGGGCGGCGAGCACGACCCGCCAGTCGTTTGGCTGGGTGGTGAGAATTTCCGCCCTTCCGGGGTGGTCGATGCCGGTCCGGGCCAGGTAGAAGGCGTAGAGCGGCTCGTCGGCCACGGCGGTGTCGGGCCGGTTCTCCCAGGCCCGCATCAGCGCGGTGGAGACCGTCCGCGGCCCGGACCACATCGCGATCCGGGCCACCCTCTGGCCCGCGGGCCCGCCCGGGATCAGAGCTTCACCACCGACCGGAGCACCTCACCCCGCTCCATCTTGGCGAAGGCGGCTTCCACCGCGTCGAGCGCGATCGTCTCTGACACGAACTTGTCCAGCGGCAGTCGGCCCTGCAGGTACAGGCCGGTGAGCATGGGGAAGTCGCGTTCGGGCAGGCAGTCGCCGTACCAGGAGGACTTGAGCGCGCCGCCGCGGCCGAAGAAGTCCAGCAGCGGCAGGTCCAGCCGCATGTCCGGGGTGGGCACGCCGACCAGCACCACGGTGCCGGCCAGGTCGCGGGCGTAGAACGCCTGCTCGTAGGTTTCCGGGCGGCCGATCGCCTCGATCACCACGTCGGCCCCGTTCCCGCCGGTCAGCTCGCGGATCCCGGCGACGGGGTCGCTCTCCCGGGAGTTGATCACGTGGGTGGCGCCGAACTGCTTGGCCCACTCCAGCTTGCGGGGGTCGATGTCGACCGCGATGATCTCCCGCGCGCCCGCCAGGGAGGCGCCGAGCACCGCCGCGCCGCCGACCCCGCCGCAGCCGATGACCGCGACCGAGTCGCCGCGGGTGACCTGCGCGGTGTTGAGCGCCGCGCCGAGCCCGGCCATCACCCCGCAGCCCAGCAGCCCGGCCACCTCCGGCGGCACCGCCGGGTCGACCTTGGTGCACTGCCCGGCGGCGACCAGGGTCTTGTCCACGAACGCGCCGATGCCCAGCGCGGGGGAGAGCTGCGTGCCGTCCTCCAGGGTCATCTTCTGCGCCGCGTTGTGGGTTGCGAAGCAGTACCAGGGGCGGCCGCGCCGGCACGCCCGGCACTGCCCGCACACGGCACGCCAGTTGAGGATGACGAAGTCGCCCGGGGCGACGCCGGTCACCCCGGCGCCGACCGCCTCGACCACCCCGGCGGCCTCGTGCCCGAGCAGGTAGGGGAAGTCGTCGCCGATCCCGCCCTCGCGGTAGTGCAGGTCGGTGTGGCAGACGCCGCACGCCTGGACCGCGACCAGCGCCTCATCCGGCCCGGGATCAGGCACCAGGACGGTGGCGAGCTCGACGGGTTCTCCCTTACCGCGGGCGATCACGCCCCGCACGCGATGCGTCATCTGGCCATCGTGCTGCATCCGGATGCGTAACGCCAAGCCCGGGCTGGCCGCCTGCCCGCCATCGGCGCCCGGGGAACAGGCGGCGCAACGATGAGCGCATTTTGGATACAGCAGCCGATATGCTGGAGATGGCGTGGGGAGAGCAGTATGACTGTGGACGCGCGGCCCGCCGGCGAGGCCGGGCCGATCCGCCCGGTGGAACGGCCGGTGCCTTTGCGGCAGTCGGTCTATGAGGCCCTGGTCGAGCTGGTGGTCGAGGGCAGGCTGCGGGCGGGCCAGCACCTGGTCGAGACCGAGCTCGCCCGGCAGCTCGGGGTGAGCCGCCAGCCGGTCCGGGAGGCACTGCACCGGCTGGAGGCGGAGGGCTGGGTCGACCTGCGGCCCAACCAGGGTGCGTTCGTGCACGTGCCCACCGACCAGGAAGTGGACGAGCTGCTCGACGTGCGTGAGCTGCTCGAGGTGGAGACGGCCCGGCTGGCGGCGCGGGCGCCGACCGCCGGCCAGCTGGCCAGGCTGCGGGTGATCTGCCACGAGGGCGAGGCGGCCGTCGAGGCCGGTGACACCCTGCGCTTCGTGGCCGTCAACAACGAGTTCCATGCCGAGCTGGCCCGGGTGGCCGGCAACGCGGTCCTGGCCGAGCTGGCCGCGATCGTGGGACGGCGGGTGCGCTGGTACTACCGGCTGGTCGCGCCGCTGCGCGGGCACGAGTCGTGCGCGGAGCACCTGGACATGGTCGAGGCGATCGAGGCCGGCGACGCGGCGCGGGCATCCTCCATCGCCCGCAAGCACACCGAGCGGACCCGCACCGCCTACCACCGGCCCGCCGCTGGCTGACGGCTGCTGGGGCGCCCGCCGCTGCGCGGGCGGGGGCGGTCAGGGCAGCCGGACGACGCTGACCGGGTCCGGTGCGTACGGATCCTGGGCGTTGTCGATGAGCTCGATCTCGCCCCGGTCCGACATGATGTGGAAGGTGCCATCCGTGCGGTACTCGCGGATGACCGTGAGCGTGCCGTCGGCGTGGGTGTAGCGCTCCTCGGCGTAGGCATCGGTGGCGTGCTTGCGCGCGTCCACGGCGGCCTCGCCCTGCCACTCGAACCGGTACGGCGCCAGCGGCAGCCTGAGCTCGTACGGGTACCCCTCGGCCACCGGCTCCTCCACTGCCCGCTGCACTCTGCTCCCGGGAGCTCTACCCATGATCGTGGTGGGTTTCATGCGCCAGGCGCATGAAACCCACCACGATCAAGTGGTGCTGCTAGATCATCTTGCTCCTACGCGACTGCCGGGTTGGCCTTTTCCGCCTCCTTCGCCCCTGTCGCCTGCACGGCAGCCTGCATCTGCTCCACGGTCGGCGGCTTGCACAGGAAGCCGATCGTCAGCGCTGCCAGCGCGCCGATAGCGGCCCCGAAGAAGAAGCCGAACCCCCAGTGGAAGTGCGCGGTCCCATACAGCGTCCCGGTCATGATCAGGGCCGCGATGCCGCCGGCGAAGCTGCCGCCGAGCGCCTTGAACGCGTAGATGGAACCGTAGTTGACGGCGTTGTTGGTCTCGCCGTAGTAGTCCGCCACCAGCGCCGCGGTCATCGGGAAGTTGGCGCCGGACAGGCCGCCGGAGATGACCGCGAAGACGACGAACAGGGGCGCGTTGTGCGCCGCTCCCGCGAAGTAGGTCGCGAGCTGGAAGATCACGTTGCCCGAGTAGGCGTAGACCATGGTCCTCCGCCGGCCGATGTACTCGGAGAGCCATCCGTAGAATGGCCGGAACCCGCCGTCGCACAGCGCGAAGCCGGCGAAGCCGGCCACCGCCGCCACACTGCCCAGGCCCATCTGCTGGGCGAACGGATAGTAGTAGGCCACCCCGAACAGGGAACAGCCGATGAAGAGGGCATACTGTATGCCGATCCATTTGGCCTGCGGGGTACGCCACATCTCGCCCAGGTTGTAGTGCCGCAGTGCGGGCGGGTTGGACAGCAGGTCACGGGTGGAGTGCTTGTGCCAGTCGAGCGGTTCGATCTCCTTCGGCCACCAGTTCTTCGGCGGGTCCTTCATGAACCAGCCGCCGACGGCGATGCCCACGGTCATGATGGCGCCCTGCACCAGGATGTAGTTCTTGATCTGGCTCGGGGTCATGTTCAGCGCGGCGCCGTTGAACCCGCCGATGACGATGATGAACGGGACAGCGCCGTAGGCCCAGCCGCCGTTCACGAAGCCGGTACGCCAGCCCTTCTTCTCCGGGTACCACTTGGCAACGATGTTGATGGCGCTGGAGTAGACCATCCCGGAGCCGATGCCGCCCAGGACCGCGTAACCGAGGTAGGCCTGCCAGATGCTGGTTGATGTGGCCAGCAGTCCGTAGCCGACGATGCCGCAGATGACACCGCCGATGATCGTCGCCCACCGGACGTTGAGGATCCCGCGGTTGCGCAGGACCCCGGTGAGTATCTGGATGAACGACTCGAAGATGACGAAGAAGGAGAACGCCCAGAACGTCTCGCCGATGCTCCAGTGATGCGCTGCCTGGAGCGACCCGGCCACCGTGCCCCAGGTGTACTCGAGCAGCCCGGCCAGGCACATGACCAGCCAGGCGGCCCAGATCACGGCCCCACGGGGATAGCCGAGGATGTCCTTTGGCGTTTCACCGACGCGGAACACCCGGCCGGTTGCATTCGTTACGACTCGATAGTTTTCGGTTGTCGCGCCCATTGGTCGCCACCGATACCTTTCGTACGAGACGGTGATTTCTCGCTTTCCCAGGCCCGGCGGATGCAGGGCCGGATGGCTCAGCGGAGAATTCCACCGGGACGGCTGGAACTTCCGCTGAGGGGGGTGTATCGGTCCCGGCCGGGCTGACCCGGAACTGTCTCCGGTGCACAAAGCCGGGATGAGTGGAGGCTGCTGCGGCCTGCCGGGATCGGCTGGCGCACCGCCTGTCACCCGTGTGGCCCGGCGGGCCACGCGGGCCCGGGGACATGGCGCTGCGTAACATGGCCGGGCCGCGGTGTATCCGGTCGTGGCGGGATTCGCGACGATCCCTCATGATGCCTCCCGACTCCGGGCCGCTGGCCGGCGCGCCTGTGGCCCTAGGTCTCCAGTCCCAGCGCCGTGAACAGGGCGCTGCGCGCGGGGCCGTCCTCGGCCGCTTCGAAGAGTTCGTCGAGCCCCCAGCCTGCCTCGCCGAGCAGGTCACGGGCTTGATCGAACAGGGGCGAACGGTGCTCGGGCGGCACTGCCTTCAGCACGAGATGGCGGACCACTTCGATGACCGCCTGCTGCATCGCCGCGCGTCGTTCGCCCCGCGGCCGGGCGACTCCCGGCATCAGGGGGATGATCGTGCGGGGGTTCGGCGGCACGATCCCCCCAGGGCCGCCGATCGCCTGGCCGTCGGGGCCGCTCATGGCGTTCTCCGCGGGAAGGGGCCGCCCCCCAAGTCGAATGTGTGCGATTCCGGCGGTGAAGGCAACCCTTCTCGCGCACTTATTTCGGAATCCTTGACCGCCAATGCGGCTAGTTCGGCCCGCAGCCGTTCTGTTTCCCCCGGCCGGCTCAGGTCGATCACTTCTTGCAACGAGAATGTGCGGCCGCCCGGTGTGCCGTCGGCGAGCTGGACTGGCTCCGATTCGGTGAACACCTCGAAACGCTTACTGGCGGCCTTTGGCCCGATAGCCAGCACGTAGCGCAGCACGGCCCCGCGGTCGGGCAGGTACCGCTGCTGGTGACCATCGTCGAAACACAACTGCCAGGAGGCGGGCATCACGTTCCTTGACTGGGAGACACGGGCTAGGGGATAGGAGCGGGGCCACTGGGAGCGGGGAACCAGCGGCCCCCGCGCTCAGGCGCCGACGCCCCGGTTCAGCGGCATCGAGTAGGTCTCGTCCCGCATCCGCAGGTGCGTGGCCGGGTCCTCGCCGGCCCGCAGGTCGGCTGGCACATCCATCCCGATGTCCTCCCAGTTGCGGTTGGCCTGGGCCTGGATGGTCGCGATGTGCTCAGGCAGCATGTGGCCGAACCTGCCCTGCATGGCCAGGTAGTCGGTCACCGGCCGCTGCACCGGCGGGTGGAAGTAGTGGTACTTGCGTTCCTCCGGGTCGTACTCCCAGACCGGGAACAGGCCCGCCTCCACCACCCGGCGGCCGATCTCCACCGTCATCGAGGTCTGGTAGACCCAGCCCTTCTGGCACGGGGTGAAGCAGTGCATGAACGCGGCGCCATGGTGGTTGAGGCCTTTGCGGGTCTTGTTCATCAGGTCCACCGGGTAGCCGACCGTGGTGGTGGCGACGTAGCAGTGCGGGTGGCCCTCGGCCATCATCTTGGCCAGGTTCTTGGGGGGCAGCGACTTGCCTTCCGGGATCGCCTTGCCGAACGGCGTGAACGTGGTCATGCCCGCGTACGGGGTGGTCGGCGAGACCTGGATGCCGGTGTTGGCGTAGCACTCGTTGTCGTAGCAGATGAACAGCGCGTCATGGTTGCGGTAGAGCGCACCCGAGATCGAGCCGAGCCCGATGTCGGACGCGCTCCCGTCGCCGGCCATGACGATGATGTTCGGGTAGGGCCCAGGGTGGCGTCCCTTGCGGATCAGCGCCTCGTACCCGGCGGCCACGCCGGCGGTGAAGGAGCCGCCGCTGGCGATCGGCGTGTGTGCCCAGGGCACGGTGTACGGGGTGCACAGGTAGGTCGAGTTCGCCACGTACATGCAGCCGGTCGGGCCGGCCACGACCGTGTCCTGGCCCGCCGCCTTGAGCACCCACCGGTACTCGATCGCCGGCCCGCAGCCCGCGCAGGTGCGGTGCCCGGCCTGGTACGGGTCCTCGTCGGGCAGGTCGGGCAGGTAGTGGCGGTCACGGCCGGCGTCGTCGTCGGTCGCGGCGCCGCGCCCTTCCTCCTCCATCAGCGGGAGGTACTGGCGGATCACTTCCTTGGCCATCAGCGGGCTCCTCGTGCTGTCGGGCTGGATGCGGTCACTCCTCGAACCCCACCCAGTGCGCTGGCTTTTCGACCCGGCCCTGCTCGACCGCCTGGGTGAGCTTGCCGGCCATCCACTCGAACTCGGCGGCCGGGACGGTCTCGCCGCCCAGGCCCGCCATGAACGAGGTCACCAGCGGGCGGTTCTCCGCGTGATACAGGACGGTCGTCACGTCCGGCGCGAGGATGCCGCCGTAGGTGGACCCGCCCAGGCCCAGGTTGGTCTCCACCACCCCGACGGCCTTCACGCCGCGCAGCGCGGCGCGCAGGTCCTCGCTGGGGAACGGGCGGACCCACAGCAGCCGGGCCATGCCGATCTTCACGCCCTGCTCCCGCAGCCGCCTGATCGCGGCCCGGCAGGTCACCGCGTGCCCGCCGGAGATGACGATGGCGATGTCGGCGTCGTCGAGCATGTACTCCTCGACGAAGTGCGGGTAGTGGCGGCCGAACGCTGCGCCGAACTCGTCGGTCTTCTGCCGGATCACCGGGATCGCGTCCTCCATCGCCCGGGCCCGCTCCAGCTGCAGCGGCGGCCCCTGCGAGGGGTGGATCTGCGGGCCGTGCGAGACGGGGTGCCGCGGGTCCAGCGGGAACGGCAGCCGGTACGGCGGCAGGTAGGCGTCCACCTGCGCGGCGGCGGGCATCTCCACCTCACCCGCGATGTGGGAGACGAAGTACCCGTCCTGCACCGCCATCTGCGGCAGCAGCACCCGCGGGTCCTCGCCGATCGCCATGGCGATGAGGGTCTTGTCGAAGACCTCCTGCGGGGTCGCCGCCCAGCCCATCAGCCAGCCCATGTCCCGCGTGCACAGCGCGTCGGTGTGCTCGGAGCCGAAGTCGCCGGGCGGGTCCAGCGTGCGGTCGGCGATGGACATGTGCACCGGGATCCGGGCGCCCGAGATGATCGAGTACATCTCGTAGGCGTAGGTCACGCCGACGCCGGAGGACCCGGTGAACGCCCGCGCCCCGCACGATCCGGCCCCGAAGGCGGCCGACAGCTGGGAGTGCTCGCCGTCGGCCACGATGTACTCGGCGTCGAGGATCCCGTCCGCGATGAACTGGGACAGGTTCATCATGATCGCCGTGTAGGGCCGGATCGGGTAGGCGGTGATCACGTCGACGTTGGCGTACAGGGCCGCGTAGGCGGCCGCGGCGCACCCGTTCAGCCGCTTGCGGGTGCCGGCCAGGCCGGCCAGCATCTGCTCGCCGTCGGGCGTCCTGCTGCCGGGGCCGTAGTCGGGCTGGCCCGCCCAGGCGCCTTCGACATGAACCGTGGTCATGGCCTCACCCCGGAGTCTGCGTTCGGTGTGCTGGTGGTCTTGCCGTTGCCCGCCGGCAACTTGCGCGCGGCGTCGTACTCGGCGATGGTCTCCTCGATCAGCTGCTTGGTGAAGGCCGACTGCTCGGCGTGTGCCCCGTCGTAGGGCGCGAACGCGGTCTCCATCCGGGTGACGTCGCCGGGGTCGTCGAAGTCCATTTCCGGGACCTTCTCCAGGCAGCCGGTCGGGCACTCCTGGACGCAGACCAGGCAGCCCTTGCAGTAGGTCGTGCGGATCGTGTAAGCCCCGTTCTCGCGGGCGTCCCGCATGACGCTCACGTCCGGGCAGACGATGTAGCAGTTGTCGCAGCCGTTGCAGACCCCGCAGCTCATGCAGCGGTCGGCTTCGGCGGCCGCCTGCTCGCGGCTGTAGGCCAGCGTGACCTCGGCCTGCTGGCTGCGGCGGCGCTCGGCGGCCGGGGTGAGCGGGGCGCCGATCCGCGGGGCGTGCCGGAAGTAGGCCGCGTTCAGGCCCGCATACGGCATGACCTCGACCTCCGGCTCCGGGCCGAGCTCTTCGGCGATGAGCACACGGTCGATGTCGCGGGCGGCCCGCCTGCCGTCGCCGAGCGCGTCCACCACCATCGACGGGCCGCGCATGACGTCGCCGCCGACGAAGACGTTGCCCTCCACCCGGCCGTGCTGGTCAGCGGTGATCACGCCGCGGTCGCTGAGGTGATCGGGGAGCCAGGCCAGCTGCTGGACCTGCCCGATCGCGATCATGATCGAGTCGCAGGCGACCTCACGCTCGGTCCCGGGAACCATCTCCGGCCGGACGCTGCCGTCGGCCTCCTTGGCCAGCCGTGCGTCGCACAGCACCGCCCCGGTGACGTGGCCATCCTCGGCCAGCACCCGGACCAGGGAGGTGGTGGGGGAGAAGGCGACCCCTTCCTCCCGGGCCTGCTCCAGGTCCTCGGCGACGATGAGCAGCTCGTCCTCGGCCTCCAGGCTCATGATGGTCGCCTCGCCGCCGCCGAGCCGTATCGCGCTGCGGGCCGCGTCGGACGCGGTGTTCCCGCCGCCGATCACCAGCACCTGCCGGCCGACCTGCACCGGCCGGCCCAGGCCCACCTCGCGCAGGAACTCCAGCGCACCGGTCACGCCACGCGACTCGATCCCCTCCACCGGCAGGCGGCGGCCGACATCCTGCCCCAGGGCGAGGAAGGTGGCCGGGTAGGCACGCAGCTCGTCCCAGCTGATGTCGCTCCCGGCCCGCACCCCGCAGCGGATCTCGATCCCGCCCAGGCCCGTCAGCTTGGCGATCTCAGCGTCGAGGATCTCCTCCGGCAGATGCCAGTGCGGGATCCCGGCCCGCAGCATCCCGCCGGGCTTGTCCAGCGCCTCGAAGATCACGCTGGCGTAGCCGCGCCGCCGCAGGTGATACGCGCACGCCAGGCCGGCCGGGCCGGAGCCGACGATCGCCACCGTGGTGCCGTTCAGCGGCGGGAGCGCCGGCTTGACCGGGTCGTCGGTCAGCGCCAGGCCGTAGTCGCCGAGGAACCGCTCCACGCTGCGGATCCCGATCGGCTCATCGTGCTCGGCCCGGTTGCAGGCCGTCTCGCACGGGTGGTAGCAGACCCGCCCGGTCACCGACGGCATCGGGTTGTCCTGCATGATCGTGAGGTAACCGTCGAGGTAGCGGTCGTGCTTGACGTAGTCCAGGTACTTCTGGATCTGCTCGCCGGTCGGGCAGGCGTTGTTGCAGGGCGGCGTCTTGTCGCGGTAGACGGGCCGGAAGAACCGGAAGTTGCCGGTGGGGAAGAGCCGCTGGCCTTCCTTCTCGGTCGGCGGCGGGGTCACGCCGGCGATGGGCAGCTGCAGGTGCGGCGGGATCCGGGTGCCGCGGACGGACATGGGGCCTCCTCGCTCAGGGGGTCAGCCGGCTGGGTCAGCCAGTGGGCGCGGCGTGGGTGACGGGAACCGGTCCGGCCGCGCTGCCATCGGGGGCGCTGCCGTCCGTAGGGGTGCCTGCGGAAGCGGTGAAGTCCACGACGGTGTGCTGCTGGGCACCGCGGAGCAGGGCGTCCCTGTCGGCGACCTGGTCGGCGACGGCGTCCAGCGGCAGCACCCCGGTCGCGGCGGTCAGCGCTCCGATCAGCGGGGCGGCGATGCCCAGCCCGATGGCCAGCCGTTCCTCGGCGCCCTCGGTGGACATCCGGTCGAGGGCCAGCTCGGACAGGTTGCGGACGAACATCCACGGGCTCTTCCCGCGCTGCTCGGCCAGCCCGACCGCGTCCACCACCACGAACTTGGCGATCTTGGCCTTCATCTCGTCGGGCAGGAACTTGAGCAGGTACTGCGGGTCGCGGACGGAGTTGACCACCACGACGCCGCCGCGATCGGGGGTACCGCGCAGGAAGTTGACGGCCTTGATGATCGTCTCCTCGACCAGCACCACCCAGTCCGGGTGCGGGTTCTCATAGACGAAACGGTCCACGATCGGCGAGTCCCCGAACCGGGCATACCGCCGGACCAGGCAGTTCGTCCGGTCCGGGTCGTCTATGTAGTCGCTGACGTTGTCGGCGTACAAACCCAGCGCGCGGGCGGCCGCAGCGACGCAGGACGAGACGTCGCGCGCCTCCTTGTCCATGATGATTCCGCGTGACCATACCGTGAGCTCGTGGTACACGTGGTGCCTCTTCCTCACATTGTATACCGTCGGCAGGATACTGCTCATGCTAGACGTGTTACGGCTGACGTCAAGAGGGGATTTCGGCCGCGTTACGCCGCGCGGCGCTACGCCGCGCCGCGTTACACCCCGCGGTGCCTGGTGGTGGGCAGGAGGGTGGGCCGCGGTTGACGTTCGGCCGGATGGGGGGTGTGGCGGGGCGGAGGGAAGCTGGGAAGCGGGCGCCGGCCGGCGCCGGTCAGAGCCCCGCCGGGAACGTGAAATGCTGCGGCGGGACGACCGTGCCGACGTCGAGCTGGATCACCGCGTGCGGGGTGAGCCGGATCGAGCGCGGGTCGCCGGTGAAGCGGTGGCCGCTCACGAACGCCGTCACCTTGCCGGTGGCGCTGCCCACCTGGGTGCTGCTCAGCGGCTGCCCCCAGATGTCGAAGAACTGCCCGAGGGTGTAGACCCGCTGGGCCGGGGACTCGACGTGGATGACCCCGGAGGTGTCATGCGTGTGCAGCCAGTACAGGCACTTGCCGCCTGCCACGAAGCCGCCTGACACCTGCTGCGGGCCCGGGATGCCGATCCCGGCCGGCACCGTCCGGCGGGCACCGGACACGTAGATCGCCAGGTGCTCGTGGATGTGATACGCCGCCTGCTCGCTGGTCTGGCAGGCGATGCCGTCCACGGTGGCTCCCTGGGCCATGCCGCGCACCGGCGTCACCGTCGACGAGGTCCCCCCCGAGAACGCGATGATCGCGAATATCACCAGCGCGGTCGCCGCCAGTACCGCCGCCCCGCCCAGGAGGCGCAGCCGTATCTGCCGCGCGTGCTGCTGCCGGCGCACCTCGGCCAGCTTCTGCTTGGCGTTGCGCTGCCGGCCAGATCCTTGTGACATCGGGCTCTCTTTCCGTGGCCCGGAACGCGTCTTGTCCCGGCCCGTTCCCCCACGCAGAGGCTAGGGCATGCTGGCACCAGCGGTATGCGGGTGGGCTGTGGGTCTGCTGAGCGTTCGCTGAAGACCGGCCGTAGCCGGGTGCTGAGGTAGGGAGCGCGGCTGCCCGACCACTGCGACCAGGTAGCGGGGGGTCTGCCAGATGCCGCATGATGTAGTGATTTCGCGCTGGCCTGACGAAGGCCGCATGCTGGCCTGGCGAAGGCCTCGCGCTGGTCTGACGAAGAAGGGGAGCATGAGAGACGGAGGTTCGCGGGAACCCGCCCGGCCCCGGCGGCGTGCGCCCTCCGACTACACCGATCCCGGCTCCCCGGCCGATCCTGACGACTATCCCGATTCCGGGTCTTTCACGGATCCTGGCTCCTTCACCGATTCGGGCTCTTTTACCGATCCTGGGCATGGGGGCAGGCCCGGCCGTCCGGGCGACCCCCGCAGCGATCCGCGCGGGGCTTCCCGGGGCGATCCGAGGAGCGACCCGCGTGGGGGTTCCCGGGGTGACCCGAGGAGTGACCCGCGTGGGGCGTCCCGGGGCGGCGACCCGCGGGCGGGGGCGCGCGGCGATCGCGGCGGTGACCCACGCACTGATCCGCGCGGGGCGCCGCGGCGGGACCCGCTCAACGACCCCCGGCTCGGACCGCGTGGCGACGCGCGGGACCC
>DATKRG010000058.1:0-2508 GCA_035532275.1 Streptosporangiaceae bacterium | reverse complement strand
GCTAGCCCGCATTTCTCACCAGAAAAGCGGGGCGAGGCGCATTTTGGAGTGGAAAAAGGCCGTGTTTTCGGGCGAAACTGCGTTGTCGAATCGGAGTCCAACCCGGAAAGGAACGGCCTTTTTCTATGACAGAGTGTAGCCAGGAAACGTTCGAGTTCACAGCCCATTTTTCGCGCCGGGTGGTGGCAGAGTTCACCGCGGAGCGCCTGAGTGCGGATGGGGGCAGCCTGCTGCTGCGCGCGGTGGAGGGCCGGATCGGGCTGCTGCGGCGATTTGCGGGGTGTTTCCGGGATGGCCGCGCCCCGGAGCGCACGACCCACGCGATCAGCGAGATGGTGGCGCAGCGGGTGTACGGGCTGGCGCTGGGCTATGAGGACCTCAACGACCACGAGCAACTGCGGCGCGATCCGGTGTGGGCGATGTTGGCGGGGCGGCGCGGGCTGGAGCAGCCGCTGGCGGGCAAAAGCACGCTGAACCGGTTGGAGCTGGGCAGGAGCCAACCCAGCCGTTACCACAAGATCGGCTACGATGCGACGGCCATGGACCGGTTGCTGGTGGACCTGTACCTGGAATCGCGGGTCCAGGCGCCGGAGCGGGTCGTGCTCGATCTCGACGCCACCGACATCCCCTTGCACGGCCACCAGGAGAAGCGGTTCTTCCACGGCTACTACGACAGCTATTGCTATCTGCCGCTGTACATCTTTGCCGGCGACCACCTGCTGGGCGCGCGTCTGCGGCCGGCCGACCAGGACGCGGCGGCGGGGGCGGTGGAGGAGCTGGCGGGGGTGGTGGGGCAGCTGCGCGAGCGCTGGCCGGGGGTGGCGATTCTGGTGCGGGCCGATTCGGGGTTTTGCCGGGAAGAGCTGATGGGCTGGTGCGAGGCGAACCGGGTGGAGTACGTGCTGGGGCTGGCGCGCAATGAGCGGCTGCGGCGGCGGATCGCCGGCGCCATGGCGCTGGCCCGGCGGCGGGGGAAGAGCAGCGGGCGGGCGGCGCGGGAGTTCCGCGAGTTGCGCTACCGCACGCTGAAAAGCTGGTCGCGCTCGCGGCGGGTGGTCGCCAAGGCGGAATACACCGAGGGCAAGGAGAACCCGCGGTTCGTCGTGACATCGCTCGCGGCCGAGGAGCCGGCGGAGCTTTACGAGAAGCTCTATTGCGCCCGCGGCGAGATGGAGAACCGCATCAAGGAGCAGCTGTCGCTGTTCGCCGACCGGCTCAGCACCGAGACGCTGCGCGCCAACCAGTTGCGGCTGTACTTCTCCGCCATGGCCTACAGCCTGATCGAAGCCTTGCGGCGCCTGGCGCTGTCCGGCACCGAGTTGGCGCAGGCCCAGGCCGGCACGCTGCGGCTGAAGCTGCTGCGGGTCGCCGCGCAGGTCCGCGTCAGCGCGCGCCGCATCTGGCTGCGCTTCAGCCGCCATTACCCCTGCCAGCCGCTGTTTCTCCACGCCTGGCGGGCCTTGCGCTGCTGAACCGGGGCGGCCCGACTCAAAAACCACTCCACCGCCGATGCCTCTTAGCCGGAGTGTGCCTCCGCGGGCTCTCGGGCGCCGCCGTTCTGCCCCGTGCGCCACTTCCGCGTCGCAAAAACCGCTCTCCCCCGTCCAGGGTGCTGCCGCCTGCGGCCACCTGCGGCCTCGAAACCCCGAATAAACACCGCGGGCCGCGCCTGGTGAGAAATGCGGGTTAGCCAGAGTGTGCCTCCGCGGGCGCTCGGGCGCCGTCGTTCTGCCCCGCGCACCACTTCCGCGTCGCACAACCGCTCTCCCCGCCCAGGGTGCTGCCGCCTGCGGCCACCTGCGGCCTCGAAACCCAGACAAAACACCGCGGGCCGCGCCTGGTGAGAAATGCGGGCTAACCCTGGCGGAGAGCCACTTTACGCAGGGGCTACTCGCCAGCATGCTGCGGCGGTTTGAGGCATTGCCGGCGCCGGGCGGGTAACGACCCTGGAGGCGGCGGCAATACGAACATGAAAGCCGACGGGGGGACGGCGAAGTGTCGGCAGAAACGCTTGACAAAGGTGGATTGTGAGTGCACTGTGCTCTTAGACGGCATGGTTCGAGCCCTGCCAAGCCCGGCTCGGCCTGGATTCGAGCCAAGCCGGGCTCACCGGAAGGGTCGAACTCATGATGGAGAACCGAAAAAGGGGATTCCTTATGAAACGCGCCATGCTGCTCATCCCAGCGCTTACAATCTCCTCCGCCGCAATCCTCCCCGCCCCCCCCCCCCCCCCACACACACAAGAGTGGGGGGGGTAACGAGCCAAGCCGCGCCGCCGGCCGGCCCGGTCGTCGTTCAATTTAATGGGCGCAACGTGGTGGCCCACCGCGCACTTGTCAAATTCAAGGTGCCACCCGCACCTTCGGTTCTAGGAGCTTGTTGAAAAATCGGGTTCGAAAGCGAATCCGCAGGAGGGCGGAGCGCGTCGTAGAGGCATGCGCGGAGACGACGCCCAACTACAACCTGCGATGTTCAGCTATGTTTCCCTGGAACAGAGGGTTCCACCCA
>DATKRG010000057.1:0-6931 GCA_035532275.1 Streptosporangiaceae bacterium | reverse complement strand
CTTCACTGCTGGCCCGACAGCTCGGAGATCATCACTCGGAAGCGTGCCAGGGAGTCCGAGGCCAGCAGCCAGGGGTGGCCGTTGCTGCCACGGGCCATCCAGATGCGGTGGCCGTTGAGGGAGATCTCCGTCCATACCTCGGACACACGGGAGTCGCTGCTCAGCTCGCGGATGGTGTCGATCACTTCGGTGTCTTCTGTGGGGGGCATAGCAATAGCTTAACCAGGCTAACCAGGTTAACCCCACTCACTTGCGTGACCAGGTTCTCCTTACTCTGGTGATCATGATTGACCCGCTGGCCGGGCGGCCCGCGTATCAGCAGCTCGCGGACCTGCTGAGGGAGGGAATCTCCTCGGGCAAGTACCCGCCGCGCACGCCCCTGCCCAGTGCGAAGACCCTCAGCCAGGAGCATGGGATCGCGGTCGGCACCGTCATGCGCGCCTTCGACATGCTCCGGGAAGAGGGCCTGGTGCGCACCGTGGCCGGGCGCGGTGTCTGGGTGCTCCCGAAGGACTAGAGACTGTCTTCGGGGGGCTCGCACGGGCCGTGGTGCTCATAGGCGCACAGCCCACGTTCGCAGCTCGGACGCCTTGCCGTTCGAGCTGCCCACCCCCGAGCCTCGCAAAAATGGCAAAGCGGGGGCCAAGTGTAGGCTGGCGGGGTCGGTGCAGGAGGGCGCCGCCGGGCTCGCGGGAAGGACCTGAGGTCCACTTCCGTCTCCACAGCTTCTGACAAGGTCGTGCTTTCCGGCAGGATCGTCTTCACATCGCGCCCGAACGCGAGCCTGGGCCGCGAGGAGACGTCATGTCCGAGCTTCCCGACCGACCCGACCTTGATCAGCTTCGCCGTCAGGCACGAGAGCTGCTTCGCGCCGCGGCATATGGCGAGCCCCGCGCTGTCACCAGGCTTCGCGCTGTCTCCGAACGGAAAACACTATCGGCGGCCCAGCTGGCCGTGGCCCGCGAGCACGGCTACCCGAGCTGGCCCGCGCTGAGAGCTGAAGTAGAACGCCGACGGTGGGTGTCCGAGACAACGGGCACGCCTTTGCCGGGCGGTGGGCGAAGCTCGCTGAAGGCGCCCGAAGAACGGTGGTCTTTCGGCGGGGCCACCGCCATCGAGACCTCCGCGGGCGTCCTGTTTCCCGAAGCGCTGGTCGTCGGCGCCGGCCACGCCGCGCTGTATGCCTCCCTCATCCCCTCGGGCAGCGGCGAGCACGCAGCGGCCAGGCAGCGCCTGATGCCAGCACCCGCAATGCCGTTCGGCCGCTGGTCCCGCCGCAGGTCCCGCCGAAGGCGCGCCGACGCCGGCGTGGCGACCATGAGAGCCCTGGCCGGGTGGACCGGTCCGGCCACCATCGTCGATGATCGGGGAGCGAGGTACGCCCTTCGTCCCGAGGGAATGTCGGGCAGACGCGGGCTACCAGGAGAGCCTGCCGGGCCCATGTCCGTGCGCCTGAGGCTCGATCCGGTTCCAGGGTGGGATGCCGGGTGGGTCGAGCTGCGCGGCCAGGACGGGGCAGCGACCCGCCTGCTGCCCTCGGCGCGTCCAGCCGTGCAGGCAGGCCAGCTCGCGCCGGTAGCGGTGAGCCCGGCCGAGCGGGAGCTGGCGGACCAGGCCCTCTCCCTCATCGCCCTCTACCTCGGCGACGGTGCGAAGACCCGGGAGGACATCCTCAGGCAGCGTTGTTCGGCCGCCCTCGCCAGGGCAGCGGAAATCCGGCGATCTGGCGAGCTTGACCCCGCCAGCGAGCTTCCGGGCCAATTGACGCAGCTGTGTGCCGTGCTGACCGAGCATCGCCCGGTCAACGGCCTTCCTCCCAGCTGGTCAGGCATGCTCGAAGTGGCGCGGCGGGCCGACGGTCCCCGGGCTCATTTTGACATCGGGGCCGCCCTGCCCCCGATCGGTGGCGTGGCCGTGCAGGTCGACAGCCTGTTCTCTTGGCCCGACAGCTGGCAGCTGTATCTGCGCGCGATGCCCGGATGGTGGAACTACAGCGAGGACGGCCACCGCAAGTGGAACCCCGTCTCGGTCCATGCCGAAGATGACCTCGGCGGCACGTACGCAGCCGGTTTCGGCGGCAGCGCCGGGATGCGCGGCCATGAAGAACTCACCCTCCGGTTCCTGCCCCGCCTGGACCCGCTCGCCCATGCTCTGAAGCTGACGTTCCAGGGGGGCAGCGAGGAGGTCCCCGTTCATATACGCCTCGAATCGGCCGCCGTTACATCTGCGGGCCAACGCGCTGCGCCACCGGCATCACCGGAGGATCCGGCCGGTCGCCGGCCACCCTGGTGACGTTCGGCCCTGCTGACGCGGGCGCCCCGGGCAGCACGATGGAGGTGATAGCGAGCGAAAGACGAGGGGTGACAACCATGCGGGCTGTGGTCGTCTACGAGTCGATGTATGGCAACACGCACCTGGTTGCCGACGCCATCGGGGCCGGGCTGAAGACGGGCTTCGATGTCAGTGTTGTTCCCGTGTCACAGGTCAGCCCGGCGGTTCTCGCCGATGCCGACCTGGTCGTCGTCGGGGGCCCGACGCACGCACACGGCATGACCCGGGCAGCTACCCGCAAGGCGGCAGTCGAGGCGGCGGACAAGCCGGCCGGCGGCCTGCAGGTCGAGCCGGACGCGCTGACCCCGGGGCTGCGTGACTGGTTCGGGTCGCTTGGCCAGTACCCGGTCAAGGCGGCCGCCTTCGACACCAGATTGCACGCGCCTGCCGCGCTCACCGGCCGGGCGTCCAAGGGGGTGGCCAGGCTGCTCCGCGCGCACGGCTTCGATGTGGTCGCGGAGCCGGAGAGCTTCCTGGTCACCAAGCAGGACCGGCTCGAACCGGAGGAGACCACCCGGGCGCGCGAGTGGGGAACCGCGCTGGCCGCCGGCATCACGCCAAGCTGAGCCCGGCTGAGTCAGACCGACGACGTAGGGCGCCCGCGGGGTGGCGTGCCCCAGCCCTTGACCGCTGCCCGGTTCCGCTCGTCCCGGAAGACCCGCTGGAACTCCTCGTCGGTGTACTCGCTGTCCTTGATCCAGCCGAGCACGGTGACGATGATC
Organism: Streptosporangiaceae bacterium; assembly: GCA_035532275.1. Taxonomy (GTDB): domain Bacteria; phylum Actinomycetota; class Actinomycetes; order Streptosporangiales; family Streptosporangiaceae; genus UBA9676. The sequence goes on along the minus strand of DATKRG010000057.1, from coordinate 3,878 downwards.
ACCGGCACGAAGCACAAGCCCGCCACCGCCCACACCATGGCCACCGTGATCTCCTGGTCGGAGACGGCGCCGAGCCCGCCGGCGGTGTCGTAGGCGTGGAACACGGCGTGGGTGGAGAAACCCAGCACGTAGGCGGCGGCCCAGGTCGACCACATGGCCAGCGCCGCCACGGCGGCGCGCTGGGGGCGCGGGAGGCGGGGAGCCAGCGGCGGCGAGGAAATGATCTCGAGCCACAGGGCGATGCCGGCCGGGAGCAGGGTCACCGCCTCCAGCATGACCAGGGCGGGCTGGCGGGCAACGGCGTCCATCACCGGCGGCAGCCGCCAGGCCAGGGCCAGGCCGACGAACGCGGCCAGGAAGGCGGCGGCCCGCCGGAACGACGGCCGCTGCCGCCGGGCGGCCGCCAGCCGGCCGACCGGCCCGTCCTCGCCGGCCAGGCGCAGGAACCGCCACGGAGCACCGAGCACGATCAGCGCCGGCCCGGCCATCGCGAACACGCAGAACTGGATCGACTCGGCGTAGACGTAGTGGCGGGCCAGCATGTCCAGCGGCGGCAGCAGGCTGGCCAGCACCAGGACCAGGCCGGCCGCCGCCAGCCACAGCCTGGTACCCGGCGAGCCGGTGCGGGCAGCATCGCTTTGCTGGTCAGGGGTTGCGGGCGCAGTGCTCACCTGGATCTCCAACCCGCCACCGGTGCGGGGACCGGGGCGACGATCGTGGCCGTGGGCGTCATCGGCTACACCATGATGGACCATGAGGTGGACATCACGGCCGAGACCGGCGGAATCTTCAGCCCGCCGAGTGGATTACCGTCATGATGATCGATAACCGCAGCGCGCGGGAGCGAACACGCACCTTGCCGCGCGGCCTTTCGGAGGTAGCTGGATGGAACTGGCCCATGAGTTCACCGTGGATGCGCCCGTCGAGCGGGCATGGTCGCTGCTGACTGACATCGAGCGGATAGCCCCGTGCATGCCAGGCGCCGAACTGACCGAGGTGGACGGCGACACCTTCCATGGCATGGTCAAGGTCAAGGTCGGCCCGATCACCGTCCAGTACAAGGGCACCGCGTCGTTCGAGGAGAAGGACGCGCAGGCTCACCGGGTGGTGCTGAAGGCGTCCGGGCGGGACGCGCGCGGCCAGGGGAACGCCTCGGCCACGGTGACCGCGGTGATGACCGAGCAGGCGGACGGGACGCTGGTGGCGATCGTCACCGACCTGATGGTGAGCGGCAAGGTCGCTCAGTTCGGCCGGGGCGTCATGGGCGATATGAGCGCGAAGCTGCTGCGCCAGTTCGTTGACAACCTGGAGGCCAACGTCCTCGCGCCGGCGGCCGGCGGAGCCGCACCCGCCGGGGAGGGCACACCTGCCGGGGAAGGTGCGCCTGCAGCCGGTGACGGCGCGGCGGCGCAAGGCGCTGGGGCGGGAACGGCGCCCCGCCACCATCACACTCCCGCCGAGCCGATCAGGGTCGTGGAAATGGTCTTCGGGTCGGTCATGCGGCAGTTCAGGCATGCCATCGCCGCGCTGTTCCGGCGGCTGACCGGGCGTTCCGGCATGGGGTGACCGGCTCTCAGCCGGGGTCGCCGAAGCGGGTCGCGAGGGCACGGAACGTGCCTGGCGCGGCCCCGTGCAGCCAGGCCGGGAGCCGCATCCAGCGCGGGACATAGGCGATGTCCCGGTCATGCTCCAGGCAGGACACGATCGCCTGGGCCACCCGCCCGGCGGGCAGAGGACCGGGCCGCCTGCGGCCGTACGGCCGCCCGCGCCGGTCGAAGAACGGGGTGTCGATCACGGCTGGCACGATCACCGACAGCCGCACGTCACGGCCGTTCAGTTCGTAACCGAGGCTGTCCGCGAACGAGTTGAGACCCGCCTTGGTGGCCGCGTAGACCGCCTCGCCGCGCACACCGGTGGCGCCGGCGATGGAGGAGACGAAGGCCACCCGGCCCTGGCCGCGCGCGATCATCCCGGGCAGCAGCAGCCTGGTCAGCTGCATGGGGGCGGTCAGGTTCACGGCGACCAGTTCGGCGATCTTCCCGGTGGTGATGTCGCCGATGGGCCCCGCCCAGCCCAGCCCGGCATTGCTGACCAGGATGTCGATCCCCGCCTTACCGCTGGCCGTGGCCGGCGCTGCCCCGGGCAGCGCGGCAGCCGCCCGCAGGGCCGCCTCGGCCAGGTCAGCAGGCCCGTCGCTGGCGGCGAGGTCACAGGGGAGGGCGACGCCGCCGGTCTGGCTGGCGACGGCCCGCAGGCGCCCCGGGTCCCGGCCCGCGATCAGCAGCCTCGCTCCCGCCGCCGCGAGTGCCTGGGCAGTGGCCGCGCCGATGCCGGAGGATCCGCCGGTGACGAGCGCAACAGCGCCGTTGAGCCGCATGGCGCCTCACTCTGGCGCACCAGCCGCACCGCCGCAAGGAGCCCAGCCCGTCCGGGCCGGCCGTGCGGGGCCGGCGGGCCGTCAGGCTCGCGCGGGGGCGGGCTCGCCCGGCTGCGGCGCCCCGGACACGGCCCAGACCCGCACGATGTCACGCATGGACAGCAGGCCGGTCGGCTCACTGCCCTCGATCACCACCAGGTGCCGGAACCCCGCGTGGACCATGGTCGTGGCGGCCTGCTGCAGCGTCCAGTCGGGAGAGGCGTAGACCACGTCCACGGTCCGGTGCGCGGCGACCAGCTCGCTGTCCGGGTCCTGCCCGGCGGCGAGCGAGTCGAGGATGTCGCGCTCGGTCAAGATGCCGACCCCGGACTGCTCTGGGTCGATGACCACGGCCGCACCCACGCGCCGCGCCGACATCAGCCGGGCGGCATCGCGCAGCGTGTGAGCTGGCCCGATCGTCAGGACCAGCGTGGTCATGCCGTCCCGTACCTTCATTGGTCATCACTCCCCGGGACCGTTGGTCTGGGGCGACCTGCCTTTGCCAGCCTGCGTGGCGGGACGCTCCTGGCTGCAACGAGCTTGTGCCTTTGTGACCTATACCCAGCATCGGTGATGGCAGCCCTCAGGGCAAGGCCCTGGGTGCCCCGTTACCAGCGATGACGCAGCTGGCGCTATCGCTGCTGCGTCCCGCGGCGGGTGCTGCGGGCCGGGGCGAGCAGGTCGAGCACCTCGGCGTGCAGCAGCCCGTTGCTGGCCACCACGCTGCCCCCGTCGGGGGTGGGCCTGCCGGACAGGTCGGTGAAGGTGCCGCCCGCCTCTTCCACGATCACTTGCAGGGCCGCCAGATCCCACAGCGAGACCTCCGGCTCGGCGGAAACCTCCACCGCGCCCTCGGCGACCAGCATGTGGGACCAGAAGTCGCCGAACGCCCGGGTCCGCCAGACCCGGCGGGTGAGGTCGAGGAAGCCGGGCAGCCTGCCCTGCTCCTCCCACCCGCCCAGGCTGGAGTAGGAGAACGACGCGTCCTCCAGCCGGCCGACCGACGACACCCGGCAGCGGCTCGCCTTGGTGAGGCTGCGGCCGGTCCAGGCGCCGCCGCCGCGGGCGGCCCACCAGCGGCGGCCCAGCGCGGGCGCGGAGGCCACGCCCACCATCACCTCGTCGCCGTCCATGAGCCCGATCAGGGTGGCCCAGACCGGTACCCCCCGCACGTAGTTCTTGGTCGCGTCGATCGGGTCGATCACCCAGCAGCGCGGGCCCGCCCCGGCCCGGCCGAACTCCTCGCCGAGCACAGCGTCACGCGGGCGTGCCCGGCGCAGCACGTTGCGTAGCGATTCCTCGGCCGCGTGGTCGGCATCGCTCACGGGCGTCAGGTCGGGCTTGGCCTCTACCCGCAGGTCAAGCGCCCGGAACCGGCGAGTGGTGATGTCGTCGGCCGCGTCGGCGAGGACGTGGGCGAAACGCAGGTCGTCGTCATAGCCCGCCATGGCGCGAAACGGTA
>DATKRG010000056.1:0-6595 GCA_035532275.1 Streptosporangiaceae bacterium | reverse complement strand
GTGGACGGTTTCGGTGCCGCCGCGGCGCTGCGCGCCGAGGATCCCGCTGCCTTCGCCTGCCTCACGACGACGCCGGTGACCTTCGGGTATGAGGATGAGAGCACCGTGCTGCGCGCCACCGGGCCGATGATCGCCCTCGATCCGCGCGGCCGGATCCGGCAGGTGCGGGTCAACGGGCGGTCGCTGCTGCCGGTCCACCTGCCCGCCGCGGAGGCAGCGGCGTTCTACGCCGCTTACCGCTGCTTCGCGGCGCTGATCGCCCGGCCGGACGGGACGGTGACCACCCGGCTGTCCCCTGGCGATTGCGTCATCGTCGATAACACCCGCATCCTGCATGGCCGTGCGGCCTTCACCGACCGGGGCGGTGGCCATGACAACACCCGCCGCCACCTCCAAGGGTGTTACGCCGACCTGGACGGGCTCGAGTCGGCGCTGGCGGTAGCGGCCCGCGGGCTCCGGCCAGGCCAGGCACGGTCAGGCCAGGCACGGTCAGGCCAGGCACGGTCAGGCCAGGCACGGTCAGGCCAGGCACGGGCCGGCCAGGCACGGGCCGGGCAGGCCCGGCCATGACCGCCCGCGACCCGATCGCGGTGATCGCCGACCTGTTCGCCAGCGACGGCGCCCACGAGTACCTCGGCGAGCCGGTGACCCAGGCCTCGCACATGCTCCAGGCCGCCGCGCTGGCGCAGGCCTCCGGGGCGCCGGCGCCGCTGGTCGCCGCTGCCTTGCTGCACGACGTCGGTCATTTCACCTCAGCGGTGCCCGGCCACGACCTGATGCGCGGCACCGACAACCGGCACAGCGCGGCTGGCGCGGACTGGCTCGCCCAGTGGTTCGGGGAAGAGGTCACCGAACCAGTGCGGCTGCACGTCGCGGCCAAACGCTACTTGTGCGCGGTGGAGCCCGGTTACCTCGCTGCCCTGTCCCCGGCGTCGGTGTACACCCTCGGCGTGCAGGGCGGGCCGATGGACGCGGCCGAGCGGGCCGAGTTCGAGGCTCATCCGCTGGCCTGTGCCGCGCTCCGGCTGCGGCGCTGGGACGATGCCGCCAAGGACCCGGCTGCCACGCCGCCTGCGTTCGGCTACTACAAGTCGCTGCTGCGCCGCCTGCTTCGCCCGCACCCCCAGGGCCTGCCGTCCGCGCAGCCACCCTCAGCCGGGGCGCGGACCCCCCGCTGAGCCGGGCAGGCACCGGCCACGGCGGGATATTCACACTGAACTCACACACAACCCGCGCGAGTCTCTGATACCGCCGGTCGATGATGGGGTGCCAGGCCCCGCCTGCCAGGCCCCGCCAGCCTGGTCCAGACTGACCCATCACCGTACTTATCGTTCAGCTGACTATTGAGGTGTGCACGTGGACGGACAGCAGCACTCGGCCGACCCGGATCCGTCGGAGTCCACCGCAGCCGACACGACCTCACCGATCACGGTGCCACCGGGCGGGCAGCGGCCCAGCCGCGCCGCGGCTGTCCGCCGGACGGTCACCAGCCGGGGCGCCGGCTGGGTGGTGGCCACTGCCCTGGCAGGCGCCGTCATCGCGCTGTCGGCCACCCTGGCGGCGCAATCACCGGCGGCCGTCGTGCTGCCGGGCGGCGGCCCCAGGGCCTTCGTCGTGGGCCCGGGCGGCGGGCCCAGGGGCATCGTCGTGGGCCCGGGCGGCGTAGCGAGAGCTTTCGTCGTGGGCCCGGGTGCCGTCCCACCGGGCCAGCAGGTCCCGGCCTGGCTGCGGGCGCTCGTCCCGTACAGCGGGCCAGCCGCCGTGCATCTGAAGATCACGGGCGGGCCATCGGTCAGCTGGGTGGTCCCGCCGGGAACGCAGGTGTATGGCGGGCCGGCCGCGCCGTTCCCGGTGCGCGTATTCGGGCCGGCCTGCCATGGCCCGGTACGCGTGCTGATGCCGGGGATGCCGCTCCCCGGGCGGGTGCAGATCGTCTCGCCAGCGGGCCCGCCGGCCCCGGGCGCACCGAAGCAGATCATCATCAAGGTTCCTGCGGTCGTGATCAAGGGCCGTCCGGGGGGCCCGACCCCGCAGGTCGTGCGGATCCCGCCGCGGCTGATCCCGGTCTGCTGATCCCGGTCTGCTGATCCCGGCGCGCTAGGTCGCCGGCCAGCCCGGTGACCCGTCGGCCGGAGCCTGCGGCGCGACCCGGTAGTGGTAACGGTGCCGGGCAGCGAAACCGCACCGCTCGTACAGTGCCTGGGCGGCATCGTTGCCCTCGTCCACCTGGAGGAACACCCGGCTGACCCGTTGCCGGATCGCTTCGGCCGCCAGCGCCCTGGTGATGGCGGTGCCAAGTCCCCGCCGCCGGTGATCGGGCGCCACGTCGACCGCGGTGATCCCGGCCCAGCCGGCCGCCACCGACAGCCGGCCCACCGCCACCGTCCGGCCGTCAGCGGTCACCTTGGCGAACGCCTGCCACGGCGCCGAGAGCAGCAGCCGCAGCGTGGCGGCGGGCAGTCCCGCCCCCCGGTAGTGGTAGCGGGCGAGCCAGTCCTGGTCCGGCTGGGCCGCGAACGTCACCGCTGGGCCTCCCGCCCCGGCTGGTCCCGCGCGAGCTGCTCCCACCCCGGCTGGTGCCGGCGCGCCGGCCACGTCTCCGGCGTCTGCCGTCATGACCACTGCCGGGCCGGACCGCAGCTGCCATCCGCGTGCCGCGAGCAGGGCGTCCATCGGGCCGCCGACCGCGCCGACCGGCCCCGGGATCGCGATCATGGGTGGCAGCCCGCGCCCCCGGTACCAGGCTTCCACCTGGTCAAACGCGCGGGCCAGCGGCATTCCGGGGTCGCCGAGCGGCAGCGCCGAGTTCGCCCGGCCGGTGAACCCGCTGTCGGCCCGCAGCAGCCACCCGCCCAGGGTGGTGGTCTCCGCCGCCTGCCAGTGCACCGCGGCCGCCCGCTCCAGAGCCACGATCTCCCCGGCGGCGATCTCCCCGGCGGCGGCCGCCGGCGTGACCTGGCCGGTCAAACCTCGATCACGACCGGGATGATCATGGGCCGGCGGCGGTAGTTCTCGTTGACCCACCGGCCGACGGTCCGCCTGACCACCTGGCCGAGCTGGTGCGCGTCGTTGATGCCCTCCCCGGCTGCCTTGGCCAGCGCCTCGTCGATCCGGGGCATCACCGCGCCGAAAGCGGCGTCGTCGATACCCGAGCCGCGGGCATGGATCTCCGCCGGGGCGGCCAGCTTGCCGCTGGTGGAGTCGACCACGATCACGATGGAGACGAAGCCCTCCTCGCCGAGGATCCGGCGGTCCTTCAGCGAGGTCTCGGTCACCTCGCCGACCGACAGCCCGTCCACGTACACATAGCCGCACGGGACCGCGCCGGTGATCGAGGCCTTCCCGTCCACCAGGTCCACCACCACGCCGTCCTCGGAGACGACGATCCGGTCGTCGGGCACACCGCTGAGCCCGGCCAGCCGGGCATGCGCCCGCAGGTGCCGCCACTCGCCGTGGACCGGCATGAAGTTGCGCGGGCGGACCAGGTTCAGCACATAGAGCAGCTCGCCGGCGGGCGCGTGCCCGGACACGTGGACCAGCGAGTTCTCCCGGTGGGCGACCCGCGCGCCCCAGCGGGTCAGCTCGTTGATGACCCGGAAGACCGCGGTCTCGTTGCCCGGGATCAGCGACGAGGCGAGGATGACCGTGTCGCCTTCGGCGATCCGGATCGGGTGGTCCCGCCCGGCCATCCGGGACAGCGCCGACATCGGCTCGCCCTGGGAGCCGGTCGAGATCAGCACGATCTTCTCCGGCGGCAGTTCCTCGGCCTCTTTCATGTCCACCATCAGCCCGCCGCGGACGGTGGGGATCCGCAGGTAGCCGAGGTCGCGGGCGACCCCCATGTTGCGCACCATGGAACGGCCGACGAAGGCGACCTTGCGCCCGTGCGCGGCGGCGGTCTCCAGCACCTGCTGCACCCGGTGGACGTGGCTGGCGAAGCAGGCGACGATGATCCGCTGCTGGGCACCGGCGAAGATCTCGGCCAGCACCGGCGCGATCTCCCGCTCGCTGGTGACGATCCCCGGCACCTCGGCGTTGGTGGAGTCGGACATCAGCAGGTCGACGCCGTCGGCCCCGAGCCGGGCGAACCCGCCGAGGTCGGTGAGCCGGCCGTCCAGCGGCAGCTGGTCCATCTTGAAGTCGCCGGTGTGCAGGACCACTCCGGCTGGGGTCCGGATCGCGACCGCGAGCGCGTCCGGGATGGAGTGGTTAACAGCGAAAAATTCACAACCGAAGGGGCCGAACGACTGCCGGGCGCCGGCCCCCACCTCCACGGTCACTGGAGTTAGCCGGTGCTCTGTGAGTTTGCTCTTGACCAGGCCGAGTGTCAGTTTCGAGCCGACCAGCGGGATGTCTGGGCGTTCCCGGAGCAGGTAGGGCACGCCGCCGATGTGGTCCTCATGGGCGTGGGTGAGCACGACGGCGTCGATGAGGTCGAGCCGGCCGTCCAGGTAGGAGAAGTCGGGCAGGATCAGGTCCACCCCCGGCTGGTCGGGCTCAGGGAACAGCACCCCGCAGTCGACGATCAGCAGCCGCCCGGCGTACTCGAACACGGTCATGTTCCGGCCGATTTCCCCCAGCCCGCCCAGCCCGACGATGCGCAGGCCGCGCTTGGGCAGGGCGGGAGGTGTGGTGAGGCCCGGATGCGGGTGGCTCACCAGGCCGCTCCGCTCGCCGCAGGTGCATCAGATGCGCTTTCGATGTCGCTCCAGCAGCACCACATGCGCTTTTGATGTCGCTGGGCAGCCGCCCTCATGCCGCCCCTCCAGGCAGCTTCACGCCGCCGGCGACCAGGTCCGTGCGCAATTGCTCGATCTGGTCGCCGGTCGCCTCGACCAGTGGCCCGCGGACAGTGCCGCCCGGCAGCCCGAGCAGGCTCAGCGCGGCCTTGGTGGCGATCGCGCCCTGGGTCCGGGTCATGATGCCGAGGTAGACGGGCAGCAGGTCGAGGTGGATCTGCCGGGCCTCGTCCACCCGGCCCGCCCGGTAGGCGTCGATCATGTCGTGCAGCCGGTCACCGACCACGTGGCCGACCACGCTGACGAAGCCCGCGGCCCCGAGCGCCAGCATGGGCAGGTTGAGCATGTCCTCGCCGCAGTAGTAGACGAGGTCGGTGCTGAGCATCACCTGTGAGGTCGCGCCCAGGTCCCCCTTGGCGTCCTTGACCGCGACGATCCGGGGATGCTGGGCCAGCCGGATCAGGCTCTCGGTGGTGATCGGCACCCCGCTCCGCCCCGGGATGTCGTAGAGCATCACCGGCAGCCCGGTCGCGTCCGCGACCGCCGTGAAGTGCGCGACCAGACCGCTTTGCGGCGGTTTGTTGTAGTAGGGCGTGACGACGAGCAGGGCATCGGCGCCAGCACGTTCCGCCTGCCGGGCGAGTTCGCAGGTGTGGGCGGTGTCGTTCGTGCCGACCCCAGCCACGACCGTGGCACGGTCCCCGACCGCCTCGATGACGGCACGCAGCAGCCGGTCCTTCTCGGCGTCGCTGGTGGTCGGCGACTCGCCGGTGGTGCCGCTGACGACGAGGCCGTCGTTGCGCATGTCGTCGACCAGGTAGCTGGCGAGCCGGGCGGCGCCATCGACGTCAAGTCCCCCGTCAGCGGTCATGGGCGTGATCATCGCGGTCAGCATCCGGCCGAAGGGCGCTCTGGCGTGGGGAGCACCGCTGCCCGGCTGGCCCGCGGACGCCTGCTGGGTTCCTGTCATGAACGGAACGCTACCTGGCCTGGCCCCGCCGTGGGGTACCCGGCACGGCAGAAGACGCGGCTGACGTGAGCTCGGGGGTACCCACGTCAACCGCGTCTACCTGGCTATCGGGCGGGGGTACGTGGGCGTTACACATTGTGATCCGCACTTCGGCGATTCGTAGCCGGAGCCGCTCCGTGGCGGCCCTTCCTGGTCCCCACAGGATGTGATAAAAGCTTCAAATCCATCAGCTGGCCGAGGTGGAAGGACAAATGGCCGCCGGCCACATCCGGCGCATTTACCAGCGAAAATATGGCGGAGCGGGTCAGGAGCGCAGCATGTCTGTCAGGTCTGGCGATGGTGGGCACGTCGGTGGCGGGCAGCGCTCCGCGGGCGAAGCCGTCGGACGCCGTGCCGGGCCTGACCCGCGGCCATTCATAGCTCACCCCAGGCAAGCTCACCGGTACCGCTGACCTTCGTGACAGCACCCAAGCTGCACCTGTTCCACCGGCTGGAGGACCTGCCGGACCATTGGGCGGGCGCGCGCATCATCGAGGTCAATGGCCCAGTCACCTGCACCACCGGCTTTCCCATGAAGCGGACATCGGACGGGCGGACCTTCATCACCACCGCCGACCACTGCGACGACAATGTCGGGCACCGGTTGAACGAGCAATGGTGGGACGTCATCGGGACGCACGACATCAACCACCGGATGGGTGAGGCCTGGTACCACCACGGGAGCCTGGACGCCGCCTACATCCGGCCGCCGAACGGCTGGGTCGCCGGATGGACCTACACCGGCGGTGTGGCGGAGAGCCACGACTCCGACAAGCTCGTCTCGGGCGTCCAGGGCAACTACGTCGGCGCCGTCGCATGCACCTCCGGCTCGTGGACCGGAGAGCAC
>DATKRG010000055.1:0-1829 GCA_035532275.1 Streptosporangiaceae bacterium | reverse complement strand
TGTCCACGTACAGGACGCCCGCGTCGACCCGGACGCGCGGGAACCGGGACTGGAGCAGCCCGGCGTAACGCCAGTGCGTGGTGGCGCTCAGCCCGTCCAGCAGCCCGGTCGCCGCGAGCACGAACGCGCCCGAGCAGATCGGTCAGCTGCTTGTGCTGACCCGCCACGGGGTCACCGGTCGTGGAGCGCCGCGAAGAATGGGTGAGCCGCCACGTCATATGGCGGATGAGACGGTTGAAAAGGTGACAGCACCGCCGTAGCCCGTAGGATCACTGGCAGCGCGCCCGGTATGGCCGCTACCGACCAGCAGGAGGCGGGGCCGATGCAGCCGGCCATTGACACGTCGCAGCCGCACGCGGCCCGGATGTACGACTACTTCCTCGGCGGCAAGGATCACTTCGCCGTGGACCGGGAAACGGCCCAGAAGGCCATGCAGAGCTGGCGCGGGGTGCGCACGGCGGTGCGCGAGAACCGGGCGTTCCTGGGCCGGGCGGTGCGGTACCTGGTGGCCGAGGCGGGGATCCGCCAGTTCCTGGACATCGGGACCGGGCTGCCGAGTGCGAACAACGTGCACGAGGTGGCGCAGGCGATCATGCCCGAGTGCCGGGTCGTCTACGTCGACAACGACCCGGTCGTGCTCGCGCACGCGCGGGTGCTGCTCACCGGCTCCCCGCAGGGCCGTACCGCCTACATCGAGGCAGACCTGCGCCAGCCGGAAAGCATCCTGTCCAGCGCGACCGTGCGGGACGCTCTCGACTTCAGCCAGCCGGTCGCCCTCATGCTGGTGGCGATTCTGCATTTCCTCGCCGACAGCGACGATCCGGCCGGGACCGTCGCCACACTGGTCGATGCCCTGCCCTCCGGCAGCTATCTGGTCGCCTCCCATGTCAGCCCGGAACTCGACCCGGAAGGGGTGGGCGGGCTGGAGCGCGTGTACCGGGCAGGCGGGGTGCCGGCCCAGGCCCGGCCGGTCGACGACTTCACCGAACTCGCGTTCCCGGGTTTGAGCATGATTGATCCGGGGGTTGTGCTGGTGTCGGAGTGGCGGCCCGACGGGACCGGTCCGCGGCCGCTGCCCGCGGAAGTCAGCTGGTACGGCGGGATCGGCCGCAAGCCGTAAACCCGGAACCCGCGAACCCGGACCCACCGCACCGGCGGAGTCACGCCCCGGCGAGGCCGGTGACGGTCAGGCCCCAGTGAGGTCGGTGACCGTCAGCGCCGGCCGGTACATGTGGGCGGTCGCGCGGGTCCGGTCCCAGCAGGCACGGCACATGGGATAGGACCGTCCCCAGCATTCCCGCCACAGGTAGTCCTGTCCCGGGGTGCCGAGCTGCCCGAAGCTGACCACGACCGCCGCTGCCCGGCCCTGGTTGTGGTGGGCCCGGTCGCTGCACGGCTGGCCGCCTGGTGCTGATAGGACAATCTCATCTGGGCCCGCAGCCCTGGCCGACGGGGTTGCCCCCTCCTGCCCCCCTGCGACGGACCGATCACGGTAAGTCACAACAAAGACACTAGGCCTCATCCGGCGAGACGGCTAGGGGCGAATGTGAAGCAACCCACTCAGCCAGGCGCCACAGCTGCCGGGCGGTCGGCGGCCACCCGGCTGGGCCTGGTAGTCGTGCTGGCCGCCGTGGTCACCGCCGTGCTGGCCGTGGCCGGCCGGGTCCACCAGCCGGACTACCCGGCCCGGCCTGTAGCTGCCATGAGCACCGGGCAATCCACGCGGACGTAGGATTTCGTCCCAGGAACGGTCAGAGCGGCCAGCATGACGACTCAGAGGGCGGTACGGGTGCAGCCGAAGATTGACACGAGCAGGCCACACCCGGCAC
>DATKRG010000054.1:0-29209 GCA_035532275.1 Streptosporangiaceae bacterium | reverse complement strand
AAGTACCGGAAGAACGTGCTCGGGGAGACCTCGGCGGCCCCGGCGATCTGCTCGACCGTGGTGGCGTCGTAGCCCTGCTCGCGGAACAGCGCGAACGCGTGCTCCCGGATGGCAGCACGCGTCCTGGCCTTCTTCCGCTCGGCGATGAACCAGCCGGCTGACGGCGCCGCGGCGCACGCCACCGACCCCAGCCCGAACAGCGTCAGCGCCCCGAGCATGATCTTCTTGCGCCCGAACCGGTCCCCGAGCAGCCCGCCCGGCAGCAGCGCCACCGCCAGGGCCAGCGTGTAGGCGGAGATGAACCACTGCAGATCGGTCGCGGACGCGTGCAGCGACACTGCCAGCGTCGGCAGTGCCACACTCACTCTCATTTTCTAGAGGCATGCAATCACTAGCGAGTGCCAGGTTTCTGGGGACGCGGTGCCGGTTGAGTGCTAGTTCCCCGCCGGGACGACGACGGTCCCGGTTGCCGTGACGACGGTGATCGGCTCGTCCAGCACATTCGATGCCGATGGTCCACGTCCCGGGTCCGCGCGGCAGACGACGCGGGCTTCGAAGGCTAGGTCGCGGCTGCGGCGGCCGGCCCTGATGACGGTCGCTGTCGCCTCGATCACGTCGCCGGCCAGGACCGGCGCGCGGAACTGGACATCGGAGTAGGAGGCGAGCAGGCTCTCGTCGCCGTCGGTGCGGATCGCCAGCTCGGTGGCCACGTCGCCGAACAGGCCGAGCACGTAGGCGCCGTCCACCAGGTTGCCGCCGTAGTGGGCGTGGCTGGCCGGCACGTAGCGGCGGTGGGTGACCGACAGGCCCTCGCGCGGGCCGGCGCCGGTCATGACTGCTCGCCGATGAGGGCGTGCACCAGGTAGCTGGCGACCTCGCGGGGAGTGGTGCCCCGGCCGAAGATCCGGTCCACGCCGAGCTCGGCCGCCATGGTGGGGTCGAACCGGGGCCCGCCGACCACCAGCAGCGGGCGGCGGCTGCCGCCCGCGCCGGGCTCCCAGGAGGAGAAGGCCTCCGCCAGCTCCCGGGCCCCGGACAGATGGGCGTCGCGCTGGGTGACGACCTGGCTGACCAGCACCGCGTCGGCCCGCTCGGCTTGCGCGCGGGCGACCAGGTCGGCCACGTCCACCTGGGCACCCATGTTCACCACCCGGATCTCCCGGTAGTACTCCAGGCCCTTCTCCCCCGCGTGGCCCTTGACGTTGAGGATCGCGTCGATCCCGACGGTGTGCGCGTCGGTGCCGATGCAGGCACCGAGCACCACCAGTGCCCGCCCGAGCCCGGACCTGATGCGCAGGTTGATGTCGGCGGCGGGCAGCACCGGGAACTCGCGTTCGGCCACGGTGACCTGTGACAGGTCCACCAGGTGGCTCACCCGGCCGTAGACGATGAAGAACGTGAACGCGGGGCCGACCCCCTTGGCATGCACCACCATCGCCGGGTCCAGGCCCATCTTGGCGGCCAGCTGCAGTGCGGCGCCCTCGGCGAGCGCCCGCTCCTGCTCGGTGCCGAACGGGACCGGCAGCGTGAACGACAGCTGGACCCGGCCGTCGCCGGTGGTGTCCCCGTAGGGCCTGATCACCTGACCGGTCACGACTGGGCCCTCTCGAGGAGCTCGGCGGCCGGGTTGAAGTAGCCATCCGCGCGTTTGACGACGCCGTCGAGGCCGCGGCCGGCGTCGGCGGGGCGGCGGGTGATGCCGAACGTGCCGTCGGCGATCGCGTTGAGCAGCCCGTGGCCGCCGATGCGGCGCAGCAGGTCGACCGCCTCGGCCAGCACGTGCTGCGCGCGCAGCTGCACGAAGCCGCCGGGCGGGGGGCGGAAGTTCTCGCCCAGCTTGCCCGCGGCCCGGGCCACGTACCGGACGTTCTCCAGCGCCAGGTCCCGGTCAGACAGGAACGGGGTGTGGATGCCCTCGGTCATCATGCCGACCAGCAGGATCGACTGGCCGGTCATCACGCCGGCCAGGTTGAAGAAGGCGTCGAGCAGGAAGCCACCGAACACGTTGCCGGTCATGTGCTTGGTCGGCGGCATGTACTTCAGCGGCGCGTCCGGGAACAGCTCCCGGACCAGCTGGGCGTGGGCCAGTTCGAGCAGGAACGAGTCCGGCACCTCCGGGTTGATCTCGAACGCGTGCCCCAGGCCCAGCTGCCAGTCGGCCAGCCCGGCCTCGGCGCCGAAGAACTCGTTGAGCAGCTGGCTGACGACCACCGTGTGGGCGGCGTCCACGGCGTCGGCCGTGGTCAGGTAGTTGTCCTCGCCGGTGTTGATGATGATCCCGGCCCGGGCGTGGACCTGGCGGGAGAACCGCTGGTCGATGAAGGTACGGCGGGGATTGATGTCGCGGAAGATGATCCCGTACATGCAATCGTTCAGCATCATGTCGAGCCGTTCGAGGCCAGCCAGGGCGGCGATCTCGGGCATGCACAGCCCGGAGGCGTAGTTCGTGAGCCGGACGTACCGTCCCAGCTCCCGCGACACGTCGTCGAGCGCGGCCCGCATCAGCCGGAAGTTCTCCCTGGTGGCGTAGGTGCCCGCGAAGCCCTCCCGGGTGGCGCCCTCAGGCACGTAGTCGAGCAGGGACTGGCCGGTGGAGCGGATCACCGCGATGACGTCCGCCCCCTCCCGGGCGGCGGCCTGCGCCTGGGGGATGTCCTCGTGGATGTCGCCGGTGGCGACGATCAGGTAGATCCACGGCTGGGCCGGGTCGGCGGTGGCGCCGATCATCGCGGACCGCTGCGCCCGCCGGGCGTCGATGACGGCGAACCCCTGCGCCAGGGCGGCGCGGGCGGCCGCCTGTGCCGCTGCCGCGTCCCGGCCCTCCGGCAGCCGGAACTTCACCGCGCCCGCTGAGGCGTCCCTGGCGAGGGTGGCCAGGTCGGGGTAGCCCCCGGCGGCCAGCGCGTCCCAGGCCGGCAGTGCCACCCCGTGCTCCAGCCCGGTGGTCTCGCGCACCGCGTCCACCAGCCGGTTCACCCAGGGCATGCCGTCAGGGTCGGCCCCGTCCAGGCCGGCCAGCCGCAGCACCGCCCGCTCCACCGACACGGTGGTGTGCGTGCGGGCCATGTCCACGATCGGCTGGCCCGCGATCGCCGCCAGTTCCCTGGCCGCCCGGATCATGGCCGGGTCCAGCCCCAGCTTGGAGCCCTGACCAGTCACGCGTCCACCTCCCTGCTGTCCGGGGTGCTCCCGCTGACCCGGGCCTCGAAGATGCCAAGGACTCCCGGCTCGGCGCGGACCAGGTCCAGCGCGAGGCGGGCGTGCCCAGGTACATACCCGTTGCCGATCAGCATGGTGACGTCGGCCGCGACCCCTTCCGCGCCCAGCGCCGCGGCCGTGAACGAGGTGGCCATCGAGAAGAAGATCACCGTCCCGCCGTCCGCGGTGGCCAGCACCGCGCCGCCCTCGCATCCGGGCACGTCCACGCAGACCACGCTCACCTGGGCCGGGCCGCCGGCGCCGTGCACCGCGGCCGCCAAGGCGACCGGGTCCCGCGCGTCGGCGATCACCACCTGGTCGGTGAGCCCTGCGGCGCGCAGGGCCGCGGCTTCCGCTTCGCTGCGCACCACGCCGATGACCAGGCCCGCCCCGGCCCGCCGCGCCGCCGCCGCCGACAGGCTGCCGCTCTTGCCGGCCGCCCCGAGCACCGCCACCACCGGCGCGGCCCCGGCCACGGCCGCCTGCGCGACCACCCGGCTGGTCAGGGCCGGGGCGCCGCACACGTCCAGGACCGCCAGTGCCAGCGGGCCGGGCAGGTCGCCGGGGAGCACGGTGGCGATCGAGCGGCCGAACAAGATCGCGTGCCCCTGGCAGGGCACCTGCTCCGCATGCCCGTCCCAGTCCGCCAGGCCGTCGGTGATCACCAGCGGGGTGAGGCTGAGCGAGACGAGGGTGGCGACCCGGTCGCCCGCCACCAGCCCGAGCGGTGAGTCCGGCCCGGCCTCGTCCACCACGCCGGTGAGCATGCCGCCCGAGCCGGTCACCGGGTTCTGCATCTTGCCGCGCTCGGCCACGATCTGGCAGACCGCCGCGCGCATGTCCGCCGCGCCGCCACCGGTGGATTCGCGCAACTGGCGGAACGAGGCCGCGTCCAGGTTGAGCCGTTCCACCCGGACCCGCACCTCGTCCGGCCAGAGCCCGGGCCCCGGGTCCAGCCGCCAGGCCGCCTGCGGCAGCACGCCTGCCGGGGCCAGCACCCGGTGCAGCCCGAGCGGAGATCCAGCCCGCGATCCGGTCACGCCCAGTCCTTCCGGCCTGCCACGCGCAATCGGTGGCCGATTCAAGAATTCTTGTTGTAAGAGATTACTAGCGCACAAGCTTCTATCGCGTAATCCTATGATGTAAGGCTATCGTCCGGACAGCCGCGGTCCGGGTAGCTAACAGCACAGGGCAGCCGCGGGCAACAGGGTGGGGGTCCCGTGATCGACCAGCCATACGCCTACCGCCGCAGGGAGCTGACCGAGCCGGACTGGCGCCGGTTCCCTGGCTGGGCCGGCGTGAGCACGCAGGAGTGGGAGTCCGCGCAGTGGCAGCGGGCCCACTGCGTCAAGAACGTGCGGCAGCTGCGCGAGGTGGCCGGCCCGGGCCTGACCGAGGCGTTCTGCGCGGACCTGGAGCGTGATCAGCGCGAGCGGGCCACCATGTCGATGCTGGTGCCGCCGCAGATGGTCAACACCATGGCCGTGGCCGCGGACCCTGGCCAGCCAGGCTTCACCGATGCCTGCTATGCCGACCCCGTCCGCCGGTACATGATCCCGGTGTTCAGCGACCGGCGGCCCGACTGGCCGTCGCACCCGCAGGCGTCGCGGGACTCACTGCACGAGGCGGAGATGTGGGCGGTGGAGGGCCTCACCCACCGGTACCCCACCAAGGTGCTCGCCGAGGTGCTGCCCACCTGCCCGCAGTACTGCGGCCACTGCACCCGGATGGACCTGGTCGGCAACCCGACCCCCACGGTCGGCAAGCTCAAGTTCGGCCTGGCCAGGGACGACCGGCTGGCCGCGATGATCGCCTACCTGAAGGCCACCCCCGGGGTGCGGGACGTGGTGGTCTCCGGCGGTGACGTGGCCAACCTGCCCTGGCCCCGGCTGGAGGCCTTCGTCACCGACCTGCTCGACCTGGACAACGTCCGCGACATCCGGCTCGCGACCAAGGCGCTCATGGCCCTGCCCCAGCACTGGCTCGGCGACGACGTGCGGGCCGGCATGGAGCGGCTCGGCGCCCGCGCCCGCGAGCGCGGCGTCAGCATCGCCATCCACACCCACGTGAACGCGGCCCAGTCGGTGACCCCGCTGGTGGCCCGCGCCGCCCAGGCCATGCTCGACACCGGTATCCGCGACGTCCGCAACCAGGGGGTGCTGCTGCGGGGGGTGAACGACAGCCCGCAGGCGCTGCTCGACCTCAGCTTCGTCCTGCTCGACGAGGCGAAGATCATGCCCTACTACCTCTACATGTGCGACATGATCCCGGGCAGCGAGCACTGGCGGCTCTCGCTCGCCGAGGCACAGCGGCTACAGCACCAGATCATGGGCTACCTGCCCGGCTTCGCCACCCCGCGGATCGTGTGCGACGTGCCGTACGTCGGCAAGCGCTGGGTGCACCAGGTCTCCCGGTACGACACCGAGCTGGGCATCTCCTACTGGACCAAGAACTACCGGACCGGGGTGGAGTCCGGCGACCCGCTGGCGCTGTCCCGCGAGTACGCCTACTACGACCCGATCTACACGCTGCCCGGGCCGGGCCAGCAGTGGTGGCGTGCCCAGGGCGAGGACGAGGCGGCGGACCTCACCGCGGTCCCGTCAGCGTCAGCGGCAGGGACGCGAACCCGCTGAGGGTGTTGTTGAGACGGCGGCGCGGCTCGCCGGCCGGCGTCAGCGACTCCACCTGGCGGGCCAGCGCCGCCAGCAGCTCCTCTCCCTCCAGCCGGGCGAAGGCGGCACCCACGCAGGCGTGGATGCCGTAACCGAAGCCCACGTGGCCGTTGGCGCGGCGGGTGATGTCGAAGCGCTCCGGGTCCGGCCAGCGGCGCGGGTCCCGGTTGGCCGCGGCCAGGAACAGCAGCACCTTCTCCCCCGCGCCGATCCGCACCCCGCCGGCCTCCACCGCGCGCGTGGTCGTGCGGAAGAACGTCTGGACCGGAGAGGCATAGCGAAGGGTTTCCTCGAATGCCTGCCCGGCCAGCGACGGGTTCTCGCGCAGGAGCCGCCACTGGGACGGGTCGCGTGCCAGGCAGTCCAGCGCGCAGCCCAGGCCGATGACCGTCGTGTCCACCCCGGCGGTGAGCAGCGAGCGGACCAGCAGGGCGGCCTCGTCCTGCGTCAGCGTGCCCTCATCGGCGCTGGCGTAGACGCGGTCCCCCAGCCCGCCCGGGGTGAGCGCTTCCCGGGTGCAGTGCGCGGCGATCCACGCCGCGACCGGCTGGGCCTGCGCCATGGACGTCTGCTGCAGGTGGTTGCGCGGGCCGAAGGCGTTGAACGCCATGTCCCCATAGGCGAGCAGCTGCTCGCCGCAGTCCTCGGTGACGCCGACCGCCTGCGGGAACACCCGCAGCGGGTAGGCCTGCGCGATGTCGGTGACGCCGTCCACGGTGCCGCGTGCGAGCAGCTCGGTGACCAGGTCGTCGGCGGCGCGGGCGAAATCCGCGCGCAGGTCGCGGATCGTGCGCGGGGACAGCGCCCGGGCGACCGCCTTGCGGGCCCGCGAGTGCTCCGGCGGGTCGGCCTCCAGCAGCAGGCTGGGCGGCCGCCACGGCTTCTCCTTGCGGAAGTCGCTCAGGCCCACCCCGGCCGACGAGCAGAACGTCTCCCAGTCCCGCAGTGCCTCGTGCACCTCGCCGTAGCGGGCCATGCCCCAGATGGCATAACGATCCAGCCACACGACCGGGCCCGTCTCGCGCAGCTGGGTGTGACAGGCGAACGGGTCGCGCAGGAACTCGTCGGAAAACGGGTCCAGTCCGCACACGGGCGCCCCGCCCGGGCCCGTGGCTGCCAGTGTGGTGTCCGGCATGGCGCCCACCTCCTTCCCGGTGCGCACCGCCGTGGCGGCACGCTCCGGCACTGCCGATTCTGCCTGGACCGGTGACAGGCGGGAAGATGGCCGGGTGAGCGAGTGGGCGCGGCTGCGGTCCGGGCGGGTGGTCCTGGAAGACGGCGCGGTGCTGGCGCTGGACAAGCCGGCCGGGATCTCGGTCATGGGTGAGCGGCACGGCACCGACCTGGTGCGGCTGGCCGCCGAGGCCGGCGAGCAGCTGTTCCCGGTACACCGGATCGACAAGGTGACATCCGGCGTCGTCCTGTTCGCCAAGGAGCTGCGCTGGCACGGCGATCTCACCCGGCAGTTCGCGCGGCGCACCGCGGACAAGACCTACCTGGCCATCGCCACCCCCGGCGGCCTGCCCGCCCAGGGCAGCATCGACCTGCCCCTGAGCGTGGGCCGCAAGAACCGGGTCCGGGTGGCCGCGCCCCGGGCCAGCATCGCCGCCGGCCCCGGTCAGGGCACCTGGTCGGTCCCGGAGCAGGCGGTGTTCGGCCACGTGCGCAGCTATCCGTCGGTGACGACCTTCACCACGCTGTGGCAGGACGCCGGGCACGCGCTGCTCGCCGTCCGGCCGGTGACCGGCCGCCGCCACCAGATCCGGGTCCACCTGGCCTGGATCGGCCACCCGGTCGCGGGCGACCCGCTGTTCGGGACCGCCGGAGCTCCCCGCACCCTGCTGCACTCCTGGCGGCTGGCGTTCGACGCGGCCTGGCGGGACGGTTCCCGGCTGCTGGTGGAGGCCGCACCGGGAGCTGACTTCTGGGCGCCGGTGCTGGACCGGCTGCCCGGTCAGGACCCGGTGGCCGTGCTCGCTTCGCTGTCCCGGTAGTTCCGCCGGCGTTCGGCGGCCAGCGGCACCAGGGCGGCGGCGGCCAGCGGCAGGACACCGGCCGCGGCGAAGGCGGCCGGGTAGCCCGCCATCCCGATGAGCAGCGCCACTGCGGGCGGGGTCAGCGCCGCGACCGCGTTCTGCCCGGTGTTCTGGATGCCGAGAGCGCGGCCGGCCCAGGCCGGCCCGGCGTACTCGGCCACGGCGGTGAAGGCGAGGCCGTTGGTGCTCACGGCCAGCACGGCGGCGGCGAGCAGCAGCGGCACCGCGAGCGCGGACCTGGCCAGCCCGGCCAGTGCCAGCGTCAGCAGCACCGCCGTGGTGGCCAGGGCCAGCATCCGCATCGGGCCCATCCGGCTGCCCACCCGGTCCGACCAGTGCCCGGCCACCAGCCGGGAGGCGGCCCCGCCCGCGGCCGCCACCGCCAGCAGCGACCCGGCCGGTGCCGGCGCCCAGCCGCGGGTGTCGATGAGGAAGACCAGTGCGAAGGTGGCGACGGTGAACTGCGGCACGACCAGCAGTGCGCTCGCGGCGTGGATCCGCCACAGCACGGGCGTCCGGTACGGCGACCCCGGCTGGGTCGCGTCCCGGGTCCCGGCCCACCCGGCGCGGTCCGGGTCGCGCACGACGATGACCACCACTACGGCGGCCAGCAGGCAGAACGCGCCCAGGAAGGTCAGCGCGGCCGCCAGCCCGCGGGCCGCCAGTGTGGGCAGGGCGAGGGCGGCGGCCGCCACCCCCAGCGGCTGCGCGCTCTGCCGGATGCCCATGGCCAGCCCGCGCTCGCGGGTGGCGAACCAGCCCAGGATGAGCCGCCCGCTGGCGGCGTAGACCGAGGCCCCGGCGGCCCCGGCCAGGACCAGGCAGCCACCCAGGGCGACGGTGCTGTGGGTGCCGATCGCCGCCAGCAGCACCAGGCCGGCCAGGGTCAGCCCGGTGGCCAGCACCCGCCGCTCGCCCCAGCGGTCCGCGGCCGCGCCCCAGGCGACCAGGGTGAGCAGGAGGCCAGCGGTCGGGCAGGCGACCAGTACCCCGGCCTGCGCCAGCGTCAGGCCGCCGGCGCGCAGGGCGGGGATGAGGTAGGCCAGCCCGTACTGGAAGCAGGCGCCGGCGGTCAGTGCGAGGGTGCCGGCCGCCAGCACCAGCCAGCGCCGGGTTCCGCGTCCGGCCAGGTGCCCGTCGTCACCAGGTTGGCTCACATGCTGATCGTATCTGTCCGGATAATGAGATGACCTGGCCGTGCTCAGCCAGGCCCGGACCCGGCGTGCTCGCGGGCGCTAGGTGGGTGTGTTCGGGCTGTTCAGCTCGGCCTGGCCAGCGCTCACCCCGGCCGCGCCAGTGCTGGCGTCCGCGCCGGGCGCTGGATCCTCGCTGTCTGGGGCCGTCTCGCCGTCGCCGCCGGCGGGCTGGGCCGGTGCCGCCTGCCGGCGCTGGGAGCGCCAGAACCAGGCGATGCCGGCCAGGGTGAGGATGCTCGCGACGTACATGTTCAGCCGCAGCCCGAGGAAGTGCTCGGACGGGTCCACCCGCAGCGACTCCTCGACGATCCGGAACGCCGAGTAGCCGGTGACGTAGAGCGCGAACAGGCCCGGCGGCTTGACCGGCCGGTGGTGGCCGAGCCACACCAGGAAGGCCGCGAGCGCGAGGTTGAAGATCAGCTCGTACAGGAAGGTCGGCTGGAAGGTGCTGTAGGCCGCGTACCCGGCCGGCCGGTAGGCCAGCGGGACCTCGAGCCCCCAGGGCAGGCTGGTCGGGCCGCCGAACAGCTCCTTGTTGAAGTAGTTGCCGATCCGGCCGATCGCCTGCGCCACCAGCAGGGCCGGCGCCGCCGCGTCCATGAACAGGCCCACGCTCGCGCCGTGCCGGCGCACCCGCCACGCCCCCACCACGGTGGCCAGCGCGATGCCGCCCCAGATACCGAGGCCGCCGTCCCAGACGGCGAACACGCCGTACCAGTGGTGCGGGATGTACTTGGGGGTGGTGAGGTCGAAGTAGATGCGGCCGCCGATGATCCCGGCCGGCACCCCCCAGATGGCGACGTCGCCGACCAGCCCGGGGTCGCCGCCCACCGCTTTCCAGCGCCGCTGGGTGATCAGGATGGCCAGCGTGATCCCCACCACGTACATCAGCCCGTAGAAGTGGATGAAGGCCGGGCCGACATAGAAGCCGTTGACCGGCGGGCTGGGGATATGCAGGGCCGTGGGCATATGCAGGGCCGTGGGCATGTGCAGGGCCATGGACAGAGCGTAGCCTGGGCGCGGGGTGAGGGTGCCCGGGCGGGCAGGAAGGCAGCGGATGCGATGGGCCGGGTACCTGCCCACTGGACCAGCATGGACGTGCCCAGCCAGGCCGGCCGCACGGCCGTGGTGACCGGTGCCACCTCCGGGATCGGGTTCGAGGCGGCCACGGTGCTCGCCCAGCGTGGGACGGCCATGGTGCTGGCCTGCCGGGATCCGCAGCGGGGCAAGGATGCCGCGGACCGGATCACGGCCGCCGCGCCGGGCGCCAGCGTCACCGTGGTACGGCTGGACCTGGCCTCGCTGGCCTCGGTCACCGAGGCCGCGCAGGAGATCCGGGCCGGTCACGAGCGGCTGGACCTGCTCATCAACAACGCGGGCGTGATGTTCCCGCCCTACAGCGCCACCGCCGACGGTTTCGAGCTGCAGTTCGGCACCAACCACCTGGGCCACTTCGCGCTGACCGGGCTGCTGCTGGACCGGCTGCTGACCGTCCCGGGCTCGCGGGTGGTGACCGTGAGCAGCAATATGCACAAGGTTGGCCGGATCGACTTCGCCGACCTGGCCTCCCAGCGGCGCTGCCGGCGGGTGGCCGCCTATGCCCAGTCGAAGCTGGCGAACCTGATGTTCAGCTACGAGCTGCAGCGGCGGCTGGCAGCCGCTGGCGTGCCGACAGCGGCGCTCGCCGCTCATCCGGGGACCGCCCGAACCAGCCTCACCCGCCACCTGCCGGCCGGGCTGGAGCTGGGCAGCCGCACGTTCGGGCGGCCGTTCGCGCAGAGCGCGGCCA
The DNA here is from genome assembly GCA_035532275.1 of Streptosporangiaceae bacterium. Classification (GTDB taxonomy): domain Bacteria; phylum Actinomycetota; class Actinomycetes; order Streptosporangiales; family Streptosporangiaceae; genus UBA9676. The sequence continues at coordinate 18,318 of DATKRG010000054.1, read as the reverse complement.
TGGGTGCGCTGCCGACGCTGCGGGCGGCCACCGACCCGGCCGCGCGTGGCGGCCAGTATTACGGCCCCGGCGGCTGGCTGGAGATGATGGGGTACCCGCGGCTGGTGTCGGGCACCGCCCGCGCGCGGGACAGCCAGGCACAGCGGCGGCTGTGGCAGGAGTCAGAGGGGCTGACCGGGGTCATCTTCGGAGTCTGACGGGCGCCCCGCGCCGCCGCGGCCCGGTCCGGCGGCTGACCTCGCGTGGAATCATGAGCACATGGCTGACTATCGCGAGCTTAACCGCGCGAACTGGGACGACCGGGCGGACGCACACGCGGCATCCCCCGGCTACGAGGTGGGCCAGTTCGCCGCCGATCCAGCCTTCCTCAGCCAGGTCGTCCGCTTCGACCTGCCGTTGCTGGGTGACGTCAGTGGCCTGCGCGGCGCCCATCTCCAGTGCCATATCGGCACCGACACGATCTCGCTGGCCCGTCTCGGCGCCACCATGACCGGGCTGGACTTCTCCCCCGCTTCGCTGGCACAGGCACGGCGGATCGCCGGCCTGGCCGGCGCCGATGTGCGTTTTGCGGAATCGGAGGTCTACCACGCGGTCACCGTCCTCGGCGCGGCAGCGTTCGACCTGGTCTACACGGGAATCGGTGCCCTGTGCTGGCTGCCGGACGTGCGGCGGTGGGCCGGGCAGGTGGCCGGCCTGCTGCGCCCGGGCGGGCGCCTGTTCCTGCGCGAGGGCCACCCGATGCTGTGGTCGCTCGACGACGAGCGGTCCGACAAGCTGCTCGTCGTGAAGTACCCCTACTTCGAGCGGGCGGAGCCGATGGTCTTCGAGGGCGGCGGGACGTATGTCGAGACCGGCGCCGTCTTCACCCATAACCGGACCCAGGAATGGAACCACGGCCTCGGGGAGATCGTCAGCGCGCTGCTCGACGCCGGGATGGATCTGACCGGGCTGGCCGAGCACGACAGCGTGCCCTGGGAGGCGCTGCCGGGCCAGATGGAGCAGCTGGCCGACGGCGAGTGGCGGGTGGCCGACCGCCCCTGGCGGCTGCCGCACAGCTATACGCTCCAGGCCGTCAAGCGCCGCTGACCTGCCCGCCAGCCCGGGCCCGGAGCAGGCGGTGCAGCGGCTGATCGGGCTGGCCAATCAGGCCGGCGGCCCGGACAACGTCGCATGTGTGGTGGCGGACGTCGTGGTGCTGGATCCGCCGGGGCCAGCTAACCGCGACTTGTCCTCCCCATAACCAGGTCCTTCCCTGCCGGCTGGGACGATCGGGGGCAACCCAGCCCGGAAGGACTGATACGTGCTGCCGACCAGCTCCAGGGTCATCCAGCCGGTTCCGCCATCTCCCGCCATCTCGTCCGCCTCGCCAGCCAGCACGGGTGCCGCCAGCACGGGCCGGGCCAGCACGCGCCGGGCCCGCATGGGCCGGGCCCGCATGGGCACGGCTGGAGGCTGGCGGGTGCTGGCGGCCGGGGCGGGCGCGCTCACCTGTGCGGCCGGTGCCTATGCCGGCAACCTGCTCACCCACCCCCGGGCCGAGCTGCTGAGCTGGCTTGACCTGCGGCTCTACCTGGCCGCCGGGCGGGTGGCGCGCGATGCCCCGGCCACGCTGTACCACTGGCAGTTCCAGCCGGGGATGCGGTTCACCTACCCGCCGTTCGCCGCCCTGCTGTTCGCGGCGATCGGGCGGGTGCCCTGGGTTGTCCTGGGCGCTGTGATGACAGCGGCGGGCGTGCTGGCGCTGGGGCTGGCGGTCTGGCTCACCTTTGGCGCGCTCGGCTGGGCCGGGCGCCGCCGCCTCGGCGCCGCGATGGCCGTCACCGCGATCGCGTTCTGGTCCGAGCCGGTGCAGCGGGCTCTGCACTGGGGCCAGGTCGATGTGCTGCTCATGGCCCTGGTGGTGTGGGACGTGTGCCAGCCGGGCCGGCGCTGGTGGCAGGGCGCGGGGATCGGGCTGGCCGCCGGGATCAAGCTCGTCCCGCTCATCTTCCTGCCATACCTGGTGCTCACCGGCCGGTGGCGGCAGGCCGCGGTGTGCCTGGCCACGTTCGCGGTGACGGTGACGGCGGGCTGGGCCGCGCTGCCGGCGGCGTCGTCCCAGTGGTGGCTGGGCGGCGTCTTCCTGCGGGCCGGCCGGACCGGCTTCGTGGGGTTCGTCGCCAACCAGTCCCTGCTCGGCATGCTCTCCCGCGAGGCCGGCGGGGTCGCCGCCGCCACGCCGTGGTGGCTGGCCGCCGCCGCGCTGGTGGGCGCCTCCGGCCTGGCGGCGGCGGCCTGCTGGCACCGCAATGGCCGCCCGGTGCTCGGCTGGGTCACCTGTGCGCTGACCGGGCTGCTGGTGTCACCGGTGAGCTGGGACCACCACTGGGTGTGGGTAGCGCCCGTGCTCGCTGTGCTGGCCGACGCCGCGGTCCGGGCAGGCCAGCACGGGGTGGGCCAGCACGGGGCGGGGCAGCACGGGGCGGGGCAGCACCGGGTCTGGTGGGCCAGGGCGGCCTGGGCACCGGTGGCGGCGGTGGTCCTGATGTTCGCCGCCTGGCCGGTCCGCTGGCCGCCACCGCCGGGGCTGCCCTGGGGCCTGATCTGGGCCGCCCCGCACACCCCGGGGGTGGCCGGCGATCACCTGTGGGACAGCGAGTACCACTGGCACGCGATCGCTTGGCTGACCGGGAGCCTCTACCTGCTGGCCGGGCTGACGGTGCTGGCGGGTCTGGTGGCCATGGCCCCCTGCGCGCAGGGTCACCTGATACGCCGGCCCATCTCATCGGTCGTGTAACCGCCGAGATCGGTGACCGCCGCCTGGAACTGGCCGGAGCGCAGCAGCGCCCACAGCGGGGCCAGCAGCGGGCTTTCCATGGCCTCCGGGGTCACCACCAGGTCGTAAGGCTCCCGCGTGACCGGTATGAAGCCGAGGCCGAACGCCCGCGCCGCCGCCATGATCCCCATGCCTGCGTCACCGCGCCCGGCGGCGACCGCCGCGGCCACCGCCAGATGCGTGGGCTCCTCGCGGGCGTAGCCATCCACGGCGTCCGGGCTGATCCCGTGCCGGCCCAGCTCGTGGTCGAGCAGCACCCGGGTGCCCGCGCCGCGCTGGCGGTTGATGTAGCGCACACCCGGGCCGGTCAGATCCTTGATCCCGGTCAGGCCCAGCGGGTTGCCGCCGGCGACTATCAGCCCCTGATCGCGGTGCACGAGCCGGACGACGGCCACGTCGGCACCGGGCAGGATGCGGTCGAGATAGGGCAGCGTGTACTCCCCGGTGGCCGGGTCCAGCAGGTGGGATCCGGCGATGTGGCACAGCCCGTCCCGCAGGGCCACCAGCCCGCCGAGGGAGCCCACGTTCGAGGAGGCCAGGGTGAGCAGCGGGTCTTGCGCCCGCAGGGCGGAGGCGGCGAGGTCGAGGACAAGGTCGTGCGAGCCGATGGCGACGATCGTGCGGGAGATCTCGTCGATGCCGCGCAGCAGTTCGACCTCGACCTGCTCGCCGGGATGATGGCCCTCGAGCCCGGCCGGGACGACGAGCAGCCCGTCGGCACGGACCAGGGAGGTCAGCACGCCGGCGCCGCGCGGCAGCGGGGTGGCGACCAGCGTGCCGCCCACCTTGCCCAGCCGCACCCGCACCCAGTCGTCCATGCCGAGCGGCGAGGCGAGCTTGCGGGCCAGCCGCGCCGTGGCCCGCGGGCGCCTGCGGGGTGCGGCTCCCTCCAGTTCGGCGAGCAGCGGCTCGGCGAAGATGTCGAACGTCAGCGCGGCGGACACCGGGTACCCGGGCGCGCCGAGGACGGGAGTGCGCCCGACCACCCCGAGCACGACCGGGTGGCCTGGCCGGACGGCGACGCCGTGCACGGTCAGCGTCCCGAGCTCGGCTACCACGCGGGCCGTGTAGTCGTCGCGGCCCGCGCTCGAGCCGGCCACCACGATGAGCAGGTCACAGCCGGCGACCGCGGCGCTGACCGCGCCGGCGATGCCGGCCGGGTCATCCGGCTCGATCGGCAGGCAGTGCGCCTCACAGCCGGCTTCGCGCGCCTGGGTGGCGAGCATGAGTGAGTTGGTGTCGATGATCTGCCCGGCACCGGTCTGCTCACCGATCGGCCGTACCTCGTCCCCGGTCGGCAGGATGGTGACCACCGGGCGGCGCCGGACCAGCAGGTGCGTGGCGCCGGCCGCGGCGGCGGCGGCGACGTCGGTGGCCCGCAGCCGGTGACCTTCGGGCAGCAGCAGCTCGGCGGTGCTCACGTCCTCGCCTATCGAGCGCACGTGCTGATAGGGCGGCACGGCTGTGCGCAGCTCGGCGTCCTCGCCGCTGTAGTGCACATGTTCGCGCATTACTACCGCGTCGCGCCCGTCGGGCATCGGATCGCCGGTGTCGACCACGTCGTAGGCGTCAGGCCGCAGGTAGACCGGCGTGGTCTCGCTCGCGCCGAGGGTGTCAGCGGCCCGCACCGCGATCCCGTCCATGCCGGCCGCATCGAATGGCGGGGAGGAGCGGGTGGCCCACACCGGCCCGGCGGTCACCAGCCCGGCGGCGTCCTCCACCCGGACCCGTACCGCGGGCAGCCTGGCCGGGCAGCCCGCGGCCTCACGTGCACTGCGCCAGGCGTCCAGGGCGCGGGCGGCGGGTACGTCGCGGATGAATGGGCTATTTGCCATGACCTCGGTCAACGATACAAGGTGACCTCGACCTCGGCGCCTGCGTCGAGGCCGGTCGCTTCCTCGGGCACGATCACGTACCCGTCGGCAGCGGTGAGCACGGACAGCAGCGCGGAGAGCCCGAAGAGCGGGGTGGCGATGCCGTCGTGCACACGGACCTGGACGATGTCCAGGCGGCCGGTGGCCGAGGCCAGGTCACGTGCGAGCCGCGCCCGGACGGCCGGCTCGGGTGGCGGCATCGTGCAGCCGCCCACCAGCCGCACCAGGGGGATTCCGATCAGCCGGAAGACCACCAGCGCGGAGCGGGGGTTTCCGGGCAGCCCGATGACCGGCACGCCGCCGCAGTCGGCCAGCAGCGTGGGCTTGCCGGGCCGGATCGCCAGGCCATGGCACCAGATCCCGGGCTGGCCCAGGCGGCGCACCACACCGGCTGTCTCATCGCGCGCCCCGACCGAGGAGCCGGCCGAGATCACGATCAGGTCGCTCGCCGTGAGGGCGGCGCGCAGGGCGGCCTCGAGTGCCTGCGGATCATCGGGCACGATGCCGCCCGCGGCCGGCTCGCCGCCCGCATCGGCCACCATCGCGGCGAGGGCGACCGCCGACGCGTCGCGTACCTGGCCGGGGCGCAGCACCGCGGTGCCCGGTGGCACCACCTCGTCGCCGGTGGACAGGATCGTCACCCGTGGGCGGGCGTGGACGGTCACGCTGGTGACCCCGGCGGCGGCCAGCATGCCGAGGTCCTGTGCCCGCAGCGGCCGGCCTGACGGCACCAGCTCGGCTCCGGGGGCGGCGTCCTCGTCGGCACGCACGACACCATCCCCGGGGGCGACCGGCCTGACCACCTCGATGGTGTCGGCCATCGCCTCCTGCGTGTACTCGATCATCACCACGGCGTCCGCGCCAGCAGGCAGGACGCCGCCGGTCGGCATGCTCGCCACCGTTCCCGGGCCGACCACCACCTCGGGTTCCGCGCCCATCGCCACGGCGCCGGCCACCCGCAGGTAGCCGGGCAGGCCCTCGGAGACCCCGTAGGTGTCGGCAGCCCGCACGGCGTAGCCGTCCACGGTCGAGCGGGCGAAGCCGGGCAGCGCGTGCGGTGCCGTGACCGGCGTCACCGGTACCCGGTGCGTGGCCCGGTCGAGCGGTATGGTCTCGGCGGGCGTGCGCCGCGGCGGGCGGAACCCGGCCAGCGTCTCGCCGACCGTCCGGGTGGTGAAGAACTCCCGCCCCGCGCGGGTGGCCGGGTCAGGCTCCGTCGCCACTCCCGGTGCCGTTCCGGGCGTCCCCGGCGCCGTGACCGGTACTGCCAGCCAGCCTCGCGACGCTCATCACCGGGCCCAGCGCCACCTGGCCCAGCCCGCAGATCGAGGTCCGGCGCATCACCTGCTCCAGCTGGGAGATCTCCCCGTTCACGTCCGCGGGCCCGCCGCCATTGGCGAGCAGGCCGGACAGAATCCGGTGAGCCTTGCTGGAGCCCACCCGGCAGGGAACGCATTTGCCGCACGACTCGTTGCGGAAGAACGCCAGCACGTTCGTGGCCGCGGCCAGCAGGTCGGTTCCCTCGGCCATCACCACCAGCGCACCAGACCCGAGCATCGACCCGGCCTTGGCCAGCGTCGCGAAGTCGAGCGGCACATCGAGCTGGTCCGGCCCGAGGAAGTTGGAGGACGCGCCGCCCGGCTGGATGGCGCCGAGCGGCCTGCCGCCGGCGACTCCCCCGGCCAGCTCCAGCAGCTGCCGGGCGGTGGTCCCCATCGGCACGCAGTAGACCCCCGGGCGCTCCACGTGACCCGATACCGCGAAGAACTTCAGGCCGGAGTGCTCACCGGCACCCTGGTCCTTCCACCAGGCGGCGCCGCGGGTGGCGATGATCGGGACATGGGCGAACGTCTCGACCGAGTTCATCAGCGTCGGCTGGCCGTGCAGGCCGTACACCCCGGGGAACGGCGGCTTGTTGCGCGGCTCCCCGCGGTGCCCCTCCATGCACTCGATCAGCGCCGACTCCTCGCCCAGGATGTAGCCGCCCGGCGAGGTGAACACCTCAACCGACAGCCGCCTGCCGGTGCCGGCCACGTCCGGCCCGGCCAGCCCGGCGGACCGCAGCAACTCGATCTCGCGGCGGATCACCGCCTCTTCGGGGCCGTACTCGTGCCGGATGAAGACCCAGCCCTCCTCGGCCCCGACCGCGAGCATCCCGAGCAGCATGCCTTCCAGCACCAGGTGCGGTTCCTCGGCCAGGATCTGGCGGTCCTTGAACGTCCCCGGTTCTGACTCGTCGGCGTTGCAGATCACGTATTTCGGCGTGGCCACCTGCGCCGCGACCAGTTCCCACTTCCTGCCCGCGGGGAAACCGGCGCCGCCCATCCCCCGGAGCCCGGAGTCCTGCAGGGCGGTGATGATCTGGCCGGTGTTCACGTCCCCGGCCAGCACGGCGCGCAGCAGCCCGTAGCGTTCGCCCGCTGACGAGTAGGGATCATTGGGCCAGGCACCGCCGCCCGCGTAACTGCGCGTGGCCACGGGCGGCGGTTCGCCCTCGCGCGCCGCGCTGACCAGGGTGTCCGCCTCGCCGGCCGTGGCCGGGTGCTCGTTGATGCTCAGGGCGGGCGCCGCGTCGCACCGGCCGATGCAGGACACCTCGACGAGCTCGATCTCGGTGTCCTGCCCATAGCGTTCCCGGAGCGCGGCGATCCGCTCGTCCGCGCCCTGCAGCCAGCACGACAGGTCGCGGCAGGCGTGCAGTGCCACCCGCTTGGGCGGTTCGGTCCGGAAGTGGGGATAGAACGAGATCAGCCCCTCGATCTCATACAGCGGCCTGCGGACGTCCCGGGCCAGGGTGACCAGCTCCTCGCGGGGCAGCCAGCCGACCCGCTCCTGGATCGCATGCAGAGCTGGGATCAGGCTCGGGCCATCGAACCTGCCGGCTCGCGCCTCGACGCCCGGAACCTGGGCCTGGGCCTTCGCCATCAGGCTCGCTCCCCGGCAGCTTCGATCCGGACGGCGCAGAACTTGAACTCGGGGATCTTGCCCATCGGGTCGATCTCGTCGATCGTGAGCAGGTTCGCGGCGGCCTCGCGGAAATGGAACGGGATGAAGCAGTTCCCCGGCGCCTCGCGGTGTGACACCCGCGTTGCCAGCACGATCGAGCCCCGCCGTGAGGTCACCCGGACCTGCTCCCCGTCGGCGATGCCGAGCGCGGCCGCGTCGCCGGGGCTCACGTAGACCTCGGCCCGTGGGCTGATGGCGTCGAGCGCGAAGGACCGGCGGGTCATCGTGCCGGTGTGCCAGTGCTGGAGCAGCCGGCCGGTGTTGAGCACGAACGGGAACTGCTCGTCGGGCAGTTCCTTGGCGGGCAGCCACTCCGCCGGTACCAGGTGGGCCAGCCCGTCGGAGGTGTTGAACCGCTCGCCGAACATCACCACGGTGCCGTCGCTGTGCTCGGGGTCGGGGTTCGGGTACAGCTTGCCGGTCAGCCCGAGGTTGTCGTAGCTGAGGCGTGCGTAGCTGGGCATCACCGCGACGATCTCCTCGAACACGTCCCGCGCGCTGGTATAGGTCCAGCCGAGCCCGATCCGGTTGGCGATGTCCTGCACCACCTCCCAGTCCACCCGGGCCTGGCCCGGCGGCTCGAGCACCTTGTTGCCGAGCTGCACCCGGCGGTCGGTGTTGGTGTAGGTGCCATCCTTCTCCAGGTAGGACGACGCCGGCAGGATGACGTCGGCGAACTCGGCGGTCTCGGTCAGGAAGATGTCCTGCACCACCAGGAACTCCAGCGCTGACAGCGCCTTGCGCACCTTGTTGATGTTGGGGTCGGACAGGAACGGGTTCTCCCCCATCATGTACATCCCGCGCACGCCGCCCGCCAGGACCGAGCCGATGATCTCGGTGACGGTGAGCCCGCACTGCGGATCCAGGTCGGTGCCCCACAACTGCTCGAAGCGGGCGTGCACGGCGGGGTCGTCGGCCTTCTTGTAGTCGGGATAGAACATCGGGATCAGGCCCATGTCCGAGGCGCCCTGCACGTTGTTCTGGCCACGCAGCGGGTGCAGCCCGCTGCCTGGCCGCCCGACGTTCCCGGTGATCGCGCACATCGCGATGAGGCAGCGCGCGTTGTCGGTGCCGGTGGTGTGCTGGGAGATCCCCATGCCCCAGAAGATGATCCCGGCCCCGGCCCCGCCCCAGGCCCGCGCTACCCGCCGGATCAGGTCGGCGGGCACCCCGGTGATCTGCTCGGCCCGCTCGGGCGGGTAGTCAGCGACGGTCTGCGCGAGCGCCTCGAAGTTGGTGGTCCGGCGGGCGATGAAGTCCTTGTCGGTCAGCCCCAGCCTGATGACCTCGTGCATGACCCCGTTGTAGAAGGCCACATCAGTGCCCGGCTTGAGCTGGCAGAAGATGTCGGCGTGGTCGGACATCTTGTCCGCCCGCGGGTCGACGTAGATGATCGTCGTGCCGCGCCTGCGGGCCTGCTTGAAGAACGACGACGCGACCGGGTGATTCGCGGTCGGGTTGCTGCCGGTGACGATGGCCACGTCGGCGTTGACCACGTCTCCGTAGGTCGTGGAGACCGCGCCGGAGCCGATGCCCTCGAACAGGGCGGCCACGCTGGAGGCATGGCACAGCCTGGTGCAGTGGTCGACATTGTTGGTGTGGAAGCCGGTCCTGATCAGCTTCTGGAAGAGATAGGCCTCCTCGTTGGAGCACTTGGCCGACCCGAACCCGGCGATCGCGCCCGGGCCGTCAGCGGCATGGATCCCGGTCAGCCGGCGGGCCACCAGGTCCAGCGCCTCCTCCCAGGTCGCCTCCCGGAAATGCGGCAGCACCTCCGCGTAGTCGACCAGGCCGCCTGGCTTGCGCCTGCGGCCGGAGCCATCCTGCCGCCGTCCTTCCTGATCTGGCCGCTCACCGTCCGCGTCGCCGCGTACCTCGGCGGACAGCGGGCCCTTCGGGTAGGACTCCTCACGCCGGATCAGGGGGACGGTCAGCCGCTGTGGCGACGCGGCGTAGTCCCAGCCGTACCGGCCCTTGACGCACAGGCGGCCCTTCGAGCCGGGCTGGTCGCGGCCTTCGGCGAACGCGATCGCACCCCGCTCGCGGTCCACGTTGTAGGTCAGCGCGCAGCCGACACCGCAGTACGGGCACACCGTGTCGACCTGGTCGAGCTCGCTGCGCGGCCGGATGGGCACGTCGCGGATGGGCTTGTTGGTCAGCGCGCCGGTCGGGCAGGCTGCCACGCACTCGCCGCAGGTGACGCAGGATGAGTTCCCCATCGGGTCGTTCAGGTCGAACGCGATCCGGGTGGCGTAACCCTTGCCGCTGCGGCCGATGACGTCGTTGCCCTGGATGTCATCGCACGCGCGCACGCAGCGGTCGCAGAGGATGCACGAGTCGTGGTCCACGGCGATGACCGGGTTGGAAAGGTCGGTTCCCCGGCCGCTGCTGACAGGCAGGCCGTCTTCACGGGCCACCCCGTACCGGTCGGCCAGGGCGAGCAGCTCGTTGTCGCCGGTGGTGATCTGCTTGGGGTCACGGTCGCGTGCGGGCTGGTCGGCGAGGAGCAACCGGGTCAGCATGGCGCGGCTGCGCTCAAGTTCGGGGGTCGCGGTCTTGACGTCCATGCCGTTCTCGCACGCGCGCACGCAGGAAGCGGCGAACGCCGGCGCACCGACGTCGACCACGCACATCCGGCAGACGCCGACCGGATCGTAGCGCTCGTCATGGCACAGGACCGGGATGTCGGCGCCGGCCGCCTTGGCCGCTGCCCAGATGGTGGTGCCCTCGGCGGCGGTGACCTCCCGCCCGTCGATGGTGAGGGTTACCGTCTCGGTGCTGGCTTGAACGGGGATGGCCATGCTGTCAGTATCCGTCGTGCCACGACATGGCATCAAGGGAAGGTCCCGACAAGCGGAGGTCGGTCAGATTTGTGCTGCCGGGCCTGCCCTGGCCGTCCAGCCCGCGGGCGGCGTAGTAGGCGTCGATCATGGCGCGCAGCCGCTGCGGTGTGAGCGTGGCCACGCGGCCGGACCCGAGCTCCAGCGGTTCGGACAGCAGCCGCTCGGGCAGCCAGTCGTCCTCGGTCTGCCAGCCTTCCCGGATGTTGAACACGCGCTTGGCGAGGACTATCCGGCGGGCGGTCTGCCGCAGTTCGGCGCCGTCCACATCCCAGCCGGTGACCGCGGACAGCAGCGCCGCCCACTCATCGAACGGCTCGGCGAACACGCCGCGCAGGAACTTGCACAAGATGAGCGAGTCCATCACCGCGGCCCGGTCCTCGGTCTCGATCGCGGCGGTCACGTGCGCCTCGCCGCCCACCAGCCGGTCATGCTCGCCGGACAGGTCGGCCTCGTACGCACCGGACCTGTTGTGGTCGGCTCCCCTGGCGTTCACCGCCAGGCCCAGTGCCATGGCCTGCAGCGTGCGTGGTTCGTAGCCGGGCATCTCCATGCCTTTGACGTGCGGGGCGAAAGCCGCCGACCCCCCGCCGACACGCTGCGCCGCGCGCCGCGAGCCTTCGGCCAGCAGTTCCCCGAGCCCGCGCCGCTCCCCGATCTCATCCAGCGCGCGCAGCAGCGCGCCGGAGTCGCCGAAGCGCAGCCACGGCGCGTCGATCAGGCCCCGCTCGGCGCACTCCATCGCCCAGGCGATCGTCCCGCCTGCCGAGATGGTGTCGACCCCAAGATCGTCGCAGCGCCCGCTGGCAGCGAGCACCGCGTCCGGGTCACTGATCCCGCACATCGGGCCGAGCGCGAAGACGTTCTCGTACTCCACCCGCATCTTCTTGCCACCACGGGCCGAGTAGATGTGCTCGCAGCCGATCGTGCACGACGCGCAGCTGTTGCGCGCGACCAGCCGCATCCCAGCCAGCTCCTCCGCGGCCAGCCGGGGCGCACCGGCGAAGGTCGCGGCCTGGAAGTTCCGGGTGGGCAGGGTGTTGATGGCGTTGAAGGCGAGCAGGTTGGCCAGCGTGCCAAGCTCGCGGTACTTGGCGGTGGCCGGCCCGAACGAGCGCGCCCGCAGGTCGCGGGCCGCGGCGAGCACCGCCTCCGGGTCGGCCGGCGCGACCTTGGTGGCGGCCCGCACCGCGATGGCCTTGAGCTGCTTGGCGCCCATGACCGCGCCCAGCCCGCCGCGCCCGGCATGGCGTCCGTCGTGGGAGATCGTCGCGTAGCGGACGCCACGTTCACCCGCGGGCCCGATCGCGGCCACCCGCCAGCTTCTCCCCAGCTTCTCCCGCAGCCGCGTCTCGGTCTGGGCCGCGGACAGCCCCTGCAGATCGCCGGCGTCGGTGAGGCGCGGGCCGTCCCCGTCGACCAGCAGGACAGAGGGCTGGCTGCAGGCACCGCGCACAACGATGGCGTCGTGGCCGGTGAGCTTCCCGGCGATCGCGAACTGGCTGGAGGCAAGCGCGTCGGTCAGCATGCCGGTCAGCGGGGACTTGGCCACGACGGCGAACTTGGCGCTTGTCGTCAGCGGGGTGCCGACGAGCGGGGAGAACACGAAGGCCAGCGGCGCGGCCGGGGCCAGCGGATCGACGCCGGGGGGCCCGAGCCGGTGCATCAGCCAGGCGCCGAGCCCGGCGCCGCCGATGTAGGCGCGCAGCAGGTCATCGGCCAGCGGCAGCGTCTGCCCGGTACCGGCACCCGCGTCTACGACCAGTGCCTGCCCGAAGTAGCCGCCTGCCGCCATCTGGATCAGCCACCCGCGTCCGCGGACAGGAAGAACACGGTGTCACCGGTCGCCAGCGGCATCTCGCCGTCCCGGGTGATCTGGTCCCCGTTCAGCGCGGCCACCACGTGCCCGTCGAGTGCCACCCCGGCGGCGGCCGCCGCCTCACCGACCGTGGCCGCACGGGCTGGCTGCGGTCCACGGTGGCCGTCGGCCAGCTGGCCGAACCGCTGGATTGTCACCTCGGGCGCCGGACGGGCCCGCGCAGCCTCGTAGTCGGCGCGCTCGTTGATATTGACGACCGAGTCCAGACCGGGGTCAAACGCCGCGAGCACCGGATCGGCGCGCAGGGCGGCCTCGTCCAGGCGCGTGACCACGCATTCGTCGAACAGGAAGGCCGGCCGCAGGCGCTCCTGCTCCACCAGTCGCTGCGCGACCGGCGCCAGCGTGGCACGGTAAGAGGCCGCGAGCGGCTGCGGGTATCCCCGGGCCAGCGGCAGTCCCACATCCGCCCCGTCCTCCGCCGCGCGCAGCACCCGCCGGACGAAGGCAGGATGCAGGAAGGGCAGGTCAGTGGAGCAGACGAACGCGACATCGGCCCGGCCGGTGATCGCGGCCAGCCCGGCGGCGATCCCCTGGATGGGGCCCAGGCCCTCGCGCGGATCGTCCACGATCTCGACCTGATCCGGCAGCGGCGGCAGCGCCTGGCCGGGAGCCCGGACCACGACGACCGGCCCGTCCGTCACCCGCGAGATGATGCCCACTGTCCGCCGCAGCAGGGTGGAGCCGTGCCATTCCAGTGCTGCCTTGGGCGTCCCCATCCGCGACGACCGCCCGCCGGCCAGCACGATCCCTGCGGTGGACATGTTTCGATCGTACGTGGCTGAGCGTATGCCCCGCTTTACCCAGCCGCCGGATCCAGCATGCCGCGCCGGCGCCGGATCGTGGTGTCGACCCGGGTGAAGATCATGTCCACCGCGATGCCGAGCACCAGGATCACGGTCATGATGGAGATGGTGGCCGCCATGGCGCTCTGGTCCTGGTCTGCCGACAGCAGCACGCCGACCGACGGCTGCTGGCCGGCCAGCAGGGCGGTGGTCTCCTCGGTGCCGGAGCTGAAGACCGTGGTCTTCAGGGTGACCCCCTTGCCCAGGTTCTTGGCGAAGAATCCGTTCTCCAGTCCCACGAGTGCGGGCTCGTGCGTGATGTTGGCCAGGAAGCCGAGCCGCAGCACGACGGGGCTGGCACGACCGCTGGAGGTCGCCGCCGACGAGCTGCACCCGGCAGCCGCCAGCACTGTGAGGGCGGCCACCCCGGCCGCGAGAAGGGACCTGCGCATTAAAACCATCTTTCCGATCGAGTTAGTAGGCAACTCTTGCACGTGAGACCCAGCCCGCGCAAGCCGGGGTCCCCCCTCGGGCTCAGCCGCAGGTCAGCAGTTGGGCTATGTGGGCCTAGCGTCCTGTCAGGTTGGAGCGCTCGCTATTTGTTGAGGGAGCGGCAGTAGCCGGCGAGTCGGTCGAGGATCTCCTCGGCGCTCTTGTGCCAGGTGAAGGGACGAGGGTTGTCGTTCCAATGGCTAGAATCGTCGGGATGCCAGGGCCGACCGCAGGAAGCGCCGTACCCGTGGGCAGGGCCCGCACACTCGCTCAGGTGTACCGGCACTTCGGTGAGGTCGACGCCGCCGGAACATCGCCGCTGTACGAGCGCGTCGCCGTCACCCTGAGTGAGTCCGACGAGGCGCTGCGCGCCATCGAGGCGGCGCCGGCGCGCAAGCGGCACCCCACGGTGATCCTCGCCGCGCTGCACGACCTCGCCCTCGCCGGACGCGCCCCGGCGCTTGCCGCGGCCTATGCCGCTGCGGACGGCGACGCTGCCGCTGGCGCGGCGATCGACACGCTGCTGCGAATGACCGACTCGGTCGTGGCCATCGCCGTGCGCCGGCAGACGCGGACCAACGAGACCGGACGCTGCGCCGTGCTGTATCCGGCCATTGCCGAGGCGGCGCGCCGGGTAGGCGCGAATGCGGTTGGGCTGATCGACGTGGGCTGTTCGGCTGGGCTCAATCTCAATGTCGATCGCGTTGGCATCACGTACAGCAACGGGCAATCGCTGGGCGACCCGTCATCTCCCGTGCAGCTGTCGTCTTCGGTCGTGGGAGACCGGCCCATCCCGGCGCGGGCGATGCCCGAGGTCGTCGCCCGGGTCGGCGTCGACCTCGATCCGGTCGACGTGACCGACGCGGATGACGCCCGATGGTTGCGCGCCTGCCTGTGGCCGGATCAGCCGGAGCGGGCCGCGAGGCTAGAAGCGGAGATGGCGCTGGCGGCGACGGCCCCTCCGCTGCTGCTGCAAGGTGACGCCGTCGAGGTGGTCCCCGACGCCTTCGCCCGTGTGCCCGCGGACGCCCTGCCTGTCGTCACCACGACGTGGGCGCTGCCGCACTTCCCGCTCGAGAGCCGCCTGCGCTTCCTGCACCGTCTCGGCGAAGCGGCGGCCGGCCGGGCGGTGGCGTGGGTGTCAGCGGAGGGGGTCGGAGTCGCGCCGGCGATACCGGCACTTGGCGATCGCCGCGCCTCTGGCCACAGCATCATCGGCCTGGCGGTGTCCGGCCGGCCGGCTCTGCGCGCCGAGGCCATTGGCCGCTGCTGGTCGCAGGGCCGCTTGCTGGCGTGGCTGGCAGACTCCTAGAGGCTTATGCGAAACCCTCCTTGAAGCAGAACAGACCGATCGCCGCTCGGAACGAGGTCGCGAACGTCGGGCGTGTCCGGTAGATCTGCCGGATCTGCTCACCGCTGCCGCATTCGCCGGTACCCTGCTGATCCGCGACCTGGGCATCCCCCAGGCGCGCGGGGAGCGCAGCCGCTCGGTCTCCTACACCGTCGACGGCTACGGGATGCGCGCTCATCTGCCCGCGATCAACGCGGCGATCGGCCGCGCCCAGCTCGCCCGCTTCCCGGTCATAGAGGCCAGGCGCAAGGCATTGTGGAGCGTCTACCAGGACGCGCTTGACGGGATCGCCGGACTCGCGGTGGTGGATGTCGATGTCGGGCGCCCGGTGCCGTTCAACTGCGTAGTGCGCCTGCTGGCAGGCCGCGACCGGGTCTTCAGGGATCTGCGCGACCGGGGGATCGGCGTGGGCATCCACTCCCCGCCCAACCACCTCCAGCCGGCCTTCGCGACCTGGCGCAGGCCCCTGCCCCGCACCGAGCTGCTGGCCAGGCAGGTGATGAGCCTGCCGTTCCACCCGGCGCTGACCGGCGGCGACATCGACCGCGTCGTCGCGCTGCTGAAGAACTCACTGCGACGAGCACCCGCCAGGTACCCGTCCGCAGCGTCCTGGTTGTCTGCCTGGGAACCACTGCCGCTCACCGCTGGCCGCGGCCGCGCTGGCGCGGCACGACAACCGGGGCGGGCAGCCCGGCGAACACCTGGTGCCCGGCCCGGATCACGGCGTCCTCGGCATCCCAGGACAGGTCCGAGGCGTCGAAATAGGCCAGGTCGTAGTCGAGGATGCCCGCTCGAACGTGCCCGCCTGGTGATGGAAAGCGCCTACCAGGAAAGCCGCCTCCAGCCCCCCGGTTCCCGGTGCTGAGCTGGTGCTGACACCGCGTCACCTAGGACGGCGACTACCTGCGGGAACTGCCGGCAGCTCTACAATATTCACCATCTTCGAGGGCACCTCCGAGATCCAGCGGATGATCATCGGGCGTGCGCTGACCGGCCTCGACGTCCGGTAAATCCGCTATCCGCCGGTCATTCGCGGCGCCCGCGGTCATAAAGTGGCAAAGCACGTTTCGCCACATAACCGGCAAGCTAGACTCCACGCGGCGGACAAAACCTTGGCCTGCCGCGCGCGTTC
Organism: Streptosporangiaceae bacterium; assembly: GCA_035532275.1. GTDB lineage: Bacteria > Actinomycetota > Actinomycetes > Streptosporangiales > Streptosporangiaceae > UBA9676. The sequence continues at coordinate 2,147 of DATKRG010000054.1, read as the reverse complement.
CGCGGGCTGGTTCCGCCGCCCCAGGGCCCGTCGGTGTCATGGCCTGCCCACAGCGGATATCCCAGAGCGGATAGGTGACGGGCGCGCGAGGAGTGAACCCCCAGTTGAGCGGAACGACGGTGGCAGCGGACGCGCAGGCATCAGCCGGCAGCCCGCCGGGCCGGTCCCGGCTGGCGGCCGCGTGGCGCGACCCGGTGACCGTCGTGATCGCGGCGGCCACGGTGCTGGCGCTGGGCCTGCGGGTATACGAGCTCAGCCTGCCCGGCTACCTGATGGGGCTCACCGAGTACGACGACGGCTCCTACTTCGGCAGCGCTGTCCACCTGGTCCGGGGCATCCTGCCCTACCGGGACTTCGTCTTCGTCCAGCCGCCGGGCATCACGCTGCTGATGACCCCGGCCGCGCTGATCGCCAAGGCGGCGGGCAGCACCGCGGGCGGGATGGCGATCGGCCGGATCCTCACCACCCTGGCCAGTGCCGCGGGCGTGGTGCTGCTCGGCCTGCTCGTGCGCCACCGCGGGGTCCTGGCCACGCTGGTGGCGTGCGGGGTGCTGGCGGTCTTCCCCGACAGCATCGCCGCCGCCCACACCGTTACCAGGGACACAGGGAGGAGAATGCGGCGTGCCCTCCCGTGACCAGCAACCCGTCAAACACGGCGAAAACGGGCTGATTGCGCTGACTGACCGGAACAGGTAAGGCTCTACCGGGCACGGCAACCCCTACCTGGCCCGGATCCTCGGCGAAGCCGCCGTGGGAGCAGCCAGGACCGACACCTTCATCGGCGACCGCTACCGGCGGATCGCCCGCCGCCGCGGCAGCAAGAAAGCCATCGTCGCCACCGGCCGGTCCATCCTCGTCATCATCCGGCACCTGCTATCTGACCCCGAAGCCCGTTACACCGACCTCGGCAGCGACTCTTACACCAACCGGATCAACCCCGAACGGCGAAAGCGCACCCACATCCACCAGCTCGAAGCCCTCGGCTACAAAGTCACCCTCGAACCCGCCGCCTGACCAGCGCCCTCACCGCCCGGCCCCGCCAGCGCACCGCCGGGTGCTGCCACACGCCCGGCTGCGGTCCCATTTTCGGATTAGCCTTGAGCGCTCCCACATTTGTTGACAGCGTGCTACGCTGAATGCATGTCAGTGAATGTGTCTGTGCGGCTCGATGACTCGCTGGCTGAGCGGCTTCGACTGCGAGCGCGGGCGGCAGGGGAGAGCTTGTCGGACCGGCTACGCCGGTATGCCGAGGAAGGCTCGCGCCGGGACGAGCACCCGCTGATCACGTTCCGGGACGGGCCAACGGGTCGGCGGGCCGCCGTCGTCGGAGGTCCGGACGTGTGGGAGATCGTCATGTGGCTGGAGGATCTGGCTGACGAGGACGACCCGGCACGGGTACTGGCGGCCGAGCAGGGTATCTCGCGCCCGCTGATCGACGCCGCGCTGCGGTACCGGCAGGCGTATCCCGACGAGGTCGGGGCGCGTATCGCGCTGCACCGTCATGACACGGCCGCGGCGGACGCACGGTGAAGGTTCTCCTCGACGAGATGTACGGGGACAAGCTGGCGCAGGCGCTGCGGGATCAGGGCATCGACGCCGCCACCGTGGCTGAGCTAGGGATGGCAGGCCGGTCAGACGCCGATGTCTTCGCCGTTGCCGCCGACCGGGGATACGCGCTGCTCACCGAGAACGTCAGCGACTTCGCGCGGCTCTGCGGCGAGCATGTCGCCACGGGAAACCATCACTTCGGTGTGCTGATCGCGCTCTCGTCGCGGTTCTCCCGACGGCCTGCCGGGTACGGCGCGATCGTGACCGCGGTCGCGGCAGTAGCCGCCGACCAGCTTGATGATCGCCTCGTCTACCTGGAGCGCCCCGGTCAGGCATAGCTGCGAGTCCATCGGCGCTGGTCAGGGCGGAAGCCGCTATTCGCCGGTCATTCGCGGCGCCCGCGGTCATAAAGCGGCAAAGCACGTTTCGCCACATAAACCGGCAAGCTAGAATCCACCCGGCGGACAAAACCTTGGCCTGCCGCGCGCGTTCCGCGGGCTGGTTCCGCCGCCCCAGGGCCCGTCGGTGTCATGGCCTGCCCACAGCGGATATCCCAGAGCGGTGCTATGACGGGCACGCGAGGAGTGAACCCCCAGTTG
>DATKRG010000053.1:0-3264 GCA_035532275.1 Streptosporangiaceae bacterium | reverse complement strand
CGGCCGTGCCCGATCTGGCTGACGAACAGCCCGGACAGCCCGTCCAGGTACCGCTTGCCGTGGTTGTCGTACACGTACTGGCCGGACCCGCGGACGATCAGGGGCACCTCGCCCTCGGCGTAGGACGACATGCGGGTGAAGTGCAGCCACAGGTGGCGGCGGGCCGCCTCCTGCAGCGCCTGCCCGCCGAGGTCGCTGGCTGGTCGCGGAGTGCTCATCTGGTCCCCCAGCTGTAGGTCTGCTTGCGCAGTTTCAGGTACACGAAGGTCTCGGTGCTGGTCACGGTGGGCGCCATCCGCACGCGGCTGAGGATCTCCAGCAGGTGGTCGTCGTCCTCGCAGACGACCTCCACCAGCAGGTCGAACGACCCCGAGGTGATCACCACGTAGTCGATCTCGTCCATTCCCGCCAGGTGGTCGGCTACCCGCTCGAGGTCGCCCTCGCACTTGATGCCGATCATGGTCTGGCGGTGGAAGCCGAGCGTCATCGGGTCGGTCACGGCGACGATCTGCATGACCCCGCCGTCGATGAGGCGCTGGACCCGCTGCCGGACGGCGGCCTCGGACAGGCCGACCGCCTTGCCGATGGCCGCGTAGGACCGCCTGCCGTCGGCCTGCAGCTGCTCGACGATGCGCTTGGAGGTCTCGTCCAGCACGATCCGGCTGCTGCGGCCGTGGCCGGCCCGGGTGGCCCGGCTCCGGCGGCTCCCGTCGGGGCTCTCGCCGTCCGGGATGATGGCAGTCCCTGGCGTGTGAGCCATGCGGTCGCCTCCTTTGCAGGCAATCGTGTCACGCTTCGCGCACATGTCAACTGATTTCGTTGAAACACATGCTATCTGCTACGGAATCACTTGTGAACGATCCCATTCTCTGTCAGGGTCGGACCAGCACAGGGTCGGACCAGCACAAGAACCACGCGATCCACGCGATCGGGATGCCAGGAGGCCGCGTTGACTGCGACCGCGAACCCGCCGCTCCGCCTGCAGGAGCTGACCAACTTCGTCAACGGCGAGCATGTCACCGCTGCCTGCGATGAGGCCAGCGACGTCGTCGACCCGAGCACCGGCGAGGCGTACGCGCGGGCCCCGGTCTCCAGCCCGGCGGACGTGGACGCGGCGCTGCGGGCAGCCGCAGCCGCCCAGGAGGGATGGCGGGACACCACCCCGGCGCAGCGCAGCCTCGCCCTGCTCCGGCTGGCCGACGCGATCGAGGCGCGGGGCGAGGAGATCGTCGCCGCCGAGTGCCGCAACACCGGCAAGCCGGTCGGGCTGACCATGGCCGAGGAGCTGCCGCCGCTGGTGGACGAGATCCGGTTCTTCGCGGGGGCGGCCCGGATCTTGCAGGGCACCGCGGCCGGGGAGTACCTGGCCGACCACACCTCGGTCATCCGGCGGGAGCCGGTCGGCGTGTGCGCCCAGGTGACGCCCTGGAACTACCCGATGATGATGGCGGTCTGGAAGTTCGCCCCGGCGCTCGCGGCCGGCAACAGCGTGGTACTCAAGCCGTCGGACACCACGCCGGTGACCACCCTGCTGCTGGCCGAGATCGCCGCCGAGCTCCTGCCGCCCGGGGTGTTCAACGTCATCTGCGGCAACGCGGCCACCGGCCGGGCACTGGTCAGCCACGACATCCCGCAGATGGTGTCGATCACCGGCTCGGTACGGGCAGGCATGGAGGTGGCACGGGCCGCCGCGGACGGGCTCAAGCGGGTCCACCTGGAACTCGGCGGGAAGGCGCCGGTCGTGGTGTTCGACGACACCGACATCGCGGCCGCCGCGGCCGGCATCGCCAGCGCCGGGTACTTCAACGCCGGCCAGGACTGCACCGCCGCCACCCGGGTGCTGGCCGGGCCCGCGATCGCCGACAGCCTCACCGCCGCCCTGGCCGAGCAGGCCCAGGGAACCACCGTGGGCGGGCTGGACGTGCCCGACGCCGACTACGGCCCGCTGAACAACCCGGTGCAGCTGGCCCGGGTGCAGGGCTTCCTGGACCGGCGTCCCGGCCACGCCGATGTGCTGACCGGCGGCCACCAGGTGGGGGAGCGCGGCTACCTGTACGCCCCGACCGTCATCGCCGGCCTGCGCCAGGACGACGAGATGATCCAGGAGGAGATCTTCGGCCCGGTCATCACCGTGCAGCGGTTCAGCTCCGAGGACGAGGCGGTGCGCTGGGCGAACGGGGTCACGTACGGCCTGGCCGCGAGCGTGTGGACCAAGGACCACGGCCGGGCCATGCGGGTGGCCCGCCGGCTCGATTTCGGTGCGGTCTGGATCAACACCCACATCCCGTTCGTGTCCGAGATGCCACACGGCGGCTTCAAGCATTCCGGTTACGGCAAGGACCTGTCGATGTACGGATTCGAGGACTACACCCGGATCAAGCACGTGATGAGCTATCTCGGCGGCTGAGCTGGCCAGGGCGGGCGGGCTCGGGCTCGGTGTAACACAAACGTAACTGAATTCGTTGTAATCTACAGTAACTGCCACTGATTCAGTTGATGTCATGACATATGTCTGCGACGATTCGGTTTCGTTCCACCGTCGGCAGCTGGCCGCCCGGGCCGTCCGCCCGCGCGGTCTGGCCGCCGGCGTCCGCGAGAAGTGAGGGATACCCGCCTGACATGACCGAGAGGCAAGCGCCCGCCCTGGCGGCGCCCGCTGGCGCCCCGGCCCCCGCTGGCTCAGCAGGCTCCCCGCAGGCCGCATGGCTGCCCGCGATCCAGCTGTCCGGAGTGGTCAAGGAGTTCCAGGCCCGTGGGGAGGTGGTCACCGCCGTGCGGGGCATCGACCTGGCGATCGCCGAGGGGGAGTTCTTCTCCCTGCTGGGGCCCTCTGGCTGTGGCAAGACCACCACGATGCGGATGATCGCCGGTTTCGAGGAGCCCACCGCGGGCGTCATCCAACTGCACGGCCAGGACGTCACCGGCGTCCCGCCGAACAAGCGTGACGTCAACATGGTGTTCCAGTCCTACGCCCTGTTCCCGCACATGAGCGTCTTCGAGAACGTGGCGTTCGGCCTGCGCCGCAAGAGCGTCGGCAAGGCCGAGATCACCCGCCGGGTCGGTGAGATGCTCGACATCGTCGACCTGGGCGGGCGCGGCGAGCGCCGTCCCCGGGAGCTGTCGGGCGGCCAGCAGCAGCGGGTCGCGCTCGCCCGGGCGCTGGTCAACAACCCGCGTGCGCTGCTGCTCGACGAGCCGCTCGGCGCGCTCGACCTCAAGCTCCGCCAGGCCATGCAGGTCGAGCTGAAACGGATTCAGCGCGAG
>DATKRG010000052.1:0-15521 GCA_035532275.1 Streptosporangiaceae bacterium | reverse complement strand
GCGCCCACGAAACCCACCGGCAGGCCGATGACCAGCGCCGGGGAAACGTGGCGGGCAAGCAGTTCGGCCAGCGCGGTGGGAGCGGTCCCGATGACCCACACCGCACCCGGGCCAGCCTCGGCATAGGCGAGGCGGATCCCCGCCGCCGACCGGGTGATCCCGGCCCGGGCTGCCAGGGCCACCGTGCGTGGGCTCGCCACCCGGCAGATCACGTCCCGGCTGGTGATGCCGGCCGCGGTCATGGCCGAGTCGGCGGCGACCGGCGCACCCGATCTCAGCGCCGCGGCCCCGGCGGCCAGGTATTCTTCCGCGCATACCAGGTCACCGAGGTAGGCAGGGTCAGCGCTGGCGTGAATGACCCGCTCGGTGACCGCCCTGGTCCACGGCGGCAGCTTTGAGGTGTTCACGCGCGAGCGCAGGATCGCGTAGGACTCCTGCTCGATGGGGTGGACGCTGCGGATCACGGCCGCTCTCTCCCGTACCGGTGTTCGAAGCCGCCGAGCCGCCAGGTCAGCGCGGCCCCGGCCCACACCGTGACGAAGACGGCCACGATGAGGTAGCCGAGCAGTTCGAAATGGTTCCCGATCGACGCGAACGCGGCGATCGGCCCGCCCACGCCCAGCCGGTGTGCCAGCAGCCCCGCCAGGTACACGGTGCCGACGAACAGCGCTACCACCACTGTCATCCCGGTCGTCGCCAGGTTGTAGTACAGCTTGCGGGCCGTGTTCGCGAACGCCCAGGAGTAGGCGCGGCTCATGAGCAGGCCGTCGCAGGTGTCGAACGCGCTCATCCCGGCTGCGAATAGCAGCGGCAGGGTGAGCACGGCTTGCGCGGGCAGGGCGCCTCCGGCGGCGGCGCTCGCCGACAGGCTGAGCAGGGTGACCTCGGAGGCGGTCTCCAGTCCGAGGCCGAACAGCAGCCCGACCGGGAACATGTGCCAGGACGAGCGGATGAGGCCACGGGCCCGCTTGCCCAGGATGCGGTTCACCAGGCCCCGGTTCAGCAGCTGCAGTTCCAGTTCGGCCTCGTTCAGCCGGCCACGCGCGAGCTGGTGCCAGAGGCGGATCATCCCAGCCAGCACGAGGGCGTTCAGCACGGCCACCAGCAGCAGGAAGGTCATCCCGCAGGCGGCGGCGGCAACGCCGCCGTAGTCGCGGAACGCGCCGACGCCCGCGGAGGTCGTCGCGCTGGATGCGGCGACTACCACGAACGCGAGCGCCAGCACAACCGATGAGTGGCCCATGGCGAAGAAGAACCCGACGCCCAGCGGGCGGCGGCCACGGGCGAGCATAAGCCGGGTGGTGTCGTCGATCGCGGCGATGTGGTCGGCGTCGAACGCATGACGGACGCCGAGGGCATAGGCAAGCGTCCCCGCGCCCGCGAACGAGGTGGCCGCCGCCAGGTGATGGGAGTAGTAGAGGTACATCGACCAGCCCAATATGTGCAGCGCCGCGATGACCGCCACGATCCCGGTGAGCCGGATCCGCTCCGCCCGGGTCCACCGGCCGGGCGCGATGGCCGTGCCGCCGGCGGTCACGGCCGGCCCTCCACGGCGCTGATCGCGTCGGCCGGGCAGATCTCAATGCACTCGCCGCAGCCGGTGCAACGGTCCGCGAGCACCACGGGCGCGGGCATCGCCGGCCGGATCGCGTGCTCTGGGCAGGTGAGCAGGCATGCCCCGCAGCCCTGGCAGTCCTCGATCGTCACTGCCACCGGTACCCCCTCGGGGTCACCATTCGCCCGGCGACCAGGCGCGTGCTCGTACTTCCGACGATCACCACGCTCCGCATGTCCACCGTCTCCGGGTCGAGCGCGGCCAGGGTGGTCAGCACCACCCGCTGGCCGGGCCGGCTCGCGTCGCCGACCACCCCGACCGGGGTACCCGGCGGCCGGTGGCGGGCGAGGATCTCCAGGGCCGCCGGCAGCTGCCAGCCCCGCTCGCTGCTGCGCGGGTTGTAGAACACCACGGCGAAGTCGCCCTCGGCGGCGGCCCGCACCCGGCCCTCGATGACTGCCCATGGCGTATGCAGGTCGGACAGGGAGATCACGGCGTGGTCGTGGCCGAGCGGGGCGCCCAGCAGCGCAGCAGCGGCCAGGCTGGCTGTGACCCCGGGCACGCCCACCACGTCGATGTCCTCGCCGGCCAGGCCGAGCGCCGGGCTGGCCATCGCGTACACGCCGGCGTCACCGGACCCAACGAGCGCGACCGCGTGTCCCTCGCGGGCCTCCGCCACCGCCGCCTGGGCCCGTTCCTGCTCGGCGCCGAGGCCGCTGGCCAGCACCCGGGTGCCCGGCCGCAGCAGGTCGCGGATCTGGCCGACGTACTGGTCCAGGCCCACGACCACGGAGGCCCGGCGCAGCTCCGCGACCGCCCGGGGGGTGAGCAGGTCGCGCGCACCCGGTCCCAGCCCGATCAGGGCGAGCCTGCCCCGGGGCCTGACCCGTGCCAGCGCCACGGTGGCCTTAGCGGACGTCCGCTTGGGCACGATCAGCTCGTCCCCGGCGAGCAGCGCGGCAGCCTCGGCCACGCTGGCGGTGCCCACCGCGGCCAGCGCGGCCGAGCTTGGGTTGGGCACCTCGACCGCCGCAAGCTGGCTGGCGGGGTAGGTGACCAGCGGCCAGCCGCCCTGCCGGGCCGCCTCAACGATCCCCGGCTCGGCGGCCTTGGCGTCCACCGTGGCCAGGGCCGTGACGCAGGCCACCGCAAGCCCGGCGACGACCAGGGCCTGCGTCAGCAGCTCGAGTACCTCCTCGGCACTCACCCCACGGCTCGCGCCGACACCAGCGACCAGCGACGGCGGGCGCACCACCACGGTCCGCCCGCCCAGCGGGATCAGCCGGTCGGTGACCACGATCCGGTAGTCACTGGCAGCCTCCCGGCTCACCGGGAGGGGCGGCAGCGGCCACGTCGCGTCCGCCTCCAGCCGCACCGGCACGCCGTCGAGGAGGGCACGGCTGACCGCCCCGAGCGCTCCTTCCGCCGGCCAGCCCAGCGCGTCCAGCCCGGGCAGGCCGACCGCGTCGGTCGCCGTGGTGATGACCGGGTTCGCGCCGAGCACCTCGGCGACCCGGGCGGCCAGCTCGTTCGCACCGGCCGCGTGCCCGCCGACCAGTGCGACCACATGGAGCGCCGACTCATCGACACAGACCACGGCCGGGTCGGCCCACTTGCTTGTCAGGAGCGGCGCGAGGATCCGCACTGTCGCACCGACGGCGAGGAAGCACACCAGTTCCTCGCACTGGGCCCAGGCCTGGGGCAGCGCCTGGCGGGCAGGGCCGTCGAAGGTAAGGGTCCGGCCCGGCCAGGCGGCCGCTAGGCGGGCCGCGCCTGCCCGGCCCGCCGCCGTGACCGCGATCAGGCCGATCACGCTGGGCCTCTGTTCTGTCCTGGTGCGGCCGGGTGGGCCCACAGCAGGAAGACCGGGTTCACCGCCGACAGCCGGTGCACGCCGCCTGGCAGCGGGGCCAGCCGGGCGGCTTGCACCAGGGTGCCCTGGACCTGGTAGCCGGCCGCGGCAAGCGCCGCGTGCGCGGGCCCCACCCGCTCCGCGGCCGCCAGCGCGGCCACCACCCGGGCTGGTTGCCGGGCGGCGACCGCCGCCACGGCCGCCGGGCCGCCGCCGCCGATGAAGGCCGCGTCCGGTGCGGGCAGCCCGGCCAGCGCCGCCGGCGCCTGGCCGGCCACGACGCGGACGTCCACCCGGTGCCGCCGCGCGTTGGCCCGCACCAGCGCGCAGCGGCGCTCGTCGCGCTCGACCGCGATGACCGCAGCGCCGAACCGGGCACACTCCACCGCGACCGATCCGGCTCCCGCCCCCACGTCCCAGATGAGCCTGCCCGGGCCGGGCCCCAGACGGGCGAGAGCGAGCCCGCGTACCTCCGCCTTGGTGATCACGGCGCCCTGGCAGTCGAATTCTTCCTCGGGCAGAGCCCAGCCTGGCGGGACGGGTGACCGCGGCCAGGACCAGCCCAGCCCCTCCCAGCCAGGCCCCTCCCGGTCTGGGCCGGCCGCGAGGTCCGGGCCGTCCGTCCGGCCCGGGCCGTCGGCCAGGACCAGGACCACGTTCGGGTCCGGCCAGCTTCGCGTGCCTGCCGAAGCGGGCGAGCACGCGGTCACCCGCTCGCCGTCACCGCCCAGCTGCTCGCAGACGATGAGCCTGCGGTCCCACCCGGTGAGCGCTGCCCCGATGTCGGCTGGCCCGGCACCCGGGCCGGTCAGAACCGCCACCTTGGGATGCGCCCGGCACACGTTGACCGCCGGCCGCAGATCGCGGCCGTGGGCGCTGACCACCAGCGCGTCATCCCAGGGCAGCCCGGCGCGGGCGAAGGCCAGCGAGACCGAGGACACGGCCGGCAGCACCACCGGCGCCAGCCCGTGCTGGCGCAGCGCCCTGACGATGCCGAAGAATCCGGGGTCACCGGAGGCGAGGACCACCGCGTCGCCATCATGGGCTGCGAGCGCGTCCAGCGCGGGAGCAAGCTCGCCCAGCACCACCGTGGGGGTGCCACTGGCAGCCGGGACGGCCGCGAGCTGGCGCCGTCCCCCGGCCACCAGCGTGGCGGTGGCCACCGCCGCACTGGCCGTGGGGCTGAGCGGTGAGCCGTCCAGGCCGATAACCGTGATCATGCCCGCCCCACCCAGCCGGCCCGGCTCGCCGCGACCACCCGTGTGCCGCTGAAATCGACCATCGCCACGTCCGCGGCCAGCCGTCCCTGGCAGGCACGCAGCAGCACTGATCGGACCCGCTTGCACAGCTCGTCGCCGGCCGGCCGGAGCAGCCCTTCCCGCTCCCAGATCTCGTAGGCGTGACGGCCCGTGTTCGCCGTGGCCACCTGCTGCGCCACCGCCGCGGTGCCACCGGCGGCCAGGGTGATGTCCCCCAGCAGCCCGAGATCGACCTTGGACCGGGTGTAGTGCGTCATCAGCACACCCGCCGCCAGTTTGGCCAGCTTCCCCGCCATGCCGACGAAGATCACCTGCTCCAGCCCTGCTGCCAGCGCGCGCCGCAGCGCCGCACCGGTGAAGTCCCCGACCTCCACGAAGCACACCTCCGGCAGTGCTGGCAGCAGGGCCATCGCGCCCCGCTCGGTGCGGCCGCCGGTGCACAGCACAGCCGTACGCTCCCCCTGCGCGGCCATGACTGACACCGCCTGCTCGACACTGGCCCGCCAGGACGCGGTCGAGAACGGCCGGACGATACCGGTGGTGCCGAGTATCGAGATCCCGCCCAGAATGCCCAGCCGGGCGTTGGTTGTCTTGCGCGCCATCCGTTCCCCGCCCGGTACCGAGATGACCACCCGCACCCCGCGTGCCGCCAGGCTGACCACTTCGGCCACGGCCTGGGTGATCATCGCGCGCGGGGTGGTGGTGATCGCGGGCTCGCCGACCTCGATGCCAAGGCCGGGCTTGGTGACGATGCCGACCCCTTCGCCGCCTTCCAGTGCCACGCCTGGCTGGTCGCGCCAGTGCACGTTCGCGGTGAGGTGGGCGCCGTGGGTGACATCCGGATCGTCGCCGGCGTCCTTGACCACCACCGCCGTGGCCTGCCGGGCATCGTGCGCGCAGGACTCGACCGCGAACTCCACCCGCCGCCCGCCGGGCAGGCCGACCTCCACCCGCTCCGGGGGGACCTGATCGCGCAGGGCGGTGACGGCCGCCTTCGCCGCCGCCGACGCGCAGGTGCCCGTGGTCCACCCGGTGCGCAGCGCCCTGGGCCGCACCTTGGCCGTGCGCGGCAGGTCGGGCTCGGTCAGTTCCGGCCCGGGCCCGGTCATGTGGCCCCCCCGCCCGGGCTGCGGTGGCCGGCCGCGTCCGCCGCCCGCAGCGCGCGGCGGGCGTCCCGGTCGGCCCGCCGGTGGCTGTGAAAGTGCCCGGGGTGGTACAGGTGTGACCGGGTGCCGTGGGCGGCCAGGGCCGGCCCGACCAGGAAGAGCGTGTGCTTCCACAGCTTGCGCGCCTTGACCGTGTCCGCCAGCGTCCCGACGGTGCACTCCGCGATCAGCTCGTCCGGCCAGGTCGCCCGGTAGGCCACTATCACCGGGGTTCCCGGTGGGTACCCGCCGGCCAGCAGCTCGGCCTGCAGCTGCCCGGACCGCGCGGCCGCCAGGAACACCGCCATGGTGGTGCCGTGCCGGGCGAGCTCGGCCACCTCCTCCCCGGGCGGCATGGGTGTCTTGCCACCGCCGAGCCGGGTGAGGATCACCGACTGGGCGATCTCGGGGACGGTGAGCTCCCTGTCCGCCAGCGCGGCGACCGCGGCGTACGCGCTCACGCCCGGGATGGTCTCGTGCGCGATCCCCAGCTCGTCGCAGAGTTCCCGCTGTTCCTGTACGGCGCCCCAGAGCGCCGGGTCGCCGGAGTGGATGCGGGCCACGGTGAGGCCCTCTACCAGCGCGCGCTGGTAGAGCGCGCGCACCTGCTCCAGCGGCAGCCGCGCCGAGTCGACGAGCTCGGCGCCGGGGCGGGCATGACGGAGCACGTCCGGGTGGACCAGGCTGGACGCCCAGACCACCACGTGCGCGGCGGCGATGACGCTGGCGGCCCGCAGGGTGAGCAGGTCGGCGGCACCGGGGCCGGCGCCCACGAACCACACTTTGGCGCCAGATCCGGGCCGGGAGAGGTCGGCCACGCCAGTCACAGCTTCCCCCCGCGGATGGTGCGCCGCCCGGGGACGAGCAGGGTTGACAGGTACGGGGCCGCGCCGCTCACCTCGGCGGCCGGCCTGATGTCCTGTCCCGGCAGCCCGAGGCTGGCGCCGTGCACCGCCCCACCGAGCCGGCCAGCGTCACGGACGGCGGCGAGCACCTCGGGCAGGTGCCGGCCGCTCTTGTAGCCGACCACTGTGTCGTACCTCGCCAGCGCGTCGCGGAACCGGCCGAGGCCCGCCGTCAGCGGCAGCAGCGCGAGCGTCTCCGTCCCTTCGCACAGCACGGTGCCGCTGCGTGCCGCCAGGTCCTGCATGGCCGTGATGCCGGGCACGGTCGCGATGGTCAGCCCGGCGACCCGGTCGCGGAGGGTGGCCGCGAGGTAGGTGAAGGTCGAGTACACATTGGGGTCCCCGATGGTGGCGAAGGCGACCGTCGCCGCCCCAGCCCGGAAGACCGCCTCGGCCGTGGCTGCCGCGTTATCCCAGGCCGCTTCGCGGCGCGCCCGGTGGGCGGCGCCGCCGGCCGGGCCCGCCGGTTCGTCGAAGGCGAAAACGACCCGGCGGATGCGGTCGTGGCCGACGTGAGCGCGTACCGTCGTCTCCGCCCGGCCCGGCTCACCGGTGGCCAGGACCGGCACCAGCACCAGGTCCGCTTCCCGCAGCACGCGCACAGCCTTGACGGTGACCAGTTCTGGGTCGCCCGGGCCGACGCCCACCCCGACCAGCGTGGCCGGGGTCATGACGCCGCCCCCACCAGGGGGGCCTGGCTCGTTCCCGCCGCCGCCGCCACGCGCGCCGCCAGCTGGGGGTATCCCGCCCAGTGCAGGTGCAGGTAGGACGCATGCACGCAGCGCCATACAAAGCCCTCGCCGCGCCCGCCGAACGTCCACGCCGGGGTGGGGGAGTGCGCGGGCTCGACCAGGGTGCGGTGAAACTCATGCCCACGCACTGTGGTGCCGGACGGCGCCAGCACCGAGTCACCCGCCGCGGTCGCGTCCCGGTAGCCGAGCGTGAGCCGGGCGGTCATCCGGGCGGTCGCGTCGAGCACCCCGCACATGGGCCGTCCGTCCAGTTCACGGACCAGGTAGAGCAGGCCGGCGCATTCGGCGGCCACCGGGGCGCCGGCAGCGGCCAGTCGCGCCACCTCCGCCCGCAGCCGCTCGTTCGCGGCCAGCTCACTGGCGTGCGCCTCGGGGAACCCGCCGCCGAGGACGAGCGCCGATGTGCCCGCCGGCAGGGTCTCATCGCGCAGCGGGTCCACGCTCACCACCTGCGCGCCCGCCGCGGTGAGCAGTTCGGTGGTCTCGGGGTAGCAGAAGCTGAACGCCGCGCCGCCCGCGATCGCCACCACCGGGCGGCGCGGCCGTCCGGAGGCCAGCGGGGCGGAACGCGGCAGTGGGGAGACCAACGTGCCCGGCGAGGTGGCTGCGGCCAGCGCGCTATCGGCGGTCCAGGGGGTGCCAGCGAGCGGGCCGGCCGAGCGCGCCAGAGCGATGACAGCGTCCAGGTCGACGGCGCGGGCCACGAGTGCGGCCAGCCGGCCGATGGCCCGGCGGGCCGCGCCCTCCCGTTCGGCCACCGGCACCAGGCCCAGGTGCCGCGACGGCGCCGCGATCGCCTCGTCACGGCCCAGTGCCCCGAGCACGGGCATGCCGATGCCCGCCAGGGCGTCCCGCAGGATCTGCTCGTGCCGTGCGGAGCCGACCCGGTTGAGGATGACACCGCCGATCCGCACCAGCGGGTCGAAGGCGGCGAACCCGGAGACCAGCGCGGCGGCCGACCGGCCCTGCGCGGAAGCGTCCACCACCAGCAGCACCGGTGCACCGAGCAGGGTGGCCACCTGCGCGGTGGAACCCTCGGAGGTGGCGCCGCGCCCGTCGTACAGGCCCATGACCCCTTCCACGATCGCTACCCCGGCGCCATTGGCCCCGTGCAGGAACAGCGGCACGATCAGGTTCTCGCCGCACAGCACCGGGTCGAGGTTCCGGCCCGGCCGGCCGGTGGCGAGTGCGTGGTAGCCGGGGTCGATGTAGTCCGGGCCGACCTTGTGCGCGGAGACGGCCAGGCCGCGGGCCGCCAAGGCGGCCATCAGCCCGGTGGCCACGGTGGTCTTGCCGTGCCCGGACGCGGGCGCGGCCACCACCAGCCGTGGCAGGCTCACCACTCGATGCCCCTCTGCCCCTTCTGGCCGGCGTCCATCGGATGCTTGACCTTGGTCATCTGGACCACCAGGTCGGCCGCCTCAACCAGGCGCGGGTCGGCGTCCCGGCCGGTGATGACGACATGCTGCTGGCCGGGCCGGGCGGCCAGGGTGGCCACCACGTCGCCGACGTCCACCCAGCCCCACTTCAGCGGGTAGGTGAACTCGTCCAGCACGTAGAAGCGGTATGCCTGGGCCGCCAGATCCCGCTTGACCTGCGCCCAGCCCTCCCTGGCGTTCGCGGCGTGATCGGCCTCGCTGCCGGGCCGGGCCAGCCACGACCATCCCTCACCCATCTTGTGCCAGGTGACCGGGCCACCCTCGCCCGTCTGGGCATGCACCCGGCCCAGCGCGCGCAGCGCTGTCTCCTCGCCGGTCTTCCATTTGGCGCTCTTGACGAACTGGTACACGGCGATGGGCAGGCCGGCGTTCCAGGCCCGCAGCGTGAGCCCGAAGGCCGCCGTTGATTTCCCCTTCATCTCCCCGGTGTGCACGATGACGAGGGCACGCTGGCGCCGCTGCCGGGTGGTGAGCCCGTCGTCCGGGACGGTGAGCGGTCTTCCCTGTGGCATCAGGCAACCTCCTTACCGTGCTGGCCGCGTCGGCCCTGGGGGCCGGCGCCCCGGAACCCCCCGCTTATTGCCCGGACCGACTCGGCGAGCGGCTCCGCGGCGAGCTCGGCCAGCCGCAGCACGGTCCCGCCCAGCGCCGCGGCGAGGCCGGCCGCGAGCCCGAGCCGGACCGGGCCGGTCTCGCAGTCCACCACCACGCTGGCGACCTCGCCCGCGGCCAGCCGGGCGGCCTCGGCGTGCGCGGCCGCCACCGGGCCGGGGCCACCGGTGGCCCGGCCGTCGGTGACCAGGACGAGCAGCGGACGGCGCCGGGGGTCGCGCAGCCGCTCCGCGGCGAGCACCTCACCGGCCGCCCGCAGACCCGCCGCCAGCGGGGTCCGCCCCCCGGCCGGCAGGGCTGCCAGCCGTACCGCGGCCGCCTCGACCGAGGTGGTGGGAGGCAGCAGCACCTGGGCGGCGGCGCCCCGGAAGGCGATCAGCCCTACCTTGTCCCGGCGCTGGTAGGCATCGAGCAGCAGCGACAGCACCGCCCCCTTGACCGCGCTCATCCGGGCGCGCGCCGCCATCGAGCCGCTCGCGTCCACCACGAACAGGACCAGGTTGCTTTCCCGCCCCTCCCGCCGGGCCTCCCGCAGGTCGCTGCGGTGCAGCAGGAGCCCGCCCGGGCCGGTGCGGCCCCGGGCCAGCTGATGTGGCGCTGCCGCGGCTACGGTGGCGGCCAGGTGGATCCGGGTGAGGCGCCCCCGGGGAACCAGCGCCCCGGTCACCCGCCCGGCATCCGTCCGTGCCCGCGACCGCCGGCCTGCCGCTCCAGCCCCCACCCCGGGAACTTCCAGCCGCTTAACGGAAGCTACCGCCCCAGGTGCTACCGGCCCGGCCGGCACCTGCCGTGGCGCGGCCCCGCCTCCGGCGGCGGTGGCCTGGCCGCCATCAGCTGCCCCGGCGGGGGCTGGCTCGGCAGCGGGGGCCGGGGGCGGGGTTGCCGACGCCGGCGGACCGCCATCGGGTGCCGAGTTTCCGGACACCTGCCGGCCGCCGTCCGGCCCGCGCCCATCCGGCCCGCGCCCGCCCGGATCATCCTCCGGCCCGCCGTCCCCGGGCCCCTTGCCCGTGCCTTCCGCCAGGGCCCGGTCCAGCTCTTCACTGGCGAGCTGCGGGGCGTCGAACGGCTGCCGGCGGCGGCGGTGCGGCAGCGCCAGTGCGGCAGCCGCCCGGATGTCGCCGGCGGTCACCTCCGCGCGCCCTGCCCAGGCGGCGTGCGCCACCGCGGCCCTGGCGATCACCAGATCGGCGCGCAGCCCGTCCACGCCGAAGGCCGCGCACACCGCCGACACCTGCCGCAGCATGGCGTCGGGCAGGGCCACTCCGGGCAGCCGGCCCCTGGCCGTCACGATCCGGTCCGCCAGGTCATCCTCGGCCGCCTGCCAGCGGGTGGCGAAGCGGGCAGGGTCCGCGTCGTAGGCGAGGCGGCGCCGCACTACCTCGGCGCGCAGGTCCGGCTCGCGCGGGGCGGTGGCCTCGACGGCCAGGCCGAACCGGTCGAGGAGCTGCGGGCGCAGCTCGCCTTCCTCCGGGTTCATGGTCCCGACCAGCAGGAAGCGCGCCGCGTGCCGCACCGACACCCCTTCCCGCTCGACGTAACACGTGCCCAGCGCGGCCGCGTCCAGCAGCAGGTCCACCAGGTGGTCGTGGAGGAGGTTGACCTCGTCCACGTAGAGGACGCCCCGGTGGGCGGCGGCCAGCAGGCCGGGCTCGAACGCTTTCACGCCTTCGGTGAGCGCCCGCTCGATGTCGAGCGCGCCCACCAGCCGGTCCTCACTGGCCCCGACCGGCAGCTCCACCACCCGGGCCGGCCGGGCCAGGGCCAGCCCGCCCCGCTCATGTGGGCCGTCCGGGCAGCCGGAGTCCGGCTCGCCCGGATCGCAGCCGAACCGGCAGCCGGGCACCACGTCCACCTCGGGCAGGACCGCGGCCAGGGCGCGGACCATGGTGGACTTGGCGGTGCCCTTCTCACCGCGTACCAGCACCCCGCCGATGGCCGGTGACACCGCGTTCAGGATCAGGGCCAGCCGCAGGCTGTCCATGCCGACGACCGCGCTGAACGGGAACCCCACCATGGTCATGCCTCGTCTCCCTCCAGCTCGCCCTCAAGTTCGAGGTAGGTGGCCCGCAGCTGGTCCAGGGTGGCGGGCGCCGGGTCGGCCCACAGCCCGCGGCTGGCGGCCTCCAGCAGCCGCCCGGCGATGCCGCGCAGCGCCCACGGGTTGGACTGCCGCATGAAGCCGCTGACCTGCTCATCGAACACGTAGGAGGCGGCGAGCTGTGCGTACATCCAGTCCTCTACCACGCCCGCGGTGGCGTCGTAGCCAAACAGGTAGTCCACGGTCGCGGCCAGCTCGAACGCACCCTTGTACCCGTGCCGGGCCATCGCTGCCAGCCAGCGCGGGTTGACCACCCGGGCACGGAACACCCGCCTCGCCTCCTGCGCCAGGGTGCGGGTGCGGACCGCATCCGGCACCGCGGAGTCCCCGATGTAGGCATGCGGGGAACTCCCGGTGAGGTGGCGCACCATGGCCACCATGCCGCCATGGAACTGGAAGTAGTCGTCGGAGTCGGCGATGTCGTGCTCGCGGGTGTCGGTGTTCTTCGCCGCCACCGCGATCCGGCGGAAGCTCGTCTCCATGTCGGCCCTGGCCTCGCGGCCGTCCAGGCCGCGGCCGTAGGCGTAGCCGCCCCACACGGCGTAGACCTCGGCCAGGTCGGCGTCGGTGCGCCAGTTCCCGGCGTCGATCAGCGGCAGCAGGCCCGCGCCGTACGCGCCGGGTTTGGAGCCGAAGATGCGGGTGGTCGCCCGGCGGCGGTCGCCGTGGGCGCGGGTGTCCTCATCCACGTTCGCCCGGAGGTAGTTGGCCTCGGCCGGCTCGTCGAGGCCCGCGACCGCCTGGATGGCGTCGTCGAGCAGCGTGATGACATGCGGGAACGCGTCACGGAAGAACCCGGAAATCCGGATGCTGACGTCGACCCGCGGCCTGCCCAGCCCCGCGAGCGGTACCACCTCGAAACCCGTCACCCGGCGGGACACGTCGTCCCAGGTGGGACGGCAGCCGATCAGCGCGAGCACTTCCGCGATGTCGTCGCCCTGGGTGCGCATGGCTGAGGTGCCCCACACGGTCAGGCCGACCGACCGGGGGTAGGCACCGGTGTCGGCGAGGTGGCGTGCCAGCAGCGAGCCGGCGAGCGCGGACCCGGTGTCCCAGGCGTTGCGGGAAGGGATGGCCTTGGGGTCGACCGAGTAGAAGTTCCGGCCGGTCGGGAGCACGTTGACCAGCCCCCGGGTGGGCGACCCGGACGGGCCGGACGGCACGAACCGGCCGTCCAGCGCACGCAGCAGGTTGGCCACCTCATCGGTGGTTCGGGCCAGCCTGGGCGCTACCTCGGTGGCGGCGAACTCCAGCAGCGCCACCACCTCCGGCGGGGCGGCGGCCAGCACTTCGCTGGCGACCACTGGTGCCTTTCCCGGCTGCCAGCCGGCCGCGTCGAGGCCGGCCACCAGCGCGCCCGCCAAGTGCTCCAGCAGGTCGACGGCGTCCGCGCCGGTACGGGCGGGTCCGCCCACCAGGGCGGACAGAGCCGCGGGCACGGCGGCCGTGCGGCCGGGCTCGTCCAGCAGGGCTTTTTCGTTCAGCCCGAAATACTGAGCCAGCGCGGCGCGCAGCCCCGGGAGCGCCACCCGCCCGCCCCAGACCTGGGCGGCCCGCAGGATGGCCAGCACGGTGGCGATCCGCTGCTCCCCGGCGGGGGCGCTGCCCAGCACATGCAGCCCGTCCCGGATCACCGCGTCCTTGACCTCGCACAGGTACCCGTCCACGTGCAGCACGAAATCGTCGAACTCGCCCGCGCCGGGCGCGGTGTCCACCGCCAGGTCGTGATGGAGTTCGGCGGAGCGGACCAGCTCCCAGATCTGGGCCCGGACCGCGGGCAGCTTGACCGGGTCGAGCGCGCTGACCGTGGCGTACTCATCGAGCAGCTGCTCCAGCCGGGCCAGGTCGCCGTAGCTGTCGGCGCGTGCCATCGGCGGGATGAGGTGGTCGATGATGGTGGCGTGCGCGCGGCGCTTGGCCTGGGTGCCCTCGCCGGGGTCGTTGACGATGAACGGGTAGATCAGCGGCACATCGCCGAGCACCGCGTCGGGGGCGCAGTCCGCGGCCAGGCCGAGCCCCTTGCCGGGCAGCCACTCCAGCGTGCCGTGCTTGCCGAGGTGGATGATCGCGTGGGCGCCCAGCGACCGCTCCAGCCACCGGTAGGCCGCCAGGTAGTGGTGGGAGGGCGGCAGGTCGGGGTCGTGGTAGATGGCGACCGGGTTCTCGCCGAAGCCGCGTGGCGGCTGGATCATCACAACCACATTGCCGAACCGCAGCCCGGCCAGCACGATGTCGCCCGAGTCTGTGTAGAGGGTGCCGGGCGGCTCCCCCCAGTGCCGGCGGACCGACGCCCGCAGCGCGGCCGGAAGTTTGGCGAACCACTCCTGGTAGGTGCCGCCGGGGACGCGGATCGGCGCGGCCGCCAGCTGCTCGCTGGTGAGCCATTCTGTGTCGTGCCCGCCCGCCGCGATCAGCTGGTGGATCAGTGTGTCGCCGTCGGGCGGGTATCCCTCCCCGAGGTCGTAGCCGGCGTCTTTGAGCGCCGCCAGCAAGACGATGGCGGACGCCGGGGTGTCCAGGCCCACCGCGTTGCCGACCCGCGCGTGCTTGGTGGGGTAGGACGACAGCATGATCGCCAGCCGCCGTTCCGCCGGAGGGGTGTGGCGCATCCGGGCGTGCGCGACCGCGATCCCGGCCACCCGGGTGGCCCGCTCCGGGTCGGCGGCGTAGAAAGGAACCCCATCCGGCCCGGTTTCCTTGAACGAGAACGGCACCGTGATCAGCCGGCCGTCGAACTCCGGCACCGCCACCTGCATGGCCGCGTCCACCGGGGTGAGCGCCGCGCTGGAGTCCGACCACTTGGCGCGCCCGGAGGTCAGGCACAGGGCCTGCAGCACCGGGACGTCCAGGGCAGCGAGTGCCGCCACATCCCAGCCGTCTTCCGCCCCGCCCGCCGACGCTTCGGCCGCGACCGTGCCACCTGCCGCCAGCACCGTGACGACCAGCGCGTCCACCCCTGCGAGCAGGCTGAGGACCTCGGGACTGGCGGACCGCAGCGACCCGCAGAACACCGCCCTCGCGTTCGCCCCGCAGGCTTGCACCGCGTCCGCGAGCGCATCGACGAACGCGGTGTTCCCGGAGACCGCGTGGGCGCGGTAGAAGACGATCCCCACTGTCGGGCGGTCCTGGTGTGCCGTGCGCTGGCTGTGGACGCCGTGGGCCGGGAGCGGCCGGGGCAGCTCGAAACCCTCGCCGGTGAGCAGAATGGTGTCGGAAAGGAAGCGGGCGAGCTGCGCAAGGTTGCCCGGCCCGCCCTCACGCAGGTAGGCGAGGGCCTGCCCAGCCACCCCGGCGGGCACTGTGGACAGCGACATGAGTTCGGCGTCAGCGGCTGGCTCGCCGCTGAGCACGACCGCTGGCACACCGCTCGCCAGCACTACCGCCAGGCCCTGTGGCCAGCTGCGCCTGCCGCCGAGCAGCCGCACGACCACGCAGAAAGCCCCGTCCAGCAGGCCCGGCAGGTCCGCCGGCTCGGTGCGGGCCGGGTTGGCCAGCCGCCACGGCCCGCCGCTGGCCCGGGCGGCCATCAGGTCGGTGTCCGCCGCCGAGAGCAGCAGGACGGGCGGGTTCGCGGCGGTGGCAGGGGCGGTCATGGCGCTCCGGGTGGGATGAATGGCAGGCCGGGGGGCGCGCCCTGCTCGATGAGCCGCAGCAGCGCAGCGGTGTCGGTGTGCCCGGTGATGAGGTCGCCCAGGATGTCGAGCTGCTGTTCACGCCGGGCCTGGAAAGACATCTGACCGGGCAGGAATCCGCGGCCGGCGGTGCTGGCGGCCTGGTGCAGGTAGGCGCGCCGGAACCCGTCGTTCTCCAGCAGCCCGTGCCACGACGTGCCGCTCACCGCCCCGGCCGCGCAGCCGCCGGGGAACCGGTCGCCGCCGGTGGCGTGCACCACCCCGTGATG
>DATKRG010000051.1:0-4947 GCA_035532275.1 Streptosporangiaceae bacterium | reverse complement strand
GCGCCTCGACGACGACGTGGTGCTGCTCGGTACGGTGGCCGACGCCGAACTGCCCGCCTGGTATGCCGCAGCGGACGTTCTCGCGTTCCCCTCCACCAAGGAGGGCTGGGGCCTGGCGGTGCTGGAGGCGATGAGCGCGGGACTACCGGTAGTCGCGTCCGACCTGCCGGTGTTCCGTGAGTACCTGCGACCGGGCCGGGACGCACTGCTTGTGCCGGTGGATGATGCGCCTGCCCTGGCCGCAGCGCTCACAGCCGTTCTCGATGACCGGCGGCTCGCCGGCAGGCTGCGTTCGGCCGGCCTGGCTGTCTGCGCGCGCTTCTCCTGGGCCCAGTCCGCGACCCAGCACCAGGCAATCTACGCTGCCGTCGGCCGTGCTGTGCCATCCTCCAGCCGGTCTTAGCCGACCAGGAGCACGCCGCACAGCTGGTAGGCGAGCGTGAAAAGACGCTCGTGGTCTTTCCAGCGTGCCCGGGAAGTCCAGGGGTGCAGCCTGTCACCGGTGAGGGGTGGCCCGGCCGATGCGCACTCGCCATGCCGACGGTCCGGTCTCGAGGTAGTCCCAGGTGAACTTGCCTGTGCACTCGGCCTGGAACTGGTAGTGCAGCGGTTTGGGGTCGTGGTCGTTGATGAGCACAAAGCCGGCCCCAGGTTTCAGCGCCTGGTAGGCGTCAAAGATCGTTTGGTGGCGGTGCGCCGGTGGAAGGCGGCGAACGTCGATCTCTGGATCCATGGCTGTGCCGTGGTGGCCCGACTTGTGCGTGGGCAGAGCAGCACCCGGCGTGGTGTCCACATGCCGGATGAGCTTATGCAAGGCGGCGGTTACCTGGGCTGCCAGATCTGGCTGAGGGCCGCGGAGGACAGCCCAGGCCGAGGCGGCCAGCTTGCACGCTTGGTCTGCCTCGCCCACGCGGGCAAGCTCGCCGGCTGCCGTGAGGAGAAGGGAGACGATCCGGGGACTGGGGTCGGCTTCGGAATCTGTTCTCACCCGCGCACTGTGTGCGGCTTCGGTCCAGTCGTGCATCCGCTCCAGCAGTTGTGGCAGATCGTCGTGGCCGTCGGCGATAAGGGCGGGAAGCAGCGTGTCGTTTTCCTTTGCGGCATGCCGGGCGAACAGGCTTGCGAATTCCTCAGCCTGCTGCATCGCTGACGGGCCGTCTGGCGCGTCAGCCAGGCGCTCGGCTGCGGCGGTCAGGGCCGCGTGCTCAGCGGTCAGCTCAGCCACAGTGCCAGCCAGACCGCGGCGCGCTGCAGCCGCCCGGTATATGGTGTCTTCTTCGGCCTGCGCGTGGGGGAGTACCTCGTCACCAAGATAGGCGACAAGCCCGGCTGCTGCCTGTTCATAGTGTCCGTCGCTGGTGACCGCCGCGGCCAGGGCGGTCACTCCAGCGCTGACGCGCTCGTTCAGCGCCCGGTGGTGGGCGAGGATCGCGTCAAGGGCTTCAGCCTCGGTCATTGTCATCGGGCCGCTCCGTCCGCCGTGGGCGGTCGGGGAAGCCCCGGCCGCAGGACCAAAGTATATTTCTGGCAGGAGCTAGAAGAATAGCGGAACCGGGGGAGGTTCTGGATGTGACGTCAACTACGCGCCCGCCCGGCCTGGCCGGCTCCGGGATGATCTCCGTGGCCGAGGCGCGGGACCTGGTCCTCGCTGCGATCACGCCGCTCACGCCGCGCCGGGTCACCATCGGCGAGGCGGCCGGGCACATCCTGGCCGAGCCCGTCCGTGCCAGCGAGGCGGTTCCGCGGTTCGCCAACTCGGCCATGGACGGCTACGCCGTGCGGGCGGCCGATGTCACTGGCGTCCCGGTCCGGCTGCAGGTGACCGGGACCGTGGCGGCGGGCGACGGGCCGAAGGCCACTGTGCACCCCGGCGAGGCCATGCGGATCATGACCGGTGCCCTGCTGCCGCCAGGTGCTGACGCAGTGTGCCGGGTCGAGCACACCAGGGCCGAGGACGGCGGGTCGGCCATCCTCATCCAGGAAGCGGTGGCCACCGGCACCAACGTGCGGCATCCCGGTGAGGACATCGCGGCTGGCGCGCAGGTGTGCACGCCGGGGACGCGCCTGACCCCGGCCCACATCGGGGTGCTCGCGAGCCTTAGTATCGGGGACCTGCTCGTCTACCCCCGCCCCACAGTCGGCGTCCTGTCTACAGGCGACGAGCTCGCTGCGCCAGGTGAGGCCCTGCCACCAGGCAAGATACGCGATGCCAACCGGCCGGCCCTGCTGGCCCAGCTGCGGGCCGACGGTTTCCACTCCGCCGATCTCGGCATCGGCGGCGACGACCAGGAGATGCTGGCGGACCGCCTGCGCGAGGCCGCGTCCCGTTGTGACGCGATCCTCGCGACCGGCGGGGTGAGCATCGGTGATCATGACGTGCTGAAGGTCGTCCTGGAGAAGCTGGGCGGCGCCACGATGCGATCCCTGCTTGTCGCTGTGAAGCCTGGCCAGCGCGTCGCCGTCGCGTCGGTCGGCGAGCAGCGCATACCAGCCTTCGGGCTGCCGGGCAACCCGGTCGCCGCCCTGGTCACCTATGAGCTGTTCGTCCGGCCCGCGCTGCGGGCCATGGCCGGCTGCCGGAACCCCGACCGGCCGCGGATCGCCGCGATCGCGGAGGCTGCCCTGCCCCGCCGGCCCGGGCCCAAGCTCCATGTGGTGCGGGTGACCGCTCGGGCCGGGAAGGACGGGGTGCTGCGGGTACGGCCAACGGACGGACAGGAATCGCACATGCTGCGGGCCATGGCAGCCGCCAACGCCCTCGCACTGGTCCCCGATGGCCACGGCATCCTGGCCGGAGGGCGCGTCGAGGTACTGCTGCTGGACGCTGATGGGCTCTAGCTCAGGTGACGCTCGCCGCTCCCGTCCGGCTGGTGGCGACCCGGGACCGGCCCGCCAGCCGGACCAGCGCGGCAACGGCGACTGCTGTCCAGGCGGCAATCGCCACCCACAGCATGACGTGCGCGATCGGCGCCATGAAGGCGAGTTTGGTGACCTTGCCGAACGCCAGGGTGGCAACGCTGTACATGCCCAGCGGGAAGACGACGCTCCACAGTGCCGTCTCATATGCCAGCGGCCAGTGGTGCGCCAGGTGGCGCCATAGGCCAAGGATGACCAGCAGCGGGATCCACCAGGTGCCGAACGACCAGAGCACAAACGAGAACCCCGCCACGAACGGGGCCGTCGCCACGCGGACGGCAAGGCCGGCCGGAAGGGCCAGCAGCTGGGCACCGGCCCGTACCGTGATCGCCGTGGCGCCCATGAGTATCCAGTAAGGCGGTCCCAGCACTGCCGGGGTCATCGGCACGGTCAGCCAGCGGTGCAAGATCATTGCGACGAGCAGGAGGTACAGAACGAGCCCTACGCCCCACAGACTGGTCGCGACGGGTGCCAGCAGGCTGGCCTGGGCAGGCCAGATGGGCACCAGTGCGGTGGCCGCGATGGCGAGCGACTGGGTGCCAACCACCCACAGCAGCCAGGTGCCGTTGACACCGCCCAGCACCGAGTCCCGTTTCCTGGTGAGCAGCAAGCTGGCGGGCAGGGCGTAGGTCAGGCCGAGCCACACGGCCGCAGCCAGCGCAGCGAGCACCGCGGTGACCATGGGGTGGCCGGCGCCGGTGAAGCGTACCGCCAGTACGCCGGTCCCGGCGACGATGGTGAAAAAGCCGAAGGTCTTCTCCGGCGCGCGTGCATCGGCGGCCAGGCTCGGCCGGTAAAGCCAGAGCCGGACCAGGAGCATGCCGGTGAGCACGACGAAGCCTGCGGCCGCGGCAGCGAGCAGTACCCGGGACAGCCACACCGGACCGAGCGCGTACGTGCCAGTTGAGATGATGCCAGTCGCCATTACGAAGGAGAAGGCGGCTGGGGGAAGGTCCCGGATCGCCTTCGTCACCTGCCCGGCTGGCCGTACCCCCGTCGCGACACCCGCGCCGACCACCATGGTCGTCACCGCCTGTTCCGTCTTCCAGGTATTGCCTATAGTACTTGTATTAACTCATGTTATGAGTAATAATACTAGGCGTGCTAACCGGGCGCGGACTCGCTATCGGCGATGCAGATGCGGGTCCGGACACCTTCCGATGGGAATGACCGCCCTGGCGGCCTCACCAGCGGGGGACATGGCAACCTACCGGGCGCTCGCAGGACGGAGCCGGCAGGCGCTCCTAGCCGCGCTGCGGCGGTCCGGGAGGCCGCTAGATGCTGGCGAGGCGGGAGCGGCGGTGGGCCTGCACCGAAACACCGCGCGCGTGCATCTGGACCTGCTCTGTAAGGCGGGCCTGCTGAGGCGGCGCCTGGCGGATGACGGCACCCGCGGCCGGCCGCGGGTCCTGTATGAGCCAGTGGCGAATACCGTTGGTGTGCTTGACGTCGCCGGGTACGGAGCGAAGGATGCCGGCTACCGCGAGCTCGCCGGACTGCTCGCCCAGCAGCTCGCCGAGCTGGCGGACGTGCCGGAGGAGGCCATCCGGGCGGGCCGCCGATGGGTGACAGCACTGGATGAGCATCCGCTCCCGGCACAGTGGCTCACGTTCGCCGAGGCCACCGCCGTGATGACCGACCTGCTCGGGCGGCTCGGCTTCGACGCTGAGCCGGAGCCCGGCAGCAGCCGGATCCTGCTGCATCGGTGCCCGTTCGCAGAGCTCGCGCGCGGCAACCGCACAGTGGTCTGCGG
Organism: Streptosporangiaceae bacterium; assembly: GCA_035532275.1. Taxonomy (GTDB): domain Bacteria; phylum Actinomycetota; class Actinomycetes; order Streptosporangiales; family Streptosporangiaceae; genus UBA9676. The sequence continues at coordinate 278 of DATKRG010000051.1, read as the reverse complement.
GATTCATCTGGGCATGATCACCGCCACGGCTGAACGGCTGGACTCACCCTTGCGGGTCGTTGGCCTTGACCCCTTCGTGACCGATGAACCGAATCTGTGTGTCGTGAGCCTGGCGGCCAAGGCCCGGTCCCGCGCGCGAGATCGTCGATCCGAGGAGGCTGCTTCGTGAACAACACTGCCGGTTACGGCACCGACGGGGACCTTGTCAGCGCGATCCTGCGGACGCGGCGGCTGCTGGAGCCGGAGCGGATCGGGGCGGACCTGCGGACGATCACCTA
>DATKRG010000050.1:0-1674 GCA_035532275.1 Streptosporangiaceae bacterium | reverse complement strand
TCGAGGCGTGGGCGATCATCCCGGTGCTGGTGATCGCGGCGCTGTGCCTGCCCCGGCCACGGCGGGCCGTCCCCTTCGTGGCGGGGGTGGCCGCCGCCTTCCTGATCCCGGTCGTCCCGTTCGCCGTCCTCGCGCCGGGGCGGTTCTACCAGAGCCTCATCGTCGCCCAGGTGGGACACCGGGCGGCGGTGCTCAGGGTGCCGGTCTGGATCCGGCTCAAGGAGATGACCGGGCTCAGCCACGTCCATCTCCCCGGCCGCGCCAACCTGCTGATCACCCACCTTCACCTGCGGGATCACCCGACGGTCCTGTTCGCGGTGCTGATCCTGGTGCTGCTCACCGTGGGCGGGCTGGCCCTGCAGGTGCTGGCCAGCCGCAAGCCGCCGGCCCCGCTGGACGGGTTCGCGCTGGTGACGACCGCGCTGATCGTGGCCATCTTCATGTGGCCGACCCAGTTCCACTACCACTTCGCGGCGTTCCTGGCGCCGTTCCTTGGCATGGCGATCGCCCTGCCCGCCTCGCGGCTGCTGACACCGGCCACCGGGCGCGGGCTGGCGTGGACGGCGGCCGGGCTGGCCGCCGCGCTGCTGGTGATGTTCACCATCGTCCAGGTCCGCGCCGAGGGCCAGCTCAAGGCCATCATCGCCCCGACCGGGCCGGCCAGCATCGCTGCCTTCGGGCGTGCCATCCCGCCCGGGTCATGCGTCGCCACCGACGAGATCTCGCTGCTGATCCTCGCCGACCGTTTCGTGTCGGACGTGCCCGGCTGCTCGACGATGGTGGACGGCACCGGCACCGACCTGGCCCTGTCACGGGGCGGGACGCCCGGCACCGGCGCGGGCCGCAACCCGGCGGTGGCCGCGGCCTGGCGGCAGGAGTTCAGCCATGCCTCCTTCGCCTGGCTGTCCGCCTACAGCCGCCGCCGGATCGCGTGGTCGCCCGGACTGAAGGCGTACTTCGACGCCCATTTCGTCCCGGTAATGCGCGACCGCCGCGGCGACGTGCTCTACCGTCAGCGCAGCGGCGGGTAGCCGGTGTAGTTCTCGGCCAGGGAGGCCGCCGCCGCCCGCGAGGTCGTCACATAGCGCAGCTGTGCCAGCTGCAGTTCCTCGGTCATCGGGTCGGCGTCCGTGTGCAGCATCGTGGTCATCCACCAGGAGAAGTGGGTGGCCCGCCAGACACGGCTCAGGCAGGCATCCGAATACCCGTCGGCGAGACGGCTGTCGCCGGCCAGCAGCGCCACCAGCGCGTCGGTCAGCACGGTCACGTCGGCCATGGCCAGGTTCAGCCCCTTGGCGCCCGTCGGCGGGACGATGTGCGCGGCGTCACCGGCCAGGAACAGCCGTCCGTACCGCATCGGCGAGCTGACGAAGCTGCGCATGGGGGTGATGGCCTTGTCGAATATCGGGCCTTCCTTCAGCTCCCAGCCGGGCAGCGCGAGCCGGCGCTGGAGCGCCGCCCAGATCCGCTCGTCCGGCCACTCCTCGACCCGCTCGTCCGGGGCGACCTGCAGGTAGAACCGGCTGATCTGGGGCGTCCGCATCGTGTGCAGGGCGAAGCCGTCGCGGTGGTGGTTGTAGATCAGCTCGTCGGTGGACGGCGGGACTTCGGCCGTGATGCCCAGCCAGGCATAGGGGTAGTCCCGGTCCCGGACGGTGAGCAGGCCGGGCGGGA
>DATKRG010000049.1:0-6067 GCA_035532275.1 Streptosporangiaceae bacterium | reverse complement strand
GCGCCCGCTAGCACCATTCTGCCCCTCAAACTGCCCCTCGACATGATCTCCCCGTGACTGCCCCGATCGCCCAATCCCACAGCCGTCGACCCTGCATCCGAAGACCCGGGGCAGCCAGACTATGGCGCCGGCAGCAGTGCCACGATCCACCCAGCGACTGCGCCGCGAGCTTCTGACGCCTCTCCCCATTGCAGCCACCCCAGCCGCCCTGCCGCTACCCAGAGTGAGAGAGAAAGTAGTCCCTGCTGTCTGGGCCCCCTGCCGACTATGCGCGCTGATGGCTGGCCTCACGGTCGTGCCCGGCTCGGGTTGGCGCCGAGCGGGGGGATGGGCTGGAGTGGGTGATCAGCACTGCGCCTGGGGCTGGCAGGCGCAGGCGCAGCTTTGCCCGGCCCATGCCCGCCGTCCTTCGGCCACGGCCCAGCCGGCGATGGCGAGTGCGACCACTCCGTCGAGCCACCATGCGCCGAGCAGGGTGTTGGCCAGCAGCCCGGCGAAGACGGCGATGGCGAGGTAGGCGCAGAGCAGGTTCTGGGTGCCTTCCCCGGCGGTTGCGGGCGATCCGAGGCGGGTGCCCAGACGCCGTTTGGCGGTCCCGAGGGCTGGTTCGAAGATGGCGGTGCCAGCGGTCAGCACGAGTCCGGCGATGCTGGTCTCGGGGTGGTCGGCGTTGATCAGTCCCCAGATCGCCTCGGCGGCGATGTAGGGGGCGAGCAGGAAGAAACTGATTGCCACCAGCTGCTGGGCGCGGCGTTCAGCGGTGGCACCGGCCAGGCGGGTTCCGGTGAACCGCCAGATGATGATGATGCTGGCCAGCGCTTCGATGCCGCTGTCGAGGCCGAAGCCGAGCAGGGCCACCGACCCGGCGATCACCGCCGCGCCAATGGCCACCCCGGCCTCCACGCCGAGCCAGCCCAGGGTGAGCCAGGACAGCACCCTGGCGATCCGTGCGAGGCGAAGCCATTCGGCCGACCCCGCCGCAGCGGGTGCTGCCTGGCCAGCCCCGGCGATGCGGGACCGCAGCGGGACGAGCGGGGTCATGGCGTCTCGATGTGTTCCAGGACGGTGTAGTACTCCCACGCCAGCCCATCGGGGTCGTGCACCCACACCTTGTCCTGGCGTGCGTAGCAGCAAACCGCGCCCGGCTCAGGCTCGATGGGCAGGCCCCCGGCGGCGAGCCGGGCCTCCGCCTGGGTGACGTCACCGGTGGTCCCGACCTCGATGCCGAGGTGGTTGATCGTGCCGCCGGGGCCGTTGCCGGGTGAGTTCAGGACCAGCTTGAGCGGCGGGTCATCAATCGCGAAGTTGGCATACCCAGGGCGCAGCTTGGCCGGGGCCGTCCCGAGCATCCGGGCGTAGAAGGCCACGGCGGCGTCGAAATCGGAGACGTTGATAGACAACTGGACACGAGACATGCGGTCACCTCCGCAGATCAGCAGGGGTCTCGGCGTGGTGGCTCATCCGCAGCCACCAGGCAGGTCCAGGGCCGCCAGGATGCGCAGGCCATCAGCCAGGCGCCGGTCGGCCAGTTCGTAACGGACCCGGCGGCCCTCCGCGGTCGCCGTCACCAGCCCGCACTCGCGCAGGCAGGCAAGGTGGTTGGACAGGTTCGCCCGCGCCGTCCCGAATTCCTCGGCCATCTCAGCCGGATACCCAGGCCCGTCCATCAGCTGAACAAGCACCCGGCGGCGAGTCGGATCAGCCAAGGCCATCCCGATCCGCGAGAGCGTCCCCAGATCCAGGCCCATCGATACAGTCATGACTGAACTATATAGCCTCTGCTGAACCGAGCAAGACTTGCGCCGGAACCAACGAGCCTGGACCCTGCCGTGCTCGGGCAGACCACCGGGGCGGTGGTCAACGGCCGCTCACGCCGTACCTAAGCGCGATGCGGGCCACGTCGAGTGGCTCGGGGATAGGTCTGTGAACCGCCGCTGAGACCTTGTACTCATGTCCGCAACGGCCGTGGACACCGCGGCATGGCCAGCCCGCTCATCGGCAGTCATCCCCCGCATATCCCGTGGCCCCGGTCAGCACTCTGGGCCGCACGGGTTGCCTCGCCATGCCGATCCCGGCCTGGATGGCTGCGATGGCAACAGCGAAAGCGGCCACAGGGTCGGCCCACCACAGGCCACCGAGCGCGTTAGCGCCCAGGCCGATCAGGACCGCGACAGACAGGTAGGCGCACAGGATGTTCTGCTTGCCACCGCCGGTGGTTGCCAGTGAGCGAAGCTGGCGGCCGAGGCGCAGCCCGGCACGGATTGCGTGACGCCTCCCTTGATGATTAGCCGGCGAGGAGGACGCGGCGGCGGAGCAGGTCGGGGCTGGCGCATCCGTACATCTGACCTTGAGCATCTTTGATGCGGCAGCGCCGGAGCTCCAGGGTGGCGGTGATAGCGTCCTGGTCGATGGCGGGTGGCCGTCCAGTCGCGCTGCCGGAATGCCTTTGACCAGCCGCCGGGGCATACTGGAGGCATGACTGCGCCGCAACCCGGCCGACCGCGCGTCCTGGACCGGCCCGCGTGCACGCCGGCGGCTATCCGGGCCGTGCTCGCTGCCAGCGCCGGCCCCGAGATCCTTCAGCGCTATGACGCGGAGCTCGATGCCGCCTTCGAGCAGGCCCGTCAGGATGAGGATCTCACGGTGCTGGTGCGAACGGTGCGGCGCTGGTGGTTCGAGGCGGACGCCTGGCGCGACCCGGACGCGCAGCGGGCCTTCCTGGCGCGCATGGACCGCTACGCTGCCGAGGGGCCGCCAGGGCCGGAGCACCGCATAACCCGCGAGGAGATCCGCGCCCGGTACGGTTCCTGACTTGTACCGGTGGGAGCTGGAGGACCTGGCCGAGGAGCAGATCGCGGGCCTTCCGGCCCCTGCCAGGCGGGCACTGACGGAGTTGCTCGACGCGGCCGTCATCGTAGATCCGGCGGAGTACCAGCGCGCTCCCGGTGAGCCTTCCCGGCCGCTGCGCAGCCTGCCGTTCGGGCCGGGCGGCGAGGGCCTGGTGACGTTCCTGGTATACGAGCCCGACGAACTCGTGCTCGTCACAAGGGTCCAGTGGCTCGGCGACTGACCTGCGGAGGTTCCTGCCAGGACGACACGGCGCGCACGTCGGCCTGGAGCGCTCCCGGACTATCCGGGCAGGGCCTGTTCTCACGCCTCCTGCAGCTTCGCCTCCAGCGCGCGCACGAAGCAAGACGGATGGGACCGCTCTGAAGGGTTTTCTGCCACGAGCAGTAGCAGCGGCTCCGCGCTGCCATAGGCACGGGCTGAGCCGATGACCGGGAGCGCGATGTCACCGACATCTTCCCCGGCATCTCCGCCCGGCGGCTGCGCCGCGAACTGAGCATCCAGCTGAGCCTGCCCCGTTGCGACAAGCGCGGCAGGCTCAAGCACGCGCGTGCTCAGGCTCAGCCCGCCGACCTGATCTGCCAGGGACCGTCATCCCCGCTCCCGGTCCCCGCTGAGCCCGCGACCCTGGCCGGGCGCACCTGACACCAGCGTCAGACCGGCCGGACGCCTGCGCCCGATAGGCGGTCCCGCATGCACGTCGCCGCGGACCGCCGCTGAATGGCTGGCACTCCAGGAGCGTATTACCGCGGAACTCGTGACCTTATGTAGGTCACAAAAGCGCTGCCTGCCTGGCCGAGGTAACCGATTCATGCGTTATCGCTGGTCAGGAGGCCGCCCGCTCAGCGGATCTTGTCCCTCAGAGTGCCCTTCACAGACGGACGCTCATCGGTTAAGCGTTCGAATTGTGCGCTTTGCCTGGAGTGGAGCTAAGGAGATTCGAACTCCTGACCTCTTGCATGCCATGAATCACCCGGCTGCTCCCCGACCAAGCCATATGCCGCCTGACCAGGCCAGACGCTCGCTCACACAAGCTGGAACTAGCTCAGGCAAGCGCCCACTAGCGCCATTCTGCCCCTCAAACTGCCCCTCGACATGATCTCCCGGCGGCTGCCCGAACTACCCGGTCTCACAGTCGTCGACCCTGCATCCGAGGCCCCACGCGGCCGGGTGGCGGATGTGACGGTAGTAGCGAAAGCCAGGTTACGCATGTCTGGCTTGGGGCGCTTAGGGACGCGGCAGCGAGCGGCAAGCTCATGGTCCTCTGGTGAGGAACAAGGACGCGTTGGATTCGGTTCTGAATCAAAGGGATGAAGGTATGATTCAGGAGACGGCAGGAGGTGTGTCCGTGGCGACGCCAGCACAGGTAGGAACGAGGGTGCGGAACCAGCGGACGCGGCTGGGCCTGACCCAGCGTGCGCTGGCGGCCCGGTCAGGGCTTCCTCAGTCCCGTGTCCATCGGATTGAAATGGACCCATCGCGTCCCATCGACCTCGGCGACCTGTCAAGGATCGCGGCGGGCCTTGGCGTGAGCATGACGAGCCTGATTGAGGACAGCCCGGTTCGGGAGAGAGTACTTGGCGCTGCGCGTGCTCGCAATGACGATGCTGTCACCGGTGCCCTGCAGTCAGCCTGCGATCTGATTGAGCTTGAGGAGCGCCTGTCGGGCCTGGGCGTGGGGGACGGCCAGCGGCTACGCCTGCCGCAGGTGGGGCTGGCGGCTGGCGGCCCGGCCTCTCAGGGCCGTTGCCTGGCTCAGGCGGTGCGCGAGCGATGGGAGATCCCTGATGCGCCGCTGGGCGATCTTGCCGAGCTGATCGAAGACTTCACCGGCGCGGACGTGGCAGTGCGGGACCTCCCAGCCGGCGTCTCGGGGCTAGCAGTCACTGAGCAGACCGCCGGCGTCGCTGTCATCCTGGCGAACACCGAAGGCAGTCCGGAAAGCCAACGGTTCACGTTGGCGCATGAGCTTGGGCATCTGCTCACTGGTGACACGCGGGTCGACACAGCTCGCACCAGTTCTGTGACGCAGGCTGAGCGGCGTGCCAATTCATTCGCAGGGCATCTGCTGATGCCAGAAGGCGGTGTGTGCCGCTGGCTGGCTGCTGCGGGGGACCCGCCAGTCGCCACCGAGCGCACAGTTGCGGCTCTGGCGCGCATATTCGGAACGAGCTTGGATGTGACACTCATACAGTTGCGCACGTTCGGCTTGATCACCGCCAGGCAGAAGGAAGCTCTCGGCGGAGTGAGCATGCGGACGCTTGCGTTGCGCCACGGATGGCTACCGGCTAGGGAGGCGGAAGCTGCTGCCGCCGCTCGCACTCGGCCTCCGCGGCGGCTGTGGCAGCGGGCGTTGCTTGCCTACCAGTCTGGCCGTCTCGGGATCGCCCCAATAGCCCTGCTAGCGCACGCCGACCCAGCGCAGTTGCGCGCAGAGCTAGCTGAGACAGGGGTGATCCCCCAGCCACCCGAGCCAGTCGCCGTCGATTTCGACGCGTTGCTGGCACGCGCCGCCACGTGAGCGACTCCAGGCAGGCGCCCCGGCAGAAGGCGCTCGCCATTTTTGACGCTGGGCCGATCGTTGGGTTTGCCGCTGCCGGCCGACCTGCGCTGCTTGTTGAGGTGTTCGACCGCGTCCACGTGCACCGCGCCGTTGCATTCGCCGTCGACAAGGAGATTCGCCGCCAAGGCCTCAAGTACGCAGGGGTCACCAAGAGATGGGCAGCGGTGGCGACGTCGGGCCGATTCAAGGTCCTCGCCGAGGTCGCGGTCGGGCTCGGCGATCAGCGGGTCGTGGCCGAGGCGGCCCGACTGCGCGACACCGATCCAGACAGTGCCCTCAACGCCCAGCGTGACCTCGGCGAGGTACTCACCGTGGCGCATGCAGTCGTAGATCGCCAGGATGGCCTGAACGTCGTGGTCAGCATCGACGACAGCTATGGCGCCCGGCTTGCCGCTGCAGAGAGGTTCCAGAACCTTGACACTGTCACCATCGTGCGGTTAGCGATCCGCTTGGGGATCATCACCGCAAAGGCGGACCTGAGGACGCTGTACGGAGCGTTGTCCCGCTACTCGAACTTGCCGCTGCTTGCTGTAACCGGACTGCTTGAAGAAAAATTCACTTAGCCCTTTTCATCCTGATCTTGGAGCGGTCGTCCGCTTGGGCTGATCACGGCGGCGTGTCGGCTTGGGGCAAAGTACCCAACAACCCTTGAGTTCC
>DATKRG010000048.1:0-1232 GCA_035532275.1 Streptosporangiaceae bacterium | reverse complement strand
ACGGCCAGTGCGTCGAGGTGGCGTCCCTGACGGGGGCGGTCGCTGTCCGCGACTCCAAGAATCCGGCCGGGCCAGAACTCGTCTTCACCCGCCAGGCCTGGGCGGCGTTCATCGACGGGGTGAAAGGCGGCCGGTTCGGCGACAGCTGAGCCCACCGGAATGGCCGCGCACCCGCCGTGCCCGCGTTTGCCAGCCAGCGGGCAGCGGATCCCGGCGCCCCTTCCTTCTTGACCCTCACGCGGCGTCAGGCTGCACAGTGGGCAGGTGGACGACGACGCGTACACCGTGGGCGCGGTGGCCAGGCTGGCCGGTGTCTCGGTGCGGACGCTGCACTACTACGACCGGATCGGCCTGCTCCGTCCGGGCGAGCGGAGCGCGGCCGGCTACCGCCGCTACAGCCTGGACGATCTGGGCCGGCTGCGGCAGATCCTGTTCTACCGCGCGCTCGGCTTCGGCCTGGAGGACATCGCACGGATCCTGGCCAGCCCCGGTGAGGACGCGAACGATCACCTGCGCAGGCAGCACCAGCTGCTGCGGCAGCAGATCAGCCGTCACCAGGATCTGCTGGCAGCGCTGGAGAAGGAAATGGAGGCACGGCAGATGGGCATCGCGCTCACTCCGCAGGAGCAGCTCGAGATCTTCGGTACCAGCAAGGTCACCGGTGAATGGGCACAGGAGGCTGAACGCAGGTGGGGTGAGACCCAGGCCTGGCAGCAGTCACAACGGCGGGCGGCCGCCTACACCAAGCAGGACTGGGTCGCGATCCAGGCCGAGGCGGCGGCCATCAGCGAGGAGTACCTCGCCGCGATGCGGGACGGCGTGCCCGCCAGCGGCCCGCGGGCGATGGATGCCGCCGAGCGTCATCGCCAGCACATCAGCCGGTGGTTCTACGACTGCGGGCACGGCCAGCACCGGGGCCTGGCCGAGATGTACCTGGCCGACGAGCGCTTCCGCGCGAACTACGACGGCCTGGCCCCTGGCCTGGCCCAGTACGTGCACGACGCGGTGGTGGCCAACGCCGGCCGCGCCCAGCCCGACGCCCCTGCCTGACGTCCCCGCCTAGCGGCCCGCGTGGCCGGGGTCGCCGCCGAGCTCGGCGAACGGGAACGCCCGGTGGCGGCGCGGCGGGATCAGGAAGTTCTGCCGCCGGGTGGCGGTGATGAACCGCTCCAGGCCGTTGTCGTGCGGGTCCACGCCGTACGTGTGCTGCAGGTCCAGCGATGCCTGGTTGG
>DATKRG010000047.1:0-2223 GCA_035532275.1 Streptosporangiaceae bacterium | reverse complement strand
CATCCGCTCCCAGGTCAGCACCCGGCCTTTCTGGCTGCGGCGCCGTAGCGCCCTGAGCCACTGCCGGGTCACCTGGTCGCGGAACGCCCTGACCGCGTGTGCGTTACCGGGGACGGCGTAATACGCCATGTGCCCGCGCAGCACGCTGGCCAGCCAGCGGCCCTGCACCGGGAGGGGCTGGTGCGCGCGTCGCCTGGTCTCGGCTTTCACCTCGGCCAGCTTGGCCCGCACCCGTTTCGAGATCGTGACACGCCGCACCCAGAACCGCCCGTTCCTCGACGTCGCGCACAGGTGCGTGAAGCCCGGGAAATTGAACGTCTCCGGCCTCCGGTCGCCCCGCGCTGCCCGGTTCCGGGCGGCATGCCGCCCGAACTCGATTCGCGAACCTGCCGTGAAGCTCTTCCAGGAACCGCTCGGCGTCCTCCTTCTGCTCGAACCCGACGGTAAAATCGTCAGCGAACCGCACGATGATCACATCACCGCGCGCACGCTGTTTCCTCCACCAGTCTGCCCGCAGGTCGAAGACATGATGCAGGTACACGTTGGCGAGCAGCGGCGAAACCGATGCCCCCTGCGCTGACCCCTTGTCCGTCTCCGTCCACTTCCCGTCCTCGATGACCCCCGCGGCCAGCCATTTATCCACTAGCCGCAGGATCAGTGCCGGGCAAGGCGTGGCAAGCGGGCTGGACCGTGTGCGTCTAGTAGCAAGAAGGGACAAGGACGTACGGTTCACGGCACTGCTGCACCACGTCGACCTCGCCCGCCTATGGGCGGCCTTTGCGGCCATCAACCCACAATCGGGACAGCGTCGGCACCCCGGAGTGCTGATTTCGCGGCTCAATAGCCCGGCCTGCACATGCCCCTGTCAACGCTTCGCCACGCCCTCGCGCGTCGTCGACGCATGACTGAGGGCCGCCGTGGGGCGCTAGCCCTTCGACGTAGAGCTCTTCCATCTCCTCCTCCATGCCGGTTTATCCCGGCGCTTTCCCAAGATCATCGAAGATCTGTGTCACATTAGCGGCACAGTTGCCATCACTGAAAAGCCACCGCAGCCCCCTCTGGGCTGGGTGGCTTGCGGTTGTGGCTGGCCGCCGTTCTTCGGCGTGCACTCGTTCCTGGTTGCCCGGCTGGTCGCGCCAGGACCACCGTGAAGGTCGTTCCCAAGCGCAGATCGCTCTCCACCAGTAGCTGAGCACCCATTGCCTCAGTGAGACCCCGGGCCAGGGGAAGCCCTAGCCCCGCCCCCTGCTCGTGACTGGCTTCCGCCCCGAGCCGGTCGAACGGGACGAACAGCCGGCCAAGCACATCCGGGGGAATGCCAGGGCCAGAATCGGTGACGCGGATGGTGGTCTGGCGGCCGTGCTGGCCGGCAGTGATCTGGACACTTCCGTTGGGACTGTTGTACCGGATGGCGTTGGTCACCAGATTGATGAGCACCTGGCGGAGCCGGCGCTCGTCGGCTCGCACGGTGCCCACTGGCCGCTCGCAGCGGAGCACAATCCCGCGCTCGCTGGCCAGCGGGCTGAGGAGGTCCAGCACGTCCTGAATGGCGGCTGCCAGATCGACATCGGTGATCTGCAGTGGGAGCGCCCCTGCTTCGATCTTCGCGATGTCGAGCACGTCGTCGACCAGGGAAATGATGTGCGCCGTGGCGCCCTGTATGTGGCTGAGGGCGGCCCGGCGCCGCTCCACCGGCAGGTCGAGCGTGCCGAGCAGTTCGGTGAATCCGGTGATCGCCTGCAGCGGCGTGCGCAGTTCGTGGCTCAAGTCGGTGAGGAACCCTGACTTCGCCCGGCTGGCAGCCTCGGCTACCGCGCGGGCCACTTCGGCCTCGCGCCGCGCCCGCCGCTCGCGCTCTGCGGCATGCCGCTGGGTAACGTCCTGCAGGTTGAGGCTGAGATGGACGGGTGACCCGGCGGCGCCGCGGACCACTGAGGCGGCGACAGCCACCCGCAGGACCGTGCCATCGGACCTGCGCCCGGCCGCCTCGAAGTGCACGCTGTCCCGTGCGGCTGTGGCAACCTCTCGCAGGAGTTCCGCCGGATCGCCGCCGCTCGCCGTCGGTGCCAGCACCTGATCGATGGTGGTGACCAGCAGCTCTGCTTCCGGCTGGCGCAGCATCTCCCGCAGCGCCCTGTTCACCTTGAGGAAGCGCCCGTTCAGATCGGTGAGTGCCATGCCCACCGCGCTGTCCTCGAAGGCGTGCCGGAAGCGCTCCTCACT
>DATKRG010000046.1:0-5799 GCA_035532275.1 Streptosporangiaceae bacterium | reverse complement strand
GATACGCCTGCACCTTCGCGGCTTTGTCCTGCGCGGCAAACCCCTGGCGGGGCGGCCCGGGTGGGCCGCCCCGCCAGGGGGCGGCATCAGGAGACGCCGGCGTCGTCGAACAGGGTGTAGGTGGGGTCACCCGGGTAGTTGTCGTCGCGGTTACGCAGGGTCAGGGTGTAGGAGTGCCCCGACGTCACCGCGTGGGTGACCTGATTCCAGCCGGAGTTGGCCACGCAGGTCCGCCCCAGCACCGTGTAGCTGGTCCCGGTCGTGTTGTCGCGCAGGATGACGGTCGCCCAGTCATAGGTGACGGTGTCCGGGCAGACCACGTCGTACCAGACGGTCAGCTTGGTGCCGCTGGCGGTGAACGTCTGGACGATGTTCGAGTTGCCGTTGGTGGGTGAGGTCGATCCGGCCCGGGCCGCGAAGCTGCCCGAGTGCTGGCCGGTGGAGACGATCGAGGTGGCCGCGCCGCTGGTGGTCCAGCCGGAGAACGTGCCGGTCTCGAAGCCGCCGTTGGTGACCCCGCCGCCTCCGCCACCGCCCGAGGAGCCGATCGTCCAGGTGAAGCTGGCCGATCCGGCGGCGCCGGTGGTGTCGGTCGCGGTGACCGTCACGGTGGAGGTGCCCGCCGTGGCCGGGGTGCCGGTGATGAGGCCGCTGGCCGAGTTGATGGACAGGCCGGCCGGCAGCCCGCTGGCGGTGTAGGTGAGGGTCTGGCCGGAGGCCGAGTCGCTCGCCGAGATCTGCAGGCTGACCGCGGTGCCCACGGTCCCGGTCTGGCTGCCGGGGTTGGTGACGGTCACCGTGTTGCCGCCGCCGCCGTTGGTGACGATGGCGTGGCTGGCCTCGCAGGCGCCGGCCCCGCCGGCGCCGTCGTTGGCCCAGGTGGTCTGCATCGCGAAGGTGCCGGTGGAGGTGGACAGGTTGAACGAGCCGCCGCTGGTGCCGGGGGTGATCCAGGCGCACTTGTCGCCGTTCTCGGCGCCGCTGGAGTCGGTGTAGCCGCCGGCCGGGTTCTGGTCGGTGACCGTCTCGGCGTACTCATGGCCCTCGACGATCGAGACGCCGTCCAGGGTGCCCGGGCTGTTGACGAAGCCCTGCCCGCAGGAGGCGCCGGCGTCGGTGACATAGGGGAAGTTGGTGAAGGCGATGTCACCGTAGGGCGATGTCACCGCCCCGCCGGACAGGGTGCTGTCGCCGTTGTAGTCGTGCCAGGCGCAGAACCCGTTGGTCAGCCAGTTGTCGGGATTGGTGCCATGGGGGGACACGACGACGTACTGGGCGTCCCGGTTGGCGGCCGCGGTGGTGTTGCCGAAATGAGCCGCCGCGTTGACCGCCTCCACGCCCAGCTGGTGGCCGCTGGCGGTGCTGGGCGATGCCGCGCTCTCGTCCACCCAGACGCCGGCCAGGGCGCCGCCGGTGGGATAGGCGACGTGCTGGGTGTTGCTGGCGGGGCAGGACTGGGCGCCGACCGCGACGCCGTCGCAGTACTGGGTCATGACGCCCGACCACAGTTCGCCGCCGGTGCCCAGGCCCTTGAACAGCTGCTGCAGGTATGGCGCCTCGCCGGACGGGTCCCCGGACAAGGTGACGTTCCCGTTGGCGTCGGTGCCCTGGGTGCCCCATTGGGAACCGTAGAACACCAGGTAGACCTTTTCCGCGCCCGAGGTGACACCGATGCCATCGATGCCGCCGCCGTAGTTCAGGTCATTGGCCGACGCCGCGTGGATTGGCGCGGCGCCCGGGTGGCTGCGCGCCCAGGCACGCATCTTTGCCAGCTGCGGCCGGGTGGGGACAACGCCATGCCGGTAGGCATGGTGGTAGGCAGGCGAATACGGGTTCGTGACGGCCGGTGTGACGTGTGCGGGCACCGCGGCCTGGGCTCCGGTGACCGCGGCCTGCATACCGGTCGCGAGGGTCACCGCTGCGAAAGCGGCTGTGGTGCCGCGGGTGACCCATCGCCGGACGGGGTTACGGGGTCTCATCCTGCTCCCTTCACTGCAACACAAGGGGGCCGGCGCTGCCTGGTTGGCGCGCAGGGCAGGCACCAGGGGTGGGTGCCTTCGGGCAAGATAACGAGGCCTTATAGGTGCGTCAATGGGTAATCAGGACCGTTAGTGAGAAATAAGCAGCCTGATAGTTCTAAACAGGCGTCAATAGTCGTAAATAACTGGTAAAGATTTGCGGATGCATTTCAGCGGGAATGAGCGGTGAGCGTAGCCGCTCAGCGGCGTGGTGACGTGCTGAACGGCTGGTGATCCTGACGGCACACCGTCCCGGGCGGCGGGAGCGTCCCGGTGAGGAAGTAGCTGGACTCGTACCGGTTGACACAGGCGCTGGGGTTGAGCAGGGCGGTGTGGCCGGATCCGGCCAGGGTGAGCAGCCGGGACCGGGCCAGCTCCTTGATCAGGATCGGGGCGTTCACATAGGGGGTGGCCGGGTCGTAGATGGTGTTCACGACCAGGATCGGGCTGGCCGTCCGGTGGTTCCAGGGCCCGTAGTAGCCGTCGGCGTCGGTGGCCGGCCAGGTCGCGCACACCTCGCTCTGCCAGGTCACGGAGGGCCCGAATGCCCCCGAGCGGGCGTAACCGAAGGCCGCCTGGACCGGGTAGCTGGCCGGGTCGCGGGGGTCGGGGCTGTCCGCGCACAAGACGGCCGCCCCCTGCTCCTCCCCGCTGTAGCGGGCTCCGGCCGTCGCGCCGGGCACGCGGCCAGCCGCGCGATGCGCAGCGGAGCGGCCGCTGGCCTGCCAGGCCGCGGCCAGCGCCCGTGCCGCGGCCGGCCAGCCGGCCACGATATAGAGGCTGCTGGCCAGGTCGGACACCAGGGCCGCATAGGTGAACCTGACCGTGCCCTTCCCGGCAATGGTGACGGTCACCGGATGCCGGCGCAGCCGCCGCAGGAGGGTGGCGTATCTGGCCCGGGTGGCCGGTGCGGACCCGGCCGAGAAGGCGCAGTTGCCGGGGCTCGCCTGGCCGCACAGGTCGAGGAACTGGCCCAGGGTCGCCTTCTGGCCGGTGTCCATCGCTACCCGCAGGAAGGTACCCAGCGGGACCCGGCCTACCGACCGCGGCCTGGCCCAGGCGGTCGGGGCGACGATGCCGTCGAGCACCATGGCGTGAACGTTGCTGGGGAACAGGTTGGCGTAGGTGGCACCCAGGTAGCTGCCGTAGGAGACGCCGAGGTAGTTGAGTGCGTGGTCGCCGACGGCCTGGCGCAGCAGGTCCATGTCGCGGGCGACGTCGGCGGTGGCCAGATGCGGCAGCAGCCAGCCGTCGCGCTGCTCGCACAGCTGGCCGAACCGTGCCTCCAGGCTGATCCACCGGCGCTCCTGGGCCGCGCCGACCGGGAAACCGCTGGGCCTTGCTGCGAAGAACCGCTGCTGCGCCGCCAGGTCCGGAAAGCACTGGACGGCCGTGCTCTCCCCCACTCCGCGCGGGTCGAAGCTGACGATGTCGAAGCGCTGGCGCAAGGCGGCCGGGAAGAAGCGGTAGACCTTGGGCAGGGCCGAGGTGCCTGATCCGCCGGGCCCGCCGGGGTTGAAGAACAGCGAGCCGGCTCGCGGTCCGGGGCCGGCCGCCGGGTGCTTGATGACGGCGATGTCGATGGTGGGGCCGGTGGGTGCGGTGTAGGACAGCGGGACGCGGCCGGTGGCGCACTGGAAGCCGCGCTGGCTCGGGCCGGCGCACGGGTGCCAGTCCAGCACCGGCACCGGTGCGCCCGCGTCGGTGAGCGGGCCGGGCCGCGCGGCCGGGTGCGGCCCGGTGACCGGCCCGGCGGGCGTGGCCGGGGTGGACGGCGACGCGGCGGCCGCGGGCAGGGCGGCGGCCACCAGCCCGCTGGCTGCCGCCGTAGCGACGAGCGCGGCCAGCCCGGCCGCGCGTGGTCTGGCGACCTGCCCGTCCCGGCCATCCCCCATGGTCCCCCCCGAAGCCGATCCCGACTGGAAGGACGCGGCGTGGGGGTGGCCAGGTTGCCTGTGCGGCGCACCAGGTCAGGCGTCAGGACACCGGCGACGGCGCTGGCGGCACTGGTGGATGGGGTCGTGGTCCCGGGTCAGGATGCGTTCAGCGCCGTGTCGTCCACGAAAAAGGACGTGTTATGGCCGGCCAGTGTTTCGGTCCCGGTGAATCTGAGGATGATCGTCCGCCCGAGGAAGGATTTCAGCCAGAACGAGTGCCGCGCGTAGCCGCCCGACGCGTCGAGGTTGGAGTAGGTGTGCAGCGTCCTGAGCACCCTGCCGCTGGCGGCCAGCACCTGGACGCGGAGCTTGTCGTAGGCGTGATCGGCTGGATCGTTGGTCTGGATGTCCAGCCAGAACGAGAGCGTCGCCCTGGTGTACGAGCCCTGGTGCGGCCAGATGGACACCTTCTGGGACAGCGTGCCGGTGGCGGTGCCGCCCTGGCCGTCCAGCTGTGCCAGCCAGCCGCCGGTGTGCGCCGGGTCGCCGCCGGAGCTGGCCGTCAGCACCCCCGTCGTGGCAGCCCACGGGCTGGTCACGCCGGACTCGAAGCCGGGGTTGGCCAGCAGCTCGGTGCTGACGATCGGGTGGGTGAACTCGCATCCACCGGCCCCGCCGTTGTAGTCGTTGGCCCAGGTCGGCTGCATCGCGAAGGTCCCGGTCGGCAGCACCAGGTCCGCCGAGTCCGGCTGCCCCGGCTGGGCCGGGTCCCAGGCGCACATGTCGGCGTTCTCCTGGCCGCCGAAGGTGGGGTTGCTGGGCGAGACCAGCCAGCCGCCGTCCGGGTTCTGGTCGGTGATGGTCTCGGCGTACTCGTGGCCCGCGACGATGGAGATGCCGTCCCGCTTGCCAGCGCTGCCGGCGTTGACGAAGTCCTTCCCGCAGCTGACCCCCATGTCGGTGACATAGGGCAGGTTGGTGAAGGCGACGTCGCCGTCGGGCGAGGTGGCGTGGACGTACGGGTCGCCGTTGTAGTCGTGCCAGGCGCAGAACCCACCGGAGGGGGTGTTGAAGTGATCGGGGTGGGTGCGGGTCGGGGAGATGATGAAGTACTGGGCGTCCCGGTTGGCCGCCGCGGTCGTGTTCCCGAAGTGGGCGGCTGCCTTGATCGCCTCCACGCCGAGCCGGTGGGCGGTCGCCGTCGTCGGCGAGTTCACGCTCTTGTCCACCCAGACACCGCCCAGCGGTGCACTGGGGTAGGCCACGTGCGGGGCGGTGGCCGGGCAGGTCTGGCTCCCAGCGGCGACCCCCTCGCAGTACTGGGTCATCACGCCCGACCAGAGCTCGCCGCCGGTGCCCAGGCCCTTGAACAGCTGCTGCAGGTAGGGCGCCTCGCCCGAGGGGTCACCGGACAGGGTGACGTTCCCCCGCGCATCGATGCCCTTCTTGCCCCACTGCTTGCCGAAGAAGACCAGGTACACCTTCTCGGCGCCGGTGGTCACCCCGGTGCCGTCCACCCCGCCCCCGAACACCAGGTTGTTGCTGGCCGGGATCGCGTGCACGGCCGGGCTGGCCGTGGCCTGGCGGCTGGCCGCCGGATGCTGCCGTGCCCAGGTGTGCATCCTCGCGGCGGCGCCGCGGGTGGGGACCGCCCCGTGCCGGTAGGGGTGGCCGAAGGCAGGCGAGTACGGGTTCGCGCCCGGCCCGGCGGCGGCCGCGGCTGACGCCGCGGCCGCCTGGGCGGTGCTGGCCGTTGCCGTGGCGGCCTGGGCGGTGGCTGCTGCCGCCTGCGCTCCGGCGCCTGCGGTCAGCAGGATCATGGCGGCCGTGCTGCCGCGCACAGCCCAGCGCCGGGCATGGGTAACGACGTTCATCCTCTTCCCTCCGTGGTCCCGTGAACGCCA
>DATKRG010000045.1:0-45699 GCA_035532275.1 Streptosporangiaceae bacterium | reverse complement strand
GCCGCACAGTTCGATGGAGGTGCTGGAGTCGCAGCAGGGCCGCACGGCGGACGCACCGCTCTGCCTGACCTGCGGCACGAAGATGCGCCCGGCGGGCAGCTGCTACGTCTGCGAAGGCTGCGGCGCCACCAGCGGCTGCAGCTAAAAGTGAGATTTATTGCATCAGATGCAACACCTGGGTGGGCGTGTACTGCCTGCGGTGTCGCGTATGCGACGGGAAGCCGACCCGCTGGGTCGGCTTCCCGTCTGGATGGACGCGGGGAGCCTCGCCAGCCTGCTCGGCTGGACAGGCCCTCCGCCCGAAGGAGAGGGGAGGTGAAGAAGAGTGGCGAAGAACACTGGCAAAGGCTACCGAGAGGGCGCCGTCAGGGACCGTTCGCAGGTTAAGACGCCTGTTGGCTGGGTCAAGCGGGACAGCGAGACTGGCCGGTTCCTGGACGTGAAGGCCGACGATGAGCCGTTCAAGGGAATTCGTAGGGAGCATCCTGACGAGAACCCTGACGAGCAGTGAAGCGGGCCGGGACGGGGATGCTGAATCCACCCCCGTCCCGGGTCCTCTTGCACCCTAGACCTGCGCCGCTGTCGGCTGATGAGCAGGCTGGCGCTCTCCCGCATCGCGGGAGGTGATGTGCCAGCTGTCCTGGCCTGGCAAACCTTTCCCGACTGCGCTAGGGCATTCGCGCACGTGACCGAGTACGAGGGGCAGCCGCATCGGCGGCCGCTGACCCAGGTTCCACCCGTGGCATCCCCGAGGCAAGCCGCCAACGCCGCACCGAGATCGATATCTCCCTGTTACGATGATCGTCAGTAGCGCGCAAGCGCCGGTAGGGCACTGGCTGCCGGTTACACCCAGTGCGGTAAAGCCCTCTGATCGGCGGGCAGGTTATTCCTGCCCGAAAGATGAGGGTCTCTGTGTCCAGCGGCAAGTCGCCCGGGGCCAGGCAACCCAGCCTCCAGCCCCTCGCTGTCGTCACCTATGTCATCGTGAGCTGCTGTCGGCCGGTAACACAGGCCGAGCCGCCTCATCATGCGTGCCGGCACGGCGGACGCCCAGGCATGCAGGGTTCGCAAGGCGTCGACGGTCGTTAACCTACCAAGCAAACCAGCTAAACATGCTAAGTGGAGCTACGATTAGGTAGTTTAGTGGGTTTGCTTAGGAGGTTTTCTTGCGCAGCTTCGCCGATCTCGACGCACTCATCGGGCGGGTGCCAGCCCGCGTCGTCACCCGGCTCGGCGCGATCGACTTCGGCCGTGGCTCGGAGGCGCTCTACCACGACCAGATGCCCGGGCTGCTCACCGGGCTCGCTGACCGGGCTCGTGTCCAGAGCATCACCGCGTCATCCGCGATAGAGGGTGTTGTCGTCGCGGACGCTGACCGTGCCGAGCGGATCATCAACCGGCGGACGTCGACGCTGCGCAACCGGAGCGAGCAGGAACTGGCCGGCTACCGCGACGCCCAGGACTACCTGTTCCAGCAGGACTGGCGCCCGCTGAATGCCGGCCTGATCCTGCACCTGCACCGGCTGCTCTTCGCTCACACGGCCATGCCCGGTGGAGCGTTCAAGACCGAGGACAACCTGGTCGTGGACCGCTCACCAGACGGCGGGGCGACCGTCCGCTTCAAGCCGGTGCCCGCCGCCAGAACCCCGTTTGCCATCGACGACCTCATCGACCGCTACCAGCAGGCGGTTGCTGCGGGCGAGCACCATCCGGTGCTTCTGTCCGGGCTGTTCATCCTCGACCTTCTCGTCATCCACCCCTTTGAGGACGGCAACGGACGAGTGGCCCGCCTACTGACCAATGCGATGCTCACCGAGCATGGATATACCGCCGGACGCTACGTGAGCCTCGAGCAAGCGGTCGCCGAATCGGCAGACGCTTACTACCAGGCCCTCCTCGAATCCACCCATGGCCGGCACGACGGCACCTCCGACCCATGGCCCTGGCTCGGCTACTTCACCAGCGTGATCGCCGGCGCCTACGCCGTCTTCGCCGATCGCGCGGCCGCAGCTAAGACCCCGGGGACCAAGCAGCAGCGCGTCCGCGAACACATCCTGCGCCGCGCACCCGTCACGTTCCGCCTCACAGACATCAGGACGGCCATGCCGGGTGTCAGTGACCAGACCATCCGGCTCGTCCTGGAACAACTCAAGAACGAGGGCAAGGTGCGGGCCGACGGAACCGGCCGCGCCGCGACGTGGACCCGGACGAATACCGCACCCTTCGAATAAGTGCTGGCGGCAGACGGCGCCGCTCTCAGCCCGACGTGGACCTCGCCAGCGCCGCCTTCCAGTCGATCACCACTTCATCCGGCCTGGTATTGGGCATGATCTTGGCGGGCACCTTGGAGCCCGGGTAGATGAGCGGCACGGCCTCCGGCAGTACCGGGTTCCCCACCTGGATCTGGTAGGGCGCCTGGCCGGGAATCATGACGGTGAGCATGAACGCGTACATGTCGAGGCCGGACGGGCTCTTCGCGCCGAGCGGCTGGGACTCGATGATCACTGCTTCGCAGGGGTTGCCCTGGTCCAGGATGTCCTGTGCGGTGAGCTGGCCAGGGGTCTTCGGCAGCCTGACCACCGGCGGTTCAGTCGTGAAGTCGATGCCTACCCGTGAGTGGTCGTTCGGGTCCACCCGCACCGCCACGACCGACTGCCCCGGACGGATGTTCGCCAGCGCATACACGGGGACGCGCTTGCGTACCGCGGCCGGGAATGGCGCCGTGTCGTCGAGGTAGACGAGCACCTGGATGAGGCAGACCTGCTGCGGCGGGGCACCGCCCACCTGCACCGATGAGCCGGTGATCGTCACGTCCTGGATCTCGCCTCTGCCAAGCACACCGGTGGCCATCAGTTCGGAGTCGTCTCCCCCGAACGCCGTCTTTACCTTGTTGAACAAGCCCACCGTCGGCTCCCCTTGTCCCTGGAATACTGTGGCCCCCGCCGAACGACAATGGCAGTTGGATCAGCCACGACCCCCCGACGACCCCCCGGTCAGCGAAAGATTCTTCCTTAAGGTACTTATCGCCTTGTAATAAGCCAATTACCCCGGGTCTCACCTTGGTCCCGGTTGGGTTCGCCAAACTGGCTCTGGATGGTCTGAGTGCTGGCTGCGGACGGGCAGACAGGGTCCCCGCACCCCACCTGACGCGTCTCCAGGCCACCGGTCTCCGTCCCGGCTCGGACGGAGCAGTGATCGGCGGCGCCGTGATTGCTTTCGAACTTGTATTTGATAAGTAAGTTCATCCTGCTAACATGACCTCACGACAGTTAGCCGGGTGGGAGGCCTGATGATGCGACCTGCGGAGCCGTCTGAGGTGACCGGCCCGGCCCTCACCCCGCGCCAGCGCCAGATCATCCAGGCCATCGGGGATTCCACGCAGCGCGACGGCTACGCGCCGACCTTGCGGGAGATCGGCGAGGCGGCAGGGCTGGCAAGCACGTCGAGTGTTTCTCACCAGCTGTCGGCGCTGGAGAAGAAGGGATACCTGAGCCGCGGGGCTGGGCGCCCACGCACCGCCGTGGTCCGGCTGCCCGCTGATCCGGCAGGCAATCCCGCTGATCCGGCAGGCAATGACGTCGAGGAGCACCGAGTCACCCCAGTGCCACTGGTCGGGCGGATCGCGGCGGGCGGCCCGATACTCGCCGAGCAGTCGGTCGATGACATCTTCCCTCTGCCCAGGCAGCTGGTCGGTGAGGGCGAGCTCATCATGCTCAAGGTCGTCGGCGATTCGATGATCGGCGCCGCGATCGCCGACGGCGACTGGGTGGTCGTCCGCCGGGAGTCGGACGTCGAGAACGGCGATATCGTCGCCGCGACGATCGACGGGGTCGAGGTCGAGGGCACGGTCAAGACCCTCAAGCGGTCCGACGGCCACGTCTGGCTGATGCCGCACAACCCTGCCTACACGCCGATTCCCGGCGACGACGCCGCCATCGTCGGCAAGGTGGTCGCCGTGCTGCGCCGGCTCTGACACTCGCGGCACAGGTAGGCACCGTGCGCTGGGCGCTGCGGCCCCGTATGGTCGTGCTGTCATTTCGGGGGCGGGTCGGCGGGGGCTGACCCGGATGGCCTGCTGGCGCGTTCTGGCTGGCGGGCGGTTGGGGGCGGCACATGACACCGATGAGCAGGCGGCACGTCCTGGCGGGGGCAGGGAAGATGGCCATCGCCGCCGGGGTCGGGTCGCAGCTCGGCTGGGTGGCGTCCTGCACGGGTCCCGCCCGGCGGGCCCGCCCGGACTGGCAGGCGCTTGCGCGGCGGCTCAGCGGCCAGCTGCTGCGCCCGGGCGAGGCGGGTTTCGGCGCCGCCAGCATTCCGTACAACCGCCGCTACGCCAGCATCCGGCCAGAGGGGGTGGCCCTGTGCGAGGGAACCGCGGACGTGCGGGCCGCCGTGCTGTGGGCACGCGAGGCCGGCGTGCCGTTCGCGGTCCGCTCCGGCGGCCACAGCTACGGTGGCTACTGCGCCAGCACCGGGCTGGTGATCTCGCTGGCCCGGATGAGCTCGGTGACCGTTGACACGAAGTCGCTGACCCTCACCGCCGGCCCGGGTGCACGCAACCGTGACCTCCACGCCAGCCTCGCCGGAACCGGGGTGGCGACCCCGAGCGGCCGCTGCCCGACGGTGGCCATCAGCGGTCTGCTGCTCGGCGGCGGGTTCGGGTTCAGCAGCCGCCATTTCGGCCTGACCTGCGATCAGCTGCTGAAAACCGAGGTGGTGACCGCGTCCGGCGATGTGCTCGCGGTGAGCCCGGCGGACCATCCCAGCCTGTTCTGGGCCTGCCAGGGCGGCGGGGGCGGCAACTTCGGCATCAACACCGGCTACACGCTCCGGGTCAGGCCGGTGGGCAACGTCTCGGTCTACCGGGTCGAATGGGAATGGCGGCACGCCGCCGCCGTGCTCAGCGCCGTGCTGGCCACGATGACCACCGCGCCGGACACCCTCTCCTGCCGCGTAGGCGCCGACGTCGGCGGCGGCGGGCCGGCCACCGGCGGCACGCCGCAGCGCGGGGTGTCGGCGCTTGGCCTGTACTTCGGCCGCAGCCACGAGCTGGCGGATCTGCTGGCCCCGGTAACGGCCGCGGCCCCGCCAGCGCGGCAGCTGATCGAGGAGCGCAGCTACACCGGCGCGCAGAGCTTCCTGGCGAAGAACGTGCCCCACGGCAGCTTCACCTCGAAATCCCGTTTCCTGCACCGCGCGCTGCCAGGCCAGGGGATCGAAACGCTCATCAGCTGGGTGCAGCGCTGGCCGGGAAGCTCCAACACGGCGGGCGGCGGGGCGACCATCTTCGCCTGGGGTGGCGCCATCGGCCGGGTCGCACCGCAGGCGACAGCCTTCGTGCACCGCGGGCCCGCCTTCCTGATGGACAACGAGACCACCTGGACCGCGCGGGACAGCGCATCGGTGGTCTCGGCCAACCTGGACTGGGTGGATGGGATCTACCAGGCGCTCGCCCCGTTCGGCACCGAGCAGGCCTACCAGAACTTCATCGACCCGGCGCTGAAAGGCTGGGAAACCGCCTACTACGGCGCGAACCTGGACCGGCTGATGCAGGTCAAACGCGCCTACGATCCCGACGATGTGTTCCGCTTCCCGCAGGGCATCCCGGTGGCCTAAGGGACGGCGTTCGCGGATCCGCAGCACGTATGACGCGATCTGATTGCCCGTCCAGGCGGGGGGCCGTAGCGTGGCGGGGGTCACCGTCTGGTCGGAAAGGGCTATTGACCGGAAGAGGCCCGTCATGGAAATCGCGCATGTCGTCGTGCTCATGCTGGAAAACCGCTCCTACGACCATCTGCTCGGTTTTGTGCCGCACCCGGATCCGGCCTTCGACGGCCTGACCGGAAAAGGACCCGTCACCAATCCGGGATGGCATCAGAACCCGGCGGTGACGGCGTCACCGGACGCGAAGGTGGTGCTTCCGGTCGGGCCGGACCACTCCCACGACGCGGTGATGGAGCAGCTCGCCCTCACCCCGGACGGGAAGCCGACGAACCAGGGCTTCGTGGTCAGCTACGAGCGCAAATGCCGGGGCCAGGATCCGCCCGCGTTCGCCGGGCTGCTGGGGCCGCTGGCGAACCTGGCACAGGGCTTCCTCGCCCACGGCGGGCCGCCGGTCACCGGCCGGGGGCCGCTGGTCATGCAGTGCCAGCCACCCGAGCAGGTGCCCGTGCTGGCCAAGCTGGCGCTGGAGTTCGCCGTCTGCGCCCGGTGGTTCTGCTCGGTGCCCGGGGAGACCTGGCCGAACCGCAACTTCGCCCACGCGGCGACCTCGGACGGGCAGACGGATATCGAGATCCGGCCCTACACCAACCAGACGATCTTCGAGGTGCTGGAGCGCAGCGGCGCCGACTGGCGGATCTACCACGATGACACGCCGCAGGTCTGGGCGTTCCCGGCGCTGTGGGACACCCCGGAACGGCACGCGAAATGGTTCCCGCTGGACCAGTTCGCCAGCCACGCGGCCAGCGGCGACCTGCCGCAGTACACCTTCATCGAGCCCAACCACCGGCCGCCGCTGCACACGCTCGACCACGACCCCGTCATCGGCGTACCGGACGTGAGCAACAACCAGCATCCGGAGAACAATCTCGTCAGCAACGACGCTTATGACACGTTCCCGCCGCACACCGAGTCCGACTTCGCCCAGGCCGAACGGCTGGTCGCGACCGTCTATGAGGCGCTGCGGTCCAACCCCGGCCTGTTCGCCACCACCGTGCTGCTGGTCACCTACGACGAGCACGGCGGCCTGTTCGACCACGTCCCGCCGCCGACTGGCGTGCCCGCCCCCGGTGGGCCGTCCAGCCGGGTGGGCGAGGTGCTGGGGGACCTGCTCCACCGCCGCGCCGGCGCCTTCGACTTCACGATGCTCGGCCCGCGCGTCCCCGCGCTCGTCATCTCGCCGCTGGTGCCGGCCCGCACCGTCGACACCCAGATCCGCGACCATGCCAGCATCCCGGCCACGCTGCGGGCGCTGTTCGCTCCCGACGCCGGGCCGCTGACCGGCCGTGACGCCTGGTCGCCGCCGTTCCACGACCTGCTCACGCTGGCCGAGCCCCGCACCGACCTGCCCGACCTGTCCGACTACGCCAGCGGGGCGGCTCCCGTCCTCACCGCCCCACCCGCCCCACCCGTGGCACCCGCCCCGGCCGCGGCCGGCGCGGAGCCCCGCGAAGGCGCCGCCGCGCCACCTTCCGTGCCGCCCTACTACCAGGCCTTCACCGACCTCGCCGACCAGGTCGAACGGCACCTGGTCGCGGTCAGCGAGCCGGAGGCGGTCACCGCGCGGGCCACTGGCGGGCCGGTGCAGCGGAGCACCCAGATCAGCGGCGTGTTCGCGGCCGCCGCGCAGCGGCACCGTACCCCGGCCGCGCAGCCCGCCCCGCAGCAGCCCTGACCGCCCCGGACGGGCACCGGCCCGGTAGGGCCGTATCCTGCTGGACTGTCCGGCTTTTTCGCCATGTGAGCCGGGCCCGGCCGCCCCCGCACACCTGCCCTGCCCCGGCCCGGCCCTGGCAGCAGGGAGACCGTCATGCCCATCACCCCGCCCACCGCCGGTGACCTGGCCGCGATCGCGCAGCGCTACGGCCTGCACCTGCAGCCAGGTGACCTGGCCTCGTTCCAGGCACTCGCCAGCGGCCTGCTCGGGTCCTATGACGAGGTGGAGCGCCTGTACGAGGCCACCCTGCCCGAGCCGCCAGAACGCTCCTACCAGCGGCCCGCCCCCGCCGCCAACGAGCTTGGCGCCTGGTATGTCACCAGTGAGATCACCACCCGCGACGACGGGCCACTGGCGGGCCGGCGGGTGGCGGTCAAGGACAACATCGAGGTCGCGGGCCTGCCGATGATGAACGGGTCCGCCGCGGTGGAGGGCTACATCCCGCGCCGCGACGCCACCGTGGTCACCCGGCTGCTCGACGCGGGCGCGACCATCGCGGGCAAGGCGGTCTGCGAGGACCTGTGCTTCTCCGGCGGGAGCCACACGTCCCGGACCGGGCCGGTGCACAACCCGTGGGACCGGTCCCGGACCGCGGGCGGGTCCTCCAGCGGGAGCGCCGCGCTGGTCGCGGCGGGCCACACGGACCTGGCCCTCGGCGGCGATCAGGGCGGCTCGATCCGCATCCCCAGCTCCTTCTGCGGCACGGTCGGGCACAAGCCCACCCACGGCCTGGTCCCCTACACCGGGGCGTTCCCGATCGAGAACACGCTGGACCACCTGGGCCCGATCACCCGCACGGTGCGCGATGCCGCGCTGATGCTCGGCGTGCTGGCCGGCCCGGACGGGCTGGACCCGCGCCAGCGCGCCGCCCCGCCGCCCGTGGACTACCTGCAGGCGCTGGCCGGCGGCGCGGCCGGGCTGCGGGTCGGCGTGCTGGCCGAGGGGTTCGGCATCGCGGGCCTGTCCCTGCCCTCCGTGGACGAGGTGGTCCGGGCCGCCGTGGCCACCCTGGCCGGGGCGGGCGCGGTGGTCAGCGAGGTCAGCATCCCCTGGCACCGCGACGCCATGCACGTCTGGACCGTGATCGCCACCGACGGCGTGGTCACCCAGATGATCGACGGGAACGGCTTCGGGATGAACTGGCCGGGCCGTTACGACCCGGACCTCATCACCCACTACGCCCACGGCCGCCGGGACCACGCGGACGAACTGCCGGAGACGGTCAAGGCGACGATGTTCGCCGGCCGCTACGCCATCGACCGCTACCACGGCCGGTACTACGCGATGGCGCGCAACCTCGCCCTCGACCTGGCCGCTGCCTACGACGCGGCCCTGGCCGGGCTGGACGTCCTGGTGCTGCCCACGCTGCCGATCGTCGCCACCGCCATCCCGGCGGCCGGGGTCCCGCGCGAGGAGAGCATCGCCCGCTCCACCGAGATGATCGTCAACACCGCCCCGTTCGACGTCACCGGCCACCCGGCCACCTCCGCCCCGGCGGGCCTGGCCGATGGGCTGCCGGCCGGGCTGATGATCGTGGGCCGCCATTTCGAGGACGCCACCTGCCTGCGGGCCGCCCACGCGCTCGAGACCGCCGTCGGCGGATTCCCATCCCCACCCGGATACTGAACGAGCTGCGCCCGCCACCTGCGTCCGCACCGCCGGCCACTGCCAGGCCGGCCACCGGGGCGGCTGGCCTCAGCCGGAGCACAGCGGACTCCCAGCGCTGCCTCAGGGCGGCCCCGGGACACCCCCAGGCACCGGCGGCATGATGTCCGGCATGCTGCACCTTGCCAACCGCTCCGCCCGGATACCGGTCATCGTCGTGATGGCCGCCATGCTGGCCGGCCTGACCGGGTGCCGGGCCCTGCCGGCCAGGGGAGCGGGCGGCCCGGCATCGGGCGGCCCAGCATCGGGCGGCACCGACCAGGCCCGCTGGCTGGAGTCGGGGGGCATGCGGCGCGAATACCTCATCCACCTGCCAGCGGGAGCCTCCTCGGCGGCCGGCCTGCCGGTGGTGATCGCCCTCCACGGCCGGCTGGGGACCGCCCAGGGCATGAGCACGCTGACCCACCTGGACCGGGTCGCCGACCGGCACCGTTTCGCCGTCGTCTACCCGCAGGGTTACCAGCGCAGCTGGAACGACGGGCGGCCCAATACCCCGGCTCACCGCGACGGCGTCGACGACGTCGCGTTCGTCTCTGCGCTGATCCATTATCTCGTCGCCGCCGACCGGGTGGACGCCAGCCGCATCTACGTCACGGGCATCTCCAACGGTGCGATGCTCACCGAGCGGCTCGGCTGCGAACTGGCGGGACAGCTGGCCGGGATCGCGCCGGTGGCCGGGCCGATGCCGGTGGTGATGGCCGCCTCCTGCCACCCGGTACGGCCCATCGCCGTGCTGGAGATCCATGGCACCGCCGACCCGCTGGTGCCTTACGGCGGCGGCCAGGTGCGCGGCGGCGGCCAGGTGCGCGGCGGCGGCGGCAGCGGCGACGTCGTGAGATCGGTGCCGTGGACCTTCGCCCGGTGGCGCGCCATCGACCGCTGCGTGGGGCCACCCACCGCCGCCGCCCTGCCTGACCGCGCCCACGACGGCACCGGGGTGAGTGTCTCCCGCGGCACCTCCTGCGCGGCCGGCGCACCGGTGGCCCTGTACACCGTGACCGGCGGCGGCCACACCTGGCCGGGCGGGGTGCAGTACCTGCCGAAGATCCTCATCGGGGCGACCAGCAGGCAGTTCGACGCCAGCGAGGTGATCTGGAAGTTCTTCTCGGGGCTGGGCTGACCGGCTGCCCGGGCGTGTCAGGCCGCCGCGGCGCCGGCGCCGCCGCGGCCGGGGATGAGCAGGTCAGCCTCGGTCCTGTGCATGCGGCTCCCAGGGGTCCAAACGGATTGCCCCGACATCATGCGGGCAGCAATGGCGGCACGTCCACCCGGATGGGCGCTGGCGGGCTGGTGTGACCGGCATAGGCAACGGTGGGTGCCTTTGCCCGCTGGTATCTGATTGTGTGCCGCCGGACGCGGTCGGTGATGCGCTATACAGGGATCAGCACGAGGGAGCGACATGCGGCCACACGACGGATCCATGCCGGGCAGGGGAATGGCGCGGCAGCGCCTCGACCGTGTCCGTGCCGCGGTCCGGGCAGCCCCGCTTCCCGTCAAGACAGTCCTGGTCCTTGCTTTGCTCGCGGCCGCCGTCGTCGCCTCGGCGCTGCCTGCCCGGGTGGGCGATTTCCTCCTGCTATTGGCGCTGTGTTATGGGCCGGTCGCGGTCTGGCGCAAGAGGCGGTCCCTTTTCGCCTCGCTCGGTGTAGCGGCCTGGGGGCTGGCCGTCATCCTTTTCGTGGCCGCGCTGACGCCGCCGGTCACCATCGCGCTCGTCCCGCTGCTGCTGCTCCCGTTCGCGGTGGTGATGGCGGCGCACGCGCCGGTGCTGGCCCGCAGCCGGGTGCCCTGCCGGACGGTCGCGTGGACCTTGCTGTGGGCGGTGCCGGCCGCCATGCTCGCCTGGCGGTTCGCCTCCGGGCAGCCCGTCATCAGCTATGTCACCGGCTGGCTGCTCGCCCTGGTGGTGCTCGGCTGGCGGCTGGCGCGGACCTGGCAGGACGCCCGCGCCTACAGCCGCCAGCAGGCCAGGAGCCTGTCGGCGCCGTACGGCGACCCGGCCGGCCGGGGTGGCGTGGCCAGCGGCACCGGGCGGGCCGGCCACCCGCCGGGCACGGTCCGGGTGGTCCGGGAGGCCGAAGGCGCGCGGGCGCAGCAGGGCGGCACCGGCGTGCGGGAGCGGCCAGCCGCCGAGCGGGGCCTGCCGGCGATCAGCGTCGAGGACGCGATGGCCGAGCTCGACGCGATGATCGGCCTGGCCGGGGTCAAGGACCAGATCCGCCAGCTCACCGCGTCGGCGGAGGCCGCGTTCCGGCGGGCGCGGGCCGGTTACCAGACCGGCAAGCCCATGCAGCATCTGGTGTTCCTGGGCCCGCCGGGCACCGGCAAGACCTCCGTCGCCCGCATCATCGCCAAGATCTACTACGCGTTCGGGCTGCTCGAAACGCCGTTGGTGGTGGAGGCGCAGCGGGCCGACCTGGTGGGTGAGTACCTGGGCGCCACCGCGATCAAGACCAACGAGCTGGTCGACTCGGCGCTGGGCGGGGTGCTGTTCATCGACGAGGCCTACAGCCTGGTCAACGACGGCGAGGGGCACAGCGACAGGTTCGGCAACGAGGCGGTCCAGGCACTGCTCAAGCGGGCCGAGGACGACCGGGACCAGCTCATCGTCATCCTGGCCGGCTACGACCGGCAGATGGAGGACTTCCTGGCCAGCAACCCGGGGCTGAACTCCAGGTTCGCGATGAGGATCAAGTTCGGCGGGTATTCGCCGGCCGAGCTGAACGCGCTGGCGCAGGCGGCGCTGGCGCAGCGGGGTGAGTCACTGGCCGAGGGCGCCGGGGCGGAGCTGGCCCGGATGATGGAAGAGGTCGGCCGCCGCCGGCTCGCCGACGATCTCGGCAACGGCCGGTTCGTGCGGAGCCTGCTGGAGAAGGCGGGGCAGGCACGGGACGTCCGGGTGATGGCCGGCGGGGCCGAGCCGGCCGCCGCCGAGCTGCTGACACTCGAAGCAGCCGACCTGGAGCGGGCGTTCACCGAGCTGACGTCCCGGTTCCGCGGTTACGCACAGGCGCCGACCCTGGAGAGCGCGCTCGCCGAGCTGGACGAGCTGATCGGCCTGGAGCCGGTCAAACGGCAGGTGCACGAGATCGCGGCGCAGCTGCGGGTGGCGCGGCTGCGGGACCGGCAGGGCCTGGCCAGCCAGCCGCCTGCCCGGCATTTCGTCTTCACCGGGCCGCCGGGCACCGGGAAGACCACGGTGGCGCGGATCCTGGGCCGGATCTTCGCCGCACTCGGCCTGCTGGTCCGGCCGGAGGTGATTGAGGCGCACCGGGCCGACCTGGTCGGCGAGCACCTGGGCTCGACCGCGATCAAGACCGGCAAGCTGGTCGACTCCGCACTGGGCGGGGTGCTGTTCGTCGACGAGGCCTACTCGCTGTACAACCCGGGGTACGCGGGCGGCGACGCCTATGGCGCGGAGGCGGTGGCGACCCTGCTCAAGCGGGCCGAAGACGACCGTGACCGGCTGGTGATCGTGCTGGCCGGCTACACCGCGGACATGGAACGCTTCCTGCGCAGCAACCCCGGGCTCTCGTCCCGGTTCGGCGTCCGGATCGCCTTCCCCAGCTACAGCCCGGCCGAGCTGGCAAAGATCGCCGAGGTGATCGCCGAGCAGGCGGGAGACTCGTTCGACCCGGACGCGCTGCCCGTGCTGGAGGACATCTTCGGCCGGGCATGCGAGCAGGGGCAGATCGACGAGCTGGGCAACGGCAGGTTCGCGCGCTCCCTGTTCGAGCGCGCGTGCGCCGCCAGGGACCTGCGGGTGGCCGAGCTCGGCGAGCACGCCAGTGCGGCGGACCTGACCACCGTCACCGCGGCTGACCTGGGCGCGGCGGTCGCGGAGCTGGCAAAGGCGGTCGCGGAGCCGGCAAAGGCGGTCGCGGAGCCGGCAAAGGAGCCAGGACCGCGCTAGCGCGCGGGCCCGCCCGGGCCGGGCTGGCGCGGCGCGGTGTGGCCCGGTCCGGCCTGGCCTGGCGGTCAGGGGAGGTTGGCGAGTTCGGCGGCGAGCCGCGCGGTGTCGCCGCCGGCGTCCCTGATCACGTACATGAGCGTGTGCTGCACCGCGTGCCGGTG
This sequence comes from Streptosporangiaceae bacterium, assembly GCA_035532275.1. Taxonomy (GTDB): domain Bacteria; phylum Actinomycetota; class Actinomycetes; order Streptosporangiales; family Streptosporangiaceae; genus UBA9676. The sequence continues at coordinate 32,522 of DATKRG010000045.1, read as the reverse complement.
CTCGCCCCGGTCCAGCAGCCGCTGCGCCGCCTCCCACAGCTCGGGCGGGTCGCCGCGCCACAGCCGGTCGCTGAGCACCAGGTGGCGGCTGATGTGCTGCTCGTTCGTGGGCCGCGCGTGCGCGTCGTCGTGGTCGGCGGCCAGCAGCGTGCGCCGCTCCTCTGGCCTGGCCGGGTCGAGTGTGGACAGATCGATCCCGTCGTAGACCCCCTGCAGCAGCGGGAAGGCGAACGCCCGCCGTGGCAGCGCCTCCAGGTCGGCGTCCGGCAGCAGCCTGGCCACCAGCTGCGCATCCAGGCCGAACGTGGTCGGGTCGTGGTACACCCGGGCGAACGTCCCCATCGCATTGAACACCGCGTCGAGGGTCTCCTCGATCGCTTCGGCCGGCAGCTCACGGCGCCGGCCGGCCCAGCGCACCCAGGCAGCGAGCACATGCGGCATGGCGTGCTGCTCGGCCGGGAGCAGCATGATCTTGCGGGGCAGCCAGTCGAGCAGGAAGGTTTCCGCCTTGGCCGGGCTCATCCGCAGCGGCCGGCCGAAGTCCTGCTCGCAGCCGTAGGCGATGATGTGGTCCGCGCAGCGGCTGGCCGCCTTGCGATCGGAGAGGTCCTCGGCGTCATCGGAGGCGAGGAACTCCACCACCAGCATCGCGCGGCGGTCGTCACTCCAGGCCTTGCGCCGGGCGGCCGCGCTGATCCACCCGGACGTGTCGTCGTGGCTGGCCAGGGCGGTGGCAGGACCGCCGAACGGGGCGATGGCCGGGTCGGCGACCGGGTCTTTCGGCGACAGGGTGCGGACCCGCGCCCGGATGAAGGCGTGGTAGGCGGGGAAGGACTTGCTGACCGGCGGGTCCGTCGCGGTGTCGGTGGCGGTCAGCGCGGCTTCCAGCAGCCGCCTGGCCTGGGCCGGCGTGACCGGCCGGAACCCGCCCCGGGCGGCCCGGGCCGGCTGGGCGCCGCTGGCTTGCCTGGGCGCGGTGTCCCCGGGCGGCTGGCAGCGTTCGAGCAGCGTGCTGACCTTGGACGTCACCCAGCCATCGCGCAGGATGCCGCCGGCGTTGTAGTCCACCACCATGACCAGGGCGTGTGGGTCGGTCCCGGCGTAGCTGAACAGGCAGACCGCCTCGTCCTGGTCACCGAAGAGGTCGGAGTTCAGGTAGCAGTCCGTCGCCGCCACCGCCCCGACGTGCTCGGACCAGGCGGGCCGCGCCACCCCGCGCTCGATCAGCGCCAGCCCCGCCTGCTCGGCCTGGACTGCCTGCCGGGGTGTGCCCAGGCAGGCGATGCCGGACAGGAGCGCGAGCGCGGCCGGGCTCGCGTGCTGGGCCGCGTACTCCACCAGGCCCTCGCCGATCAGCTCTTCCAGGTCCGCGGCGCCGTGCGAGGACGAGCGCGGCGCGCGCTGCCCCCACCAGGTGCCGAGCATCTCGCTGACCATGAGCTCGGCGTCGAGCGGGCTGCGCAGGGCCAGGAGCTCGCGCGAGGCGCGCAGCATTTCCGCGAACAGCGCATTAGGGGGTGGCGCAGGAGACCGCGGCGCCCGGGGGACCCGGTGATGACCAGGGCGGCCCGCGCTCGAGGGGGGATTCCTGCGTCGGCCCTGCGAACTCACAGGCACAGTTTCCCAGATCTGCGGCGCAGCGTGCGCGTTACGTGTGATCCCCGGGTGATTTTACCCAGGCAGTCAGGGGTGGCCCGGGTAAAGACCGGCGCGGGCGTGCCGATGGCGAGGGCCGGCATCGCTGATCTGGCTTAGGATGTGGGAAACCTCAGGCACGGTCACCGCGCCGATTGCGGCGGCCGGCCCGGGGGGTGCGCGCGTCGGCGTGGTGGCGCGCCGACGGCTCCCCGTTACCGCGTTGTTGGCGCTAGCCTGCTTGTGGCCGCAGTGAGCAGGAAGGAGCCCGTGGATGGCAGGCTCACGTACGGGCCGGATATCCGCCCCGCGAGCCGTTCCGTGGGCTCCGCCATGGGTCCTGCGGCGGGCGGCCCGGTGAGTGCGGACCCTGTGAGCACCGGCCCCGTGAGCGCAGACGCCTCCGTGCCGCAGCCGCGGGTGGCCGGCCTGGACGTCTCGGACTCGGCGCTGCTGGCGACGCTGCTGCGGGAGGCGCCGATCGGCTTCGCCTTCTTCGGGACCGACCTGCGCTTCCGGCGGATCAACCGGAGCCTGGCCCGGCTGCACGGCCGCAACGGGTCCGACCACCTCGGCCTGCTGCCCTCCCAGGTCTGGCCGGATTCGCTCGCCTCCCGGGCCGAGGCTGCGATCCGTCATGTCCTTGCCGACGACCAGCCGCTGTTCGAGTCCGACCAGCGCATCGGCGGGACGCCGGCTGCCAGCGGGCCGGCGCCCGTGGCGGCTGGCCCGCCCGCGGAGCCGGCGGGCCAGGCACGGCACTGGGCGTTCTCCTGGTTCCCCTCGCACGACCCGGAAGGGGACATCTCCGGGGTCGCGCTGATCGCCGTCGACGTCACCGAGCGGCGCAACGCGGAGGAGGCGGTCCGCCGCAGCGAGGAGCGCTACCGCTCGCTGGTGCAGGCGGGCGCGCAGGTGGTCTGGGTGACCACACCGACCGGCCAGATCGCTGAGGACTCACCGGAATGGCGCTGGATCACCGGCCAGAGCCTGGAGGAGTACCTGGGCAACGGCTGGCTCGACGCCGTCCATCCCGAGGACCGGGAGCGGGTCGAGCGGGACTGGCGGGACTGCGTCCAGGCCGGCAAGGTGTTCGACAACCGCTACCGGGTACGCACCAAGACCGGCTCCTACCGGCATTACGACGTGCGGGCCGTGCCGATCGAGCGGGACGGCAAGATCATCGAGTGGGTGGGCGCCAGCACGGACGTGACCGCCCAGCGCGAAGCCGAGGAGATGCGGGGCCGGCTGACCGAGCAGCTGTCCGCTGCGGCGCTGCGCACGGCCCGGCTCCAGCAGGCCACCTCCATGCTGGCCGAGGCGCTGACGGTGGAGCAGGTGGTGGAGGTCATCACCGAGGTCGGCCGGTCGGCCATCGGCGCCGACCGCAGCGCGGTCGCCCTGCTGGACCCCGAGCGGCTGCGGGTGCGCACCATCAACCCGACCGGGCTGCCGGACGGGCCGGGCGCGCCGGCCGGCGATATCCCGCTGGATGTGCCCAGCGTCATCACGCTGGCCATCACCACCCGCCGGCCGCTGCTGATCGAGAACTCCGAGGCGCTGCGCCGGGTGTTCGACGGCCTGGCGAACCTGGAGCTGTTCCTCGCACACACCGACGAGCGGGCCTGGGTCGGGATGCCGTTGCTGGCCGCAGGCGCGGCGCTGGGAGCGCTTCGGTTCTCCTTCACCCGCCCGCGGAAGATCACCGACGAGGAGCGGGTGTTCCTGGAGGCGCTGGCAGGCCAGTGTGCGCTGGCCGTGGAGCGTGCCTCGATGTTCGAGCGCGAGCACACCACAGCCGAGACCTTGCAGCGCAGCCTGCTGCCGGACCGGCTGCCCAGTGTGCCGGGAATCATCCTGGATGCGAGGTATCTGCCGGTCACCCGGAACATGGAGATCGGCGGGGACTGGTACGACGCCTTCCGGCTGCCCGACGGCCGGCTGGCGGTCGCGGCCGGGGACGTCATGGGCAAGGGCCTGTCCGCGGCGGCCGGCATGGGCCGGGTCCGCAACGCGCTGCGGGCGCTGGCGCTGACCGATCCGCGGCCCGCGGCCGTGCTGGCGGGCCTGGACCGCCTGTTCACCGCCACCGAGCTGGACGAGCAGGTGACCACGGTGGCCTACCTGGTCTTCGACCCGGTGTCCGGCGAGGGCCTGGCGGGCAACGCGGGTCATCCGCCGCCGCTGCTGATGTCCCGGGACGCACCGCCCCGGCTCGACCTCGGTGAGGCTGGCACGCCGCTGGGCTGGGCCAGTCCCCGCCAGCAGTACGTGTTCCGCCTGCCACCTGGCAACACGGCCGTGCTCTACTCCGACGGGCTGGTCGAGAACCGGCGCCGGGGCCTGGACGCCGGGCTCGATGAGCTGGTGGCGGTGGCCGCGCAGGCCTCGCCGGGCGTGGCGGAGGATCCGGCAAGATTGCTCGGATTCCTGATTGACCGGATGCTGACCGGTTATGAACAAGACGACGACGTGACCGTGCTGGTGCTGCACGTGCCGCGGCGGGACGGGGGAGCGCCTGCCAGCGATGGGGGCACCGGTGGCGCCGCGGGGAGAAGCAGATAGCGAATGACAGCGTCAGTATGGAGGAAGATGACCCGGAATGGCGCCGCCAGGCCCAGCCGCCCGGGGATGACAGGGCCTGTGGGCCCGCAGTCGGTACGAGATACCCGTCAACTCCGCCTAAGGTGGTTGGCGGGAGGAAGGCGAGGCGCGGCAGCGGTGTCCTGCGGCGTTTGCCGGCAGTCCCGGATGGTCCTAGCACCGGGGTGCATGCAGTAGGGTCCATTGCCCGCTCACGTACGCAGGAGAGGTGTCTGTGTCGCCTGCCAGGTCGGAGAGCCAGATGTCGGTCGCGGCTTGGCGGGCCGCCGTCCAGCAAAGGAAGGGGTGACCGCGGTGGCAAGCGCTGCAGGCTCCGCAGCGCGGAGGCAGCCCAGCCAGCAGGGCCAGGACCGCCGGGCGTCAGCGCACCAGGGTCCCGGGCGGTCCGGATCGGATGAGTCCTCCCGGTCCCGGGCGGACACTCCGGTTGCTCTGGTGGATCCCGACCCGGCAGCGGAAGCGGCAGCCGGGTCCGGGCCGGCCCGCGGCAAGCGGGGCCGGTCGCGCCGCGGCGCAGCCGCGGACACTGCCCCGGTAACGGCTGAAGCGGACGCCAGCGCCGACGGCGCGCGGGCGGTGCCGGCCCGCAAGGGCCGGAAGGCAGCCACCACGGTGGCCGGCGATGGCGAGGGTAGCCAGGCCGGCCAGGACCGGGCGGCGGCCAACGGGGCGGGGCCGGCGGATCTGGCCGGGACCCTGCGGGAGGCACCGCAGGTGGGCCCGGACGGGCTCGCCGACGCGGAGATCCTGGACGGGGAGGACGAGCTGGACGTCGCCGACCTGGAAGACGTGGACGCGGTGGACATCGCCGACCTGGACGTCGAAGCCGGCCTGGGCGGGGTGGACCTGGAGGAGCTGGGTGATCTCGCATCCGTCGATGACGCGGACGTCGATCTCGGCGATGACGGGGACGCCGGCGAGGAGACCGCCACCGAGGACCTGGACGACGCGCTGCCCGGCCCCGCCACCGCCGAGACCGCCGCTGCCGGGGCCGGGCCGGGCGGGGAGCCCGCGCCCGCGGACGGGAGCGCCCCTGCCGCCGAGCAGGCTGGCCGCCCCCGGGCTGGCACCGCGGAAGGTGACGACGAGGCTTTCGTCTACGGGGACGACGACGACGATCTGCCCGCGGCGCAGGTTGCCTCCGCCGGGGCGACCGCCGACCCGGTCAAGGACTACCTCAAGCAGATCGGCAAGGTGCCGCTGCTCAACGCCGAGCAGGAAGTCGAGCTGGCCAAGCGGATCGAGGCCGGGCTGTTCGCCGAGGAGAAGCTCGCCGAGGCCACCGGCGCTCTGCACCCGAGCCAGCGGATCGACATGGAGTGGATCGCCGAGGACGGGCGCCGGGCCAAGAACCACCTGCTGGAGGCGAACCTGCGGCTGGTGGTCTCACTCGCCAAGCGCTACACCGGCCGCGGCATGCTGTTCCTTGACCTCATCCAGGAAGGGAACCTGGGCCTGATCCGGGCGGTCGAGAAGTTCGACTACACCAAGGGCTACAAGTTCTCCACCTATGCGACCTGGTGGATCCGGCAGGCCATCACCAGGGCCATGGCGGACCAGGCACGGACCATCCGGATCCCGGTGCACATGGTGGAGGTCATCAACAAGCTCGCACGCGTCCAGCGGCAGATGCTCCAGGACCTGGGCCGCGAGCCCACCCCGGAGGAACTGGCCGCCGAGCTGGACATGACCCCGGAGAAGGTCATCGAGGTGCAGAAGTACGGCCGGGAGCCGATCTCGCTGCACACCCCGCTCGGCGAGGACGGTGACAGCGAGTTCGGTGACCTGATCGAGGACTCCGAGGCGATCCAGCCGGGTGAGGCGGTGAGCTTCACGCTGCTCCAGGAGCAGCTCCACTCGGTGCTCGACACCTTGTCCGAGCGCGAGGCCGGGGTGGTCTCCATGCGGTTCGGGCTCACCGACGGCCAGCCCAAGACCCTCGACGAGATCGGCAAGGTCTACGGGGTCACCCGGGAGCGCATCCGGCAGATCGAGTCCAAGACGATGTCCAAGCTGCGTCACCCGTCGCGGTCCCAGGTGCTGCGCGACTACCTCGACTGACGGGCGTCTTCGGGCGAAAGCCCCCCATGGCGGGCCGTGGGGCGTCAATGATGACTTAGGCCATCATTGACGGAAGGAACCTGCCTCGTGGCTCGTGTCATGTTCGACTCCACCACCCCGGACGCCATCCCTGCCAACGCCGCGATCGTTGGCGGATATGTCGACGGCTCGTACGCCTGGCCCGCAGCCGCCTGGGCGCGTTTCCCCGATGCCCAGCAGGTCCGGATCACCGTGACGGCGGACCCGGCCCTGGGCAACTGCCTGGACGTCGAGAAGGGTGACGCGGCACCCGACCAGGCCCCGGGCTGGATCAAGGCCAGGCAGGCGGCCGGGGTGAAGTTCGTGACGATCTACTGCAACCGCTCGACGCTGCCGGCCGTGGACGCCGCATGCGCGGGGCTGACGTACTACCGGTGGGTTGCCACCCTGGACGGGACGCTGTACGTCCCGGGCTTCACCGCCATGGCCGGCCCCGCCGCCGTCCAGTTCGCTGGCTCGGGGATGGCCGGGGCCAACGTGGACATCTCGATCGTGTGGGAAGACGGCTGGCACCCCATCCCGGCGCAGTCGCTGCCCGCGCAGGCACTGACCGACGCCGAGGCGGTCGCCACCGCGGCGGGCAACCTGGTCACCTTGCTCAAGGGCGCCTGAGCCGGCCTCCTCCGTCTCGCCTGGGGATCAGGGCTGCGAAAGCCTCAGGGCTGCGAAAGCCGCTCGGTCTCGTCCTGGATCTCGACCGCGACCTTGGCGAGCGCATCGGCGTGCTGACGGCCGTGGTGGGCGCAGAAAAGCAGCTCCCCGGCTCCGGGGAGCACGACGCGCACGTATGCCTGGGCGCCGCACCGGTCGCACAGGTCCATGGCGGTCAGCGGCTGGCTAGGGGCCATAGCACCGGTCATGTCGCCTCCTTCGCGTCGTGCCACCGGCGGGGGGTCCGGCCGGTCCGTACTTTTCATCATCTCCACATCGCTACCCAACACCCAGGCAGACCCTCACGTTCCCATCCCATGGCCACGTACGCCAACAGCGAACGGGAACTTTCTGAATCGCACCTGTCGTCCTGACCACTGTATATGTGCATTATCCCAGGTGGCGAGGTTATGTCCGGCGGCGTGCCTCCACCAGGCAGTCGGCGGGGCCGGTTAGTCTGCCGTCAGCCGGTAAGATAACCGGCCGCCACCTGCTGAGGAGAACACCCGGTGACTGCCGAACCCGCCGCCCCACCCCGGTCGCCGGTCCCTGCCGCCGCGCACGCCAGCGACGGCTACACAGCACGCCACCTGTCGGTGCTGGAAGGCCTGGATGCGGTCCGCAAGCGGCCCGGCATGTACATCGGCTCCACCGACAGCCGCGGCCTGATGCACTGCCTGTGGGAGATCTTCGACAACTCCGTCGACGAGGCGCTGGTGGGTCACTGCACGGCCATCGACGTGGTGCTGCACGCCGACGGGTCGGCGGAGGTGCGCGACAACGGCCGGGGGATTCCCGTCGACATCGAGCCCAAGACCGGCCTGTCCGGGGTCGAGCTGGTGATGACCAGGCTGCACGCTGGCGGCAAGTTCGGCGGCGGCTCCTACACCGCCTCCGGCGGGCTGCACGGGGTGGGGGCGTCGGTGGTCAACGCCCTGGCGGCCCGGGTGGACGTGAGCGTCGACCGGGACGGGCAGGAGTGGACGGCCAGCTTCCGCCGGGGCGTCCCCGGGGAGTTCGCCGGGGACGGGCCGAAGGCGCCGTTCACGGCGAAGCCCGGGCTGCGCAAGGTGCGCCGGGTGGCGAAGAAGGTGACCGGCACCCGGACCAGGTTCTGGCCCGATCCGCAGGTGTTCGTGCGTGACTCCGGCTGGAGTTTCGGCGCTCTCACGCAGCGGGCACGGCAGACCGCCTACCTGGTGCCGGGCCTGACCATCCGGGTCCGGGACGAGCGGGCACCCGGTGCGGACCTGCCGGCCGCAATGGCCGGCGCCGGGCTCACCCTGACCGAGGTCGCCGCCGCCGAGGGCCTGCCCGAGGTGCCCGGCGAGCTGACCGCGCCGTCCGGCGCGGACGCCGCGGACCGCGAGGAGTCGTTCCGGTTCGACGGCGGGATCAGCGAGTTCTGCGCGCACCTGTCGGCCGGGGAACCGGTCACCGACGTGGTGCGGCTGATGGGGTCGGGGCGGTTCACCGAGACGGTCCCGGTGCTCGATGAGCAGGGGCACCTGACCCCGGCGGACGTGGAGCGTGAGCTGACCGTCGATGTGGCGCTGCGGTGGGGGGCCGGCTACGACACGGCGACCCGGTCGTTCGTCAACGTGATCGCCACCCCCAAGGGCGGCACCCATGTGACCGGTTTCGAGCGGGCGCTGGTCAGGACGCTGAACGAGCAGCTGCGGGCTGCCCGGCTGCTGAAGAACGGCGACGAGCCGGCGGTCAAGGACGACGTGGCCGAAGGGCTCACCGCGGTCATCGCCGTGCGGCTGCCCGAGCCGCAGTTCGAGGGCCAGACCAAGGAAGTCCTCGGCACGCCGGCCGCCTCCCGGATCGTGGCCCAGGTGGTGACCGCGGAACTGCGCGCCTTCTTCGAGGCGCGGGGCCGGGCGGGCAAGCAGCAGGCGCGGGCGGTGCTGGAGAAGGTGGCCTCGGCCGCCCGTGCCCGGATCGCTGCCCGCGAGCACCGTGACAACCAGCGGCGCAAGTCCGAACTCGCCGCCTCTGCGCTCCCGGCCAAGCTGGTGGACTGCCGCAGCGCTGACGACCGCAGCGAGCTGTTCATTGTGGAGGGCGACTCCGCGCTCGGCACGGCGAAGATGGCCCGCAGCTCGGAGTTCCAGGCGCTGCTGCCGATCCGGGGCAAGATCCTTAACGTGCAGAAGGCATCCCTGGCCGACATGCTCAAGAACGCCGAGTGCGCCGCGATCATCCAGGTGATCGGGGCCGGCTCCGGCGCCTCGTTCAGCCTGGACTCGGCCCGGTACCAGCGGGTGATCTTCATGTCGGACGCGGACGTGGACGGCGCGCACATCAGGTGCCTGCTGCTGACCCTGTTCCACCGGTATCTGCGTCCCCTGCTGGACGCGGGACGGGTGTTCGCCGCGGTCCCGCCCCTGCACCGGATCGAGCTGGCCAGCCCGCGCAAGGGCCAGCAGAAGTACACCTATACCTACTCCGACGGCGAGCTGCGCCGCACCCTGCTGGAGTTCGAGCGCAAGGGCCAGCGCTGGAAGGAGCCCACGCAGCGGTACAAGGGCCTGGGGGAGATGGACGCGTCCCAGCTCGCCGAGACCACGATGGACCCGCGGCACCGGACGCTGCGCCGGATCAGGATCGAGGACGCGGCGGCCGCCAGTGCCATGTTCGACCTGCTCATGGGCAGCGAGGTGGCACCCCGGCGGGACTTCATCGTCGGCGGGGCAGCCGAGCTGGATCCGGCCCGCATCGACGCCTGACACCGGCGCGGCACCAGCGGGGAAAAAATGGGCCGCCGCCCGGCCGACACGTAAAGGGTAACCCCTGTTTACAGAGCGTGCTTGATAGTGTACGGCGAGTGACGAAGAAGATGCTGGTGGCCGAGTTCCTCCGCGCTCAGGCAGGCTGGCGGCTCGCCACCGCCGAGGCGGATCCGGTGCGCGCGGCGCGGTGCGCGGCGGCGCTGCTGGATGCCGCCGCCTACGTGGCTGGCTTAGCGGAGGACGACCGGGACCTGACGCTGCTGAGCCGCGGCGGCTGCTTCCGCGGCAACATCTTCGACCCCGGGCCGAAGGGCATGTCCATCGCCCGCTGGTGGCAGTTCGGCGATGCGCCGCAGGCCAAGCCCCGCGACCTCATAGCCGCCCTGGCCGCCGCCGTCACCACCATTGGTCCCGCCCCGCCACCGACCAGCCCCGCCCCGCCACCGACCAGCCCCGCCCCGGCCACGACCAGCCCAGCCCCGGCCACGACCAGCCCCGCCCCGGCCACGACCAGCCAGGCCACCGCGAAGGGCCGGCTGCGCGGTTAGCCGGGCGGTGCCAGGCCGCCCAGGGCGGCCAGGGGCTGGCGTACCCGGGTGCCGGAGCCGTCCCGGCGGCCGTCGGCCGGCGGCAGGTCCACCGCCACCCCGGCGTCGGTCGCGCCGCGTGCGGGCGCTGGCCCGGCCCAGGCGAGCACGAGCGCGTCCTCGCCCTTGAGGAGCCGGTGGCATCGCACCCCGCCGGTCGCACGCCCCTTCGCTGGGTACTCCGCGTACGGGGTCACCTTCACGGTCGCCGCGCCGGTGCCCGGCAGCGCCCCGGTGGTGCCGGCCACGGTCGCGACGACCACCCCGGCCGCCGGCTCGCCGCCCGGGAAGACCGGGTCACCGCCGGCGGCGCTGCCCGCCCTGCCCGGTGTGACCGCCCCGAACCAGATCACCGACGCGCGGGCGGCCAGCCGGATACCCGCCATCCCGGCGGCGGCCCGGCCCTGCGGCCGGACCGCTGACGCGCCGAACCGCAGCAGCTGTGCGTCGCTGGTGATGAACACCAGGTCCTGGTCCTCGCTGGTGAGCTGGACGGCGCCGACCACCCGGTCGCCTTCCTTGAGGGCGATCACGTCGAACTCGGTGGCGCTGGCCGGGTAGTCGGGGGCCACTCGCTTGACCACCCCGCTGGCCGTTCCCAGCGCCAGCCCAGCGCCTGCCGTGTCCGTGGCCGCGAGCCCGGCCACACTCTCGCCCGGCGCCAGTGACACGAACTCGCCGACCGGCGCGCCGCCAGCCAGGCTGGGGGAGTGCGCACTCGGCGGCAGCGCGGGGATCTCCAGCACGCCGAGCCTGATCAGCCTGCCCAGCGAGGTGACGACCGCGATCGTGCCACGCGCCGTGGACGCCACCGATGCGACGATGGCGTCGTGGGCCGCCCGCGGGCCGGGGGCAGCCGTTCCCGGGCCGGTTTCGCCGTGGTCCTGGCCTTCGGCCGGCTGGGTGGCGGTCCTGGCCATCAGCCCGGCCGATGACAGCAGCACCAGGCACGGATCGTCGGCCACCTCCAGCGGCACGGCAGCGGTCCTGGCCGCGCCGCTGCCCTCCAGCAGGACCGTCCGGCGGGGGTCGGCGAACCGCTCGGCCACACTGGCCAGCTCGCTGGAGACCATCTCGCGCAGGCGTTCGGGCGACTCCAGGATCGCGGTCAGCTCGGCGATCTCGGCCTGCAGCGTCTCCCGCTCGCGCTCCAGCTCCAGCCGGTCGTAGCGGGTCAGCCGGCGCAGCGGGGTGTCCAGGATGTACTGGGCCTGGATGGCGGTCAGGTCGAACACCGACATCAGCCGCTCCTTGGCCGCGGCGGCGTCGTCGCTGGCCCGGATCACCTGGATGACCTCGTCGATGTTCAGCAAGGCGATCACCAGGCCGTCGACCAGGTGCAGCCGGTCGGCGCGCTTGCGGCGGCGGTGCTCGCTGCGGCGGCGGACCACCTCGATGCGGTGGTCGACGTAGATCTGCAGCAGCTCGCGCAGGCCCAGCACCCGCGGCTGGCCGTCGACGAGGGCGACGTTGTTGATGCCGAACGTCTCCTCCATCGGCGTCAGCCGGTACAGCTCGTCAAGCACCGCCTCGGGGTGGAAGCCGTTGCGGATCTCGATCACCAGCTGCAGGCCGTGGTGCCGGTCGGTGAGATCCTTCAGGTCGGAGATCCCGGCCAGCTTCTTGGCCTGCACCAGGTCCTTGATCCGGGCGATCACCTTCTCCGGGCCGACGCCGTAGGGCAGCTCGGTGACGACGATCCCGGTCCGCCGCGGCGTGATCTTCTCCACCCTGGCCGCAGCCCGGGTGCGGAAGATGCCCCGGCCGGTCTCGTAGGCGTCCCGGATCCCGTCCAGGCCCACGATCTTGCCCCCGGTCGGCAGGTCCGGGCCGGGCACGAACCGCATCAGCTCGTCCAGCGTGGCCTCGGGGCTGGCGATCAGGTGCCGGACCGCGGCGATCACCTCGCCGAGGTTGTGCGGCGCCATGTTGGTCGCCATCCCGACCGCGATCCCGGAGGCGCCGTTCACCAGCAGGTTGGGCAGGCCCGCGGGAAGGACCTCGGGCTGGATCTCGGTGCCGTCGTAGTTCGGCTGGAACTCGACCGTGTCCTCGTCGATCGAGGCCACCATCTCCATCGCCGCCGCGGTCAGCCGGGCCTCGGTGTACCGCATCGCGGCCGGGGCGTCGTCGCCGCCGAGCGAGCCGAAGTTGCCGTGCCCGTCCACCAGCGGCAGCCGCATCGCGAACGGCTGCGCCATCCGGACCAGCGCGTCGTAGATGGCGCTGTCACCGTGCGGGTGCAGCCGCCCCATCACCTCGCCCACCACCCGGGCACACTTGACATGGCCGCGGTCGGGGCGCAGGCCCATCTCGTTCATCTGGTAGAGGATCCGGCGCTGAACGGGTTTCAGGCCGTCCCTGGCGTCCGGCAGGGCGCGCTGGTAGATGACCGAGTAGGCGTATTCGAGGTAGCTGCCCCGCATCTCCTCGGCGACGTCGATGTCGAGGATGTTCTCCTCGAAGTCCTCGGGAGGCGGGGTTGTCGTGGTGCGTCGGGCCATGTCCGCCATTGTGCCGCCTGAAACCCCCACCATGCAGAACGCGTGCCCGTGGCGCGCCATGTTGGTCCCGGTCGGGCGCGCGTGGGGGGCGGGAGGCCACGGGTGCTCAGGTGGCGGAGAAGCCGCCGTCTATGCAGATGAGCTGGCCGGTGACGTAGGCGCTGGCGTGGCTGGCCAGGAAGACGGCGATGCCTTCGAAGTCGGCGGGTTCGCCGTTGCGGCCGATCATGGTGCGGGCGGCCAGGGCCGCGGAGCGTACCGGGTCGCTGGCGACCTCGGCGGTGAGCGGGGTGGCGACGAAGCCGGGGGCGATGACGTTGCAGCAGACGCCGTGGGGCGCCCAGGCCTCGGACTGGGATCGGGTCAGGGAGACCAGGCCGCCCTTGGCGGCGCCGTAGCCGCCGCTGTTGCCGAACGCGCGGATCGCCTGCTGGGAGGCGACGTTGATGATCCGGCCCCACCCGCGGCTGGCCATCGGGGGCCCGAAGCGCTGGCAGAGCAGGAACGGGGCGGTGAGGTTCACCGCCATGAGCTGGTCCCAGCCGGCCAGCGTGAGGGCGGCCAGCGGCGGGCGGAGGTTGAGGCCGGCCGCGTTCACGACGATGTCCGGCTCGCCGAAATGCCCGGCCGCCGCGGCGGCGCCGCGCTCAGCGGACTCGCGGCTGGCGAGGTCGGCGCTGACCCAGGCGGCCTGGCAGCCGGCTGCCTGCAGGTGCTCGACGGTGCCGGCCAGCGCCTGCTCGTCACGGGCCAGCACCACCACCCGGGCGCCCGCCCGGGCCAGCGCGCCGGCCATGGCCCGGCCGATGCCCGAACTGCCCCCGGTGACCAGCGCGACCCGGCCGGTCAGGGAGAACAGGTCGTCGAAGAAGGCCGCGCTCACCCGTCAGAGCAGCGGGCGGGCACCGACCAGCGCCAGCGCACGCGCTGCCAGCCGGCATCCGCTGGCCAGCGCTTCGGTGGTCGGCTTCTTGTCCAGCCAGGACGGGAGGAACCCGGCGCAGAACGCGTCGCCGCCGCCGGTGCCGTCCACGAACTTCTCCAGCGGGAGCGCGGGCACCCGGACCGGTTCCCGCCCGTTGGCGAACATGGCGCCGTCCGGCCCGAGCTTCACCACTACCTGCGGATACCAGGCGGTCAGCACCCTGATCGCCTGCCCCGGGTCGTCCCGGCCGGTCAGCACGCCGGCCTGTGCGCCGTTCACGAAGAGCAAGGTGGCGCCGCTGGTGAGGTCCAGGAACGGCTCGGCGCCCACCCGCTCCAGCGGGGCGGCGGAGGCACCGTCCACCGATATGGTCATGTCGGCCTGCTGTGCCCGCTCGATGGCGGCCGCGGCGGCTGGCCGGGAACCCTCGTTCAGCAGCGTGTAGCCGGACACGTGCAGGTGGGATCCGGGCACGAAGAGGTCTTTGGGCAGGTCGTCGGCGGACAGAGCGGCGTTGGCACCCGGGTCGGACATCATGGTGTGGTCGCCCTTGTGGGTCACCATCACCACGCACGTGCCGGTCGGCCGTTCGGGGTCCATCACCAGCCGGGCGTCCACGCCGTAGCCCATCAGCTCCATGTCGCGGTTGCGCCCGGCGATGTCGGCGCCGCGCCGCCCCACGAACGCCACCTCGGCGCCGTCCACGGCCAGCCAGGCCGCGATGTTGGCACCCGAGCCGCCGCCGTGCATGGTCACGGTGGCCGGAGTGTCGCTCCCCTTGGCCAGGGGAAGCTCCGCGTGGGCGACCGTATCGGTCATCAGATCACCAACGACGACAATGCGCGTCATGTCGTCACCACCTTGATCACTGGACGGGCTCGGCGACGCGGCCGCTGCCGCCCCCGGGGCGCACGGCTAGCGGGTTAAAACCTAACACGGTGGGCGAGCCCGGCTCGTGGCGTTCGGTGAGCAATCCCGGATCTTCGGTGAGCAATCCCGGATCGGTGAACATTGCGTGCTGCGTTCCGGGCCGGCCGGCGGCTGGCCACCCGCACCGGTGGAGCGCGCCAGGGCCGGCCGGGATGCCCGGTCGGCTAGGGTCGCTAGGGCGTGTCCTGGGCATACACCGAGGAGGCTGCGACGACATGGCCTGGACCTGGCGGTTCGAGAAGGCGGACGGGACCCCGGCCCCGTCCAGGGACCTGCCGAAGGAGAGCTTCGGCAGCCAGAGTGATGCTGAGACCTGGCTCGGCGAAAGCTGGCGGGGGCTGCTGGAGGCGGGCGTGGACCAGGTGACGCTGCTGGAAGAGAGCAGGACCGAATACGGCCCGATGAGCCTGCACCCCGACGGCTGACGCCGGGTCAGGGACGCTCGGCGGGGCTCGCGGTCAGCGCGGGGTCGCGTTTGATCTCGGGGCGCAGGATCTCATCGATCCTGCTCATCAGATCCGGGCCGAGCCGGACGCCGGCGGCGCGCACGTTTTCCCGCACCTGCTCGGGCCGGGTCGCGCCGACGATGGCCGCGGACACGTTCGGGTTCTGCAGCACCCATGCGACCGCCAGCCCGGCCAGGCTCAGCCCGGCCTCGTCAGCGACCGGCCTGAGCTGCTGCACCCGGCCGAGGATGGAGTCGGTGAGGTAGCCCTTGATGAAGGCGGACCCGCTCGGGTCGGTGGCCCGCGAGCCGGCCGGGGCCGTGCCGCCGGGCAGGTACTTGCCGGTGAGCGCGCCCTGCGCGATGGGTGACCAGACGACCTGGCCGATCCCCTCCCTCTCGCACAGGGGGATGACCTCAGACTCGATGACCCGCCAGATCATGTTGTACTGCGGCTGGTTGGAGACGATGCGGTCAAGGCCCATCTCACCCGCGATCGCCAGGCCAGCGGCGATCTCCTCGGCCCGCCATTCCGAGACCCCGACATAGAGCACCTTCCCCTGGCGGACCAGGTCGTCGAAGGCGCGCAGGGTCTCTTCCAGCGGCGTCTCGTGATCGAACCGGTGCGCCTGGTACAGGTCCACGTAGTCGGTCTGCAGCCGCCGCAGCGACGCGTGCGCCGACTCCATGATGTGCTTGCGGGACAGCCCGCTGTCGTTCGGCCCGGTCCCGGTCGGCCAGTACACCTTGGTGAAGATCTCCACCGACTCGCGCCGGACGCCGCGCAGCGCGCGCCCGAGCACCTCCTCGGCCCGCGTCCCGGCGTAGACGTCAGCGGTGTCGAAGGTGGTCACGCCCTCGTCGAGTGCCGCCTCGACGCACGTCCTGGCCGCCTCCTCCGCCACCTGCGAGCCGTGCGTGATCCAGTTGCCGTAGGCGATCTCACTGACTTTCAGGCCGCTGCGGCCCAGATGGCGGTGTTCCATGCGGTGACCTTAACGCGCCAGCGCGCAGGCGGCCGCCCGGCCCCGGGGCTAGTAGCTGTCGCCGGCCTTGATCCGCGGCTTCGGGACCCGCAGGCGGCGGATCTGGATCGCGCGCATGGCCGCGTACACCCCGATGCCCCGGACGCTTTCCCCCGGCAGGCGTTCCCGGGCGACGGCGCGTATCCGGTAGCCGATGAAGATCCCTTCCGCCAGCATGATCAGGATCGCGGCCATGACCAGCAGCGGGACGATGCCGCGCAGCAGGGTGTTGGGCACGAACAGCAGGAACAGCATGAACACGAGCCCGTACATGTAGAACTCGCTCACCCGGCGCCGCGAGTCGACGTAGTCGCGCGCGAGGGCCTTGACCGGGCCCCGGTCCCGTGGCGGGAGCGCCCATTGCTCGCCCCGCTGCATGCCCTGCAGCCGGCGGGTGCGCTCCTGGCGATCGCGGTCCCGGTACTGCCGGTTCGCCTCCTTGCGGTCGCTGGGGGCGCTGTAGGGGCGGCGGCGCCGCTCGGCCTCACTGCGCTTGGGCGTGGGCTTGCCTTTGCCGGCCGTGGTGGCATGGCGGTTCGCCTGGCCGGCTGACCCGTCCTGCCCGTCGGGGCTGGCGGCGTCGGAGCCGGTGGCCTCTTGGCTGGGAGCATCTGCCGTGGCAGGCTGGCGTCGTCTGAACACGCGGTCAGCTTACCGGGAGCAACCACGCGAATGGCCAGAGCAGGATGCGTCCTTCGGGTCGTAATGACTGCTGCCTGGATCACCGCGTAGGCTGAGGGCGCCAGCCCGCGGGCAGGCCGCAGCCGCACATGCGGGGGTGCGCGCGGCACCGCGAGGCTCAGCGGCGGCGGTCATAACGATGAAGGGGAAGGTCGCGCCCATGAGCGTGATGAAGCGGGTCTCGATGATCTTCAAGGCCAAGGCCAACAAGGCCTTGGACAAATACGAAGACCCACGCGAGACCCTGGACTACTCCTACCAGCGGCAGCTGGAGATGCTGACGCAGGTGCGCCGCGGCGTTGCTGATGTGGCCACCTCGCGCAAGCGCATTGAGCTGCAGATGAACAGCCTCCAGCAGCAGCAGACCAAGCTGGAGGGGCAGGCGAAGCAGGCACTGGGCAGCGGCCGGGAGGACCTGGCACGGGAGGCCCTCAGCCGCAAGGCGGCCCTGCAGAGCCAGCTCACCGATCTGGAGACCCAGTACCACTCGCTCCAGGCCGACGAGGAGAAGCTGACCGCTGCCTCGCAGCGGCTGCAGGCCAAGGTGGAGGCCTTCCGCACTCAGAAGGAGACCATCAAGGCCACCTACACGGCGGCAGAGGCGCAGAGCCGGATCGGTGAAGCGGTTTCGGGCATCTCGGAAGAGATGGGCGACGTCGGCATGGCGGTCCAGCGGGCGCAGGACAAGACGGCACAGATGCAGGCCCGGGCTGGCGCTATCGACGAGCTGATGGCCTCCGGGGCGCTGGAGGACGTGACCGGCACCCAGCGCGACGACATCCAGGCCGAGCTCGACCAGATGCGCGGCGGCCAGGACGTCGAACTGGAGCTGCAGCGGCTCAAGGGCGAGATCGCGGGCCCGGCCTCGCGGCAGATCGAGGGTGGCGCCGGCGCCGGCGACGGGGCCCAGGCCCAGCCTGCCGAGCAGCCACAGGCGGGTGACAACTCATGATCGTCCGGATTCTGGGTGAGGGTCAGTTCCGGGTCGACGACTCGGCCACCGATGAGCTGAACGCCCTCGACACCGCTCTGGAGAAGGCCGTCAACGACGGTGACGAGCAGTCCCTCCGGCCCGCACTGGCCGCCTTGCTGAACCGCATCCGGTCGCTGGGCAGCCCGCTCGCCGAGGACGCGCTCGAGCCGTCCGACCTGATCCTTCCGTACGCGGACGCGGGCCTGGAAGACGTCCGCGAGATGCTGACCGACGAGGGCCTGATCCCCGGCTGAGGAAATCCTCAGCCCACGTTCAGGTTGCGCTCCGACAATCAGCGGTGAGCGAACAAGCCGGGAGACCGTGCTGGCCGGGAGGCCCCGCCGGTGCCGGAGCGGAATTTTCCGGGCGGCCCGTACGTGATACTGGATGGACGGCCCCAGATCAGGTGGCCGGACCTGGGGTAGATCGGAGGCGGCGCGATGGCGAAGACCCGCTATGCGCCTGACAAGGGACTGACCGCGCGGATGGGCCTGACCATGTTCCTGCTGGGACTGGTCTTCGTGGCCTTCGTGACCGCGCTGGTCTTCGTGCTGGCGGCGTTCCACATGGGCAGCGGCGGCATCATCTTCCTTGCCGTGCTGCTGGGGCTGGGGCTGGGGGTCGGCTCGTTCTTGTATTCGGACAAGATCGCGCTCAGGGCGGCCGGGGCGGTGGAGGTCACCCCGCAGGACGGCCCGCAGGCGGCCGAGCTCCACGGCGTCATCGACCGGCTGTGCGCGCTCGCGGACATGCCAAAGCCGAGGGTGGCGATCGCCCGCTCGCCCATGCCGAACGCGTTCGCCACCGGCCGCAACAGCAAGAAGGCAGTGCTCTGTGTCACCACCGCGCTGCTGGACGGGCGGCTGGACGAGCGCGAGATCGAGGGCGTGATCGCGCACGAGATGTCCCACGTCGCGCACCGGGATGTCGTGGTGATGACCATCGCATCGTTCGTGGGCATCATCGCCGGCCTGCTCATCAGGTTCGCGTTCTACGGTGAGCTGTTCGGTGGGGGCGGCGGTGGCCGGGGCAGGGGCGGCAACGACAGCAGCGGCAATGCCGGGCTCGTCATGCTCGCCATGATGGCGGTCGGCATCGTCGTGTACGCGATCAGCTTCCTGCTGATCCGGCTGCTGTCCCGCTACCGGGAGCTGGCCGCCGACCGGGCTGGCGCCCTGCTCACAGGCCAGCCATCCGCGCTGGCCAGCGCGCTCACCAAGGTGAGCGGTGACATCGCCCGGATCCCGCAGCGGGACCTGCGCCAGGCCGAGCCGCTGAACGCGTTCTTCTTCGCTCCCGCCCTGTCCGGTGCGGGACAGAGCCTGGCCACCCTGTTCTCGACCCACCCGTCGCTGGAGCGGCGGCTCAAGCAACTGTCCGAGATCTCCGAGCAGCTCGCGCGGTAAGCGGTGGGACTGCTGGACACCCTGCTCGGCCGGACCAAGCCGGTCCCGCCGAAGCTGGACGACCTGTTCGCGCTGCCGACCGCCGCCATCACCTTGCAGGCGGCGATGGACCTGGTGCCGACCGGCACCGGCTCGGTCTGCTTCCGGGCGGCGGAGGGCAAGGCGTTCAGCGACATCGAGAAGGACGTCCGGGAACTGCTCGCCATGGGCGAGGACGCCGCGCCGGTGGAGGTCACCACCGACAGCTACGGCTTCACCTGGCTGGTCTGCCGGCACGTCGCCGACGACATCGGGGCGCTGGTCACCGACCTGCACGCGGTGAACTCCTCGCTGGTCGACGGCGGGTTCGGGCCGCAGCTGCTGTGCACCCTGGTCGGCTTCCGGGACGAGTCGGGCCGGCGGCTGGGCTTGGTGTACCTGTACAAGCGCGGCACCTTCTACCCGTTCGCGCCGGTGGCGAGCGAGCGCCGCGACAGCGCGCTGGAGCTGCAGGTGCGCGGCGCGGTGGGGGCGGACCTGAAGATCGAGACCGATCTGGGCCGGTGGTTCCCGGTCTGGGGCGCGCCGGGACTGTGACCGGCCACACCTCAGAGGCTGCTCAGAGGAACTTCGCACCAACCGGCCAGTTTGGGTTGGCAGGTTGTCTGGCATGAGTGCGCCCACGGTGAGTTTCGAGTCCACCCGGCCCGCCGACCGCCGCGGGAAACGCCGCCTGGTTCCCGCCCGGCAGCCGGCCCCCCAGCCCAGGCCGGTGCTGGCCAAGGCCGCACTCGTGCTGGCGGGTGCCGGGCTTGGTGCGGTCACCGCGGTGACCATCACCACCGAGACAGCGAGCCAGCTGCACGCGGCCGGCGGGCTCGCGACCTTCGTGGGCAGCCTCACCGGGATGGTCGGCACCTACCTGGCCCTGCTGATGGTGCTCCTGGTAAGCCGCATCCCGGCCATCGAGCGGGTGCTGGGCCAGGACGGCCTGCTGCGCTGGCACCGGTGGCTCGCGCCGTGGCCGATCAGCCTGCTGACCGCCCACGCGGTGTTCATCACCGTCGGCTACGCGCAGGCGGCCCGGGCGGGCCTGTGGCACCAGGCCGGCGTGCTGCTCGGCAGCTACCCGGACGTCCTGATCGCCACCATTGGCCTGGCCATCATGTGCCTGATCGGCGTGATCTCCATCCGGGCGATCCGCAGCCGGCTCCGCCGCGAGGCGTGGTGGCTGGTGCATCTGTACATGTACCTGGCCCTGGCGCTGGCCTTCGCCCACGTCATCGTGCTCGGGCCGGCTTTCGTCGGCCACCCGCTCACCCGGCTGGTGTGGTCGGTGGCCTGGGCCGGCACGGCCGGCCTGGTGATCTGCTACCGCTTCGGGCTGCCGGTCGTGCGCAGCCTGCGGCACCGGCTGGTGGTGGCCGAGGTACGGCCGGAGGGCCCCGGGGTGGTGTCGGTCATCTGCTCCGGGCGGAACCTGGACAAGCTGGCTGTCGCCGGCGGCCAGTTCCTGTCCTGGCGCTTCCTCACCAGGGGCAGCTGGTGGCAGGCCCACCCGTACTCCCTGTCCGCTCTCCCGCAGCCCCCCTACCTGCGGCTGACGGTCAAGGCCGTGGGCGATCACTCAGCCTCGCTCGCCCACCTGCGGCCCGGCACCAAGGTCATGGTGGAAGGCCCCTACGGGGCGTTCACCCGGCACGCGCAGGTACGGCCCAAGGCCCTGCTGGTCGCCGCCGGGATCGGGGTGACCGCGCTGCGGTCGCTGCTGGAGGACCTGCCCCGCAACTCCGCGCCAGTGGTCCTGCTGCGCGCCAGCCGCCCCGAGGACCTCGTGCTCGGCAAGGAGGTCACCGAACTGGTCCGGCACCGGCGCGGGCAGCTGCACGAGCTG
The DNA here is from genome assembly GCA_035532275.1 of Streptosporangiaceae bacterium. Taxonomy (GTDB): domain Bacteria; phylum Actinomycetota; class Actinomycetes; order Streptosporangiales; family Streptosporangiaceae; genus UBA9676. The sequence goes on along the minus strand of DATKRG010000045.1, from coordinate 11,445 downwards.
GTCGGCAGCCGCGAGCAGGCGGCCGTGGACGAGTGGTCGCTGCCCCGGCTGGTGCCCGACCTGCACCGCCGGGACGTGTTCGTGTGCGGGCCGGAAGGCTTCGTGGCCAGCATCGTCGATGTCGCCAGGAACCTGGGCGTGCCGGACGAGGCCATCCATCACGAGGCGTTCGCCCTCTGACCCTGACCCTGACCCCTGGCCACTGTTCATCCTCGACAGAGCGGGAGCACATGCATGAAGCGGGCACCGTGGTACCTGGCGGTCGGCGCCATCGCCGGGTTCGCCGGCGTCCTGGGCCTGACCGGCCGCACGGCCGCGCCGGCGGCATCTGCCAGCAAGGGGCAGGGCAGCGGGACACAAGGTGGCCAGCAGGGGACTGGGTCCGGCGGGGCGGCGCCGGCCAGCACCGGCCAGCCGGCCCAGGCCACCGCGCCCGGTGGCGTGCACACCGCCAGCGGTGCGCTGGAGCAGTACGGCTACGGCGAACTGTCCGTCAAGGTCACGGCGAACGGGAACAAGATCACCAACGTGACCGTCCCCACCCTGCGTACCGCCGAGCAGTATTCCCAGCAGCTGGCCAGCCAGGTCATCCCCATGCTCAAGTCGCAGGTCCTGGCCGCCGACAGCGCCCGCATCAACGGGGTCAGCGGCGCGACCTACACCAGCCAGGCGTACGCGATGTCGCTGCAGGCAGCCCTGGACAAGCTGCACATCAGGTGATCAGTGACCCGGTGGGCGCACCCAGCGGTCCCGGGGCGGACCGCCCGGCGCTGCTGACACACGCCGAACCGGCCATGGGGACGGTGTTCTCGGTGGTCATGGTGCCCGGTGACCTGGCGGGGCCGGACCTGCGCTCCGCGCTGCGGGCCGCCTGCGCCACGCTGCATCACGCCAACGCGGTCTTCAGCACCTGGGACCGGCAGAGCCCGGTCAGCCGGTTCCGGCGCGGCGAGGCCGATCTCGGCCAGCTGCCGGGGGAGGTCGCCGAGGTGGTGGCCGACTGCCGGTCGGCCAGGCAGATATCCGGCGGCTGGTTCGACCCGTGGGCGATGCCGGGCGGGTTCGACCCGACCGGCCTGGTCAAGGGCTGGGCGGTGGACCGGGCGCTGGCGATCCTGCGTGAGTCCGGGATGGCTGGCGCGATGGTCAACGGTGGCGGGGACCTGGCCGCGTTCGGGTTCCCGGCCCCGGGCCAGCGGTGGCGGGTGGGCATCCGGCACCCGTGGTGTGCCGACGCACTGGCCGGGATCATCGAGGTCGGGGCCGCTGTCGCCACCTCCGGCAGCTATGAGCGGGGAGCCCACCTCATCGACCCGGCCACCGCGCAGCCGGCCGGGCGCTCGGCGTCGGCCACCGTCACCGGCCCCAGCCTGGCCATGGCCGACGCGCTGGCCACGGCCGTGGCGGTCGGGGGCGACGAGGCGCTGGCGGTGGTCGCGGGGGTCGGCGGTTACGACGCCTACCTGATCCGCCCCGACGGCACCGAAACCCAGACCGGCGGGATCGCCTTCGTCAGCTGACCAGGCGGGCGGTCACGGGAGGGCGAGCATCTGGTCGAGCGCGGCCCGCGCGTGGCCTGCGGTGGCGGCCTCGACCGTGATCTGGTTCACCACCGTCCCGGCTGCCAGCGACTCCAGCGCCCGCACCAGGTGCGGCAGGTCGATCCGGTTCATGGTGGAGCAGTAGCAGACGGTCCGGTCCAGGAAGGCGATCGTCTTGTCCGGGTTCTGGGCGGCCAGCCGGCGCACCAGGTTCAGCTCGGTGCCGATCGCCCAGGCCGAGCCGGCCGGCGCCGCGCTGACCCGCTTGATGATCTTCTCGGTGGAGCCGATCTCGTCGGCGGCCAGGACCACCTCGTGCCGGCATTCGGGATGGACGAGCACGGTGACGCCGGGGATCCGGGCGCGGACGCCGGCGACGCTGTCCGCGGTGAACCGGCCGTGCACGGAGCAGTGGCCCCGCCACAAGATCATCGTCGCCGAGCGCAGCTGGGCCGCGGTCAGCCCGCCGGGCGCGTGCGGGTCCCAGACCACGCAGTCGGCCAGGCCCATCCCCGCCTCCAGCACGGCGGTGTTGCGGCCCAGGTGCTGGTCAGGCAGGAACAGCACCTTGCTGCCCTGGCCCAGCGCCCAGGCCAGGGCGCGGGCCGCGTTGGACGAGGTGCACACCGTGCCGCCATGCCGCCCGGTGAACGCCTTGATGTCGGCGGAGGAGTTCATGTATGTGACCGGGATCACCTCATCGGCGATGCCGGCGTCCTCCAGCGCCTCCCAGCATTCCTCCACCTGATCGATGGCCGCCATGTCAGCCATCGAGCAGCCCGCTGCCAGGTCGGGCAGGATCACCCGCTGGCTGGCGGCGGTCAGGATGTCGGCCGACTCGGCCATGAAGTGCACCCCGCAGAACACCACGTATTCCGCGTCCGGCCGGGCCGCGGCCTGCTGGGCCAGCTTGAACGAGTCCCCGGTCACGTCGGCGAACGCGATGACCTCGTCCCGCTGGTAGTGGTGCCCCAGGACGAAGGCGCGGTCACCGAGCGCGTCCCGGGCGGCCCGGGCCCGCTCGGTGAGCGCGGGGTCCGAGGCGGGCGGCAGCTCACCTGGGCACGACACGCCACGCTCGGCACTGGCGTCGGCGCCGGTGCCCAGCGGGAACAGCGGGAGTGAGCGGGCGCGCGCGGCGCCCGGTGCGGTGGTCGTCATAGTGCCTCGCCCGGGACTTATCGTCGAAGTGACGATAGCTATCCTACCCGGGCATGGCCTGGGCACGCGGGACCGCATGCCCGGAATGCGGGCGGACACCTTATGGTTGTGGTGAGAGTCCAGCCAGTGCCGCCCGACAGCGGCAGCCCAACGCGGGAGCTAACTACAGATGACAGTTCAGGACGAGGCGACAGCCCAGGGTGTCATCCTCACCTCCACTGCGGCAGCCAAGGTGAGCAATCTGCTGGCCGCCGAGGGTCGCGACGACCTCCGGCTCCGGATCGCGGTGCAGCCGGGCGGCTGCTCGGGGCTGCGCTACCAGCTGTACTTCGACGAGCGCGCGATCGACGGCGACGTCGACGCCGAGTTCGAGGGCGTGCATGTGGTCACCGACAAGATGAGCGCCCCCTACCTCACCGGCGCCACCGTCGACTTCGTCGACACGATCGAGAAGCAGGGCTTCACGATCGACAACCCGAACGCGACCGGGTCCTGCGCCTGCGGCGACTCGTTCCACTGACCTCCGGGTGCAATGGCGCCCGGCCCCGGCCACTGATCGCGGTGGCTGGAGCTGTGACCTGACACAGTGCGGTCCGCCGTGCCCATCGCCTAGAGTGCGGCCGTGCGCATAGCCGTTACCGGGTCGATAGCGACCGACCACCTGATGACCTTTCCCGGCCGTTTCACCGAGCAGCTCATCCCCGAGAAGATCGACCGGGTCTCGCTGTCCTTCCTGGTCGACGCGCTCGAGATCCGGCGCGGCGGGGTGGCGGCCAACATCTGTTTCGGCCTGGGCGTGCTGGGGCTGCGGCCGCTGCTGGTCGGCGCGGTCGGGCCCGACTTCGGCCCCTACCGTGAGTGGCTCAGCGACCACGGCGTGGACTGCGGCGGCGTGCGCGAGTCCACCCGGCACCACACCGCCCGTTTCATCTGCACCACCGACCTCGACGGCAACCAGATCGCCTCCTTCTACCCGGGCGCGATGAGCGAGGACGCCGAGATCGAGCTCGCGGACGTGACACAGCGCGCCGGCGCGCTCGATCTGGTGCTGATCGGCGCCAGTGACCCGGCGGCGATGCTCTCCCACACCGCCGAATGCGCCGCGCTCGGCATCGCCTTCGCCGCCGATCCGTCCCAGCAGCTGCCCCGGCTGGACGGACCGCAGGTGGGCGCCCTGGTGGACGGCGCGGCCTACCTGTTCTGCAACGACTACGAGGAAGCGCTCATCGAGCGCAAGACCGGCTGGAGCAGCGGCGAGATCCTGGACCGGGTGGGGGTGCGGGTGACCACGCTGGGCCCGGCCGGCGCCCGGGTCGAGCAGGCCGGGCAGCCGCCGGTGCTGGTAGGCCCCGTGCCGGAGCAGCGCAAAGCCGACCCGACCGGGACCGGGGACGCGTTCCGGGCCGGCTTTCTGGCCGCGGTCGGCTGGGGGCTGTCCCTGGAACGGGCGGCTCAGCTCGGCAACCTGCTGGCGGTGACGGTGCTGGAGGCGGACGGGCCGCAGGAGTACGAACTCAAGCCGGCCCTGGTGATCGAGCGCCTCGCCGCCGTGTACGGCCAGGAGGCCGCCGCCGAGATCGCCGCCCACTACGGATGACCCGGCGCCGGGGGGTAGCGTAACGGGGTGACCGCAGGGGTGAGCGCCGGGTATCACGGGCCGGCCGAGCTGACGCTGGCACGGGCGTTCACCTCCTGGACGCCCGACCTGCCAGTGCTGGCCGTGACGCTGGTCGCGGCCGGTTTCTATCTGGCCGGTGTCCGCCGGCTGCGCCGGTCCGGTGAGCGCTGGCCGGCCGGGACGGCGCTGGCGTTCGGCGGCGGGCTCGCCGTGGTGGTCGTCGCGACCATGTCCTTCCTCGGCGTGTACCAGGGCGTGCTCTTCTACGCCCGCGCGGTGCAGACGATCCTGCTGCTGCTGGCGGCACCGCTGCTGCTGGCGCTGGGCCGGCCGCTGTCGCTGCTGACCGCGGCCGCCCCCGGGGCCGGGCGGCGGCTGGCCGCGGTGGTGGGCAGCCGGGCGGCGCGTGTCCTCACCTTCCCGGCCATCACCGCGCTGGCGGTGGTCCTGGTCGGCTTCCTGCTGTACTTCACGTCCTGGTACGAGGCCGGCCTGCACGACGCCGCGGTCCGTGAGCTCACCTACCTCGCGCTGCTGGCGCCCGGGTGGGTGTTCTTCTGGACGCTGCTGCGGCTGGACCCGGTGCCGAAGGCGTACCCCTACCTGGTGGCGCTGTGGGTCACCGGGACCGAGGTGGTCGGGGACGCCGTGCTCGGGCTGGCGGTGCTCGCCGACCAGCACCTGATCGCCGGGGGCTACTACCAGGCGCTGGCCCGGCCGTGGGGGCCCGGGCCGCGGGCCGACCAGGTCATCGGCGGTGGCGCGCTCTGGCTCCTCGGCGACCTGATCGGCCTGCCGTTCCTGGCCGCCCAGCTGATCGCGATGATGGCGGAGGACGAGACGCAGGCGCGGGCGGAGGACGCCGAGCTCGACGCGGTGGCCAGTGCGGCGGGCACCGCACCCGGCGGGGCGGACCCGGAGCAGCCCTGGTGGCAGGGCGACTCCCGGTTCGCGAGCCGGTTCCAGCCGCCCCCCGGTCAGTAGCTGCGCGTGCTCAGTAGCTGCGCGTGCTCAGTAGTTGCGCTTGATCAGGAAGGACCAGCCCTGCGCCAGGTCGGTGATGGCGATGAACTTGTGCGACTTCATCATGCACCAGGCGGGAACGTCGGTCTTGGCGGCCGGGTCGTCGGCCAGGACGGCGATCGTCCGCCCGATGGGCACCTCCCGGATCCGCTCCGCCAGCATGATGATCGGGATCGGGCACTTGCGGCCAAGTGCGTCGATGACGATCATCGGGCGGGGGCCCGCCGGGAGGGTCATGCCGCTTAGCCTCTCACGCTTGAGCCGGGGGAGCGCGGGGTTGCCGGGCCGACCATGTCACGCAGCCCCGCCACGATGCCCGGCAGCACCGCGAGGAACTCCGCGACCACGATCGGCGTGGTGCCTCGCGGGAGCGATACCCGCACATTGCCGTGGGTAAGCGCCCCCATCGCGGCGAGCACGTGGCTGGGGCGGCCGGTTTCGGCCGCGCAGGCACTGCCGGAGGAGACCGCGAATCCGGCCTTGTCCAGTTCGGTCACCAGCGCCTCGCCATCGACGTACAGGCAGGAGAACGCCACGATATGGGCCAGGCCGCCGGCCGGGTCACCGTGGACGGCGCTGTCGGGCACCAGCACCGGGACCTGGGCGCGGATCTCGTCGGTGAGAGCGCGGAGCGCGGCGCCCTCCGCCAGGCGTTCGGCGTCCATCGCCGCCAGCGCCTCGCTGGCGGCCAGGATCGCGGGCACGTTCGGGTAGCCGGGAACCCGCCGGCCCTCCCGCTCGTCGGCGGGCAGTGGGCTGCGCCACCGGGTGCCCTTGCGCACGGCGAGCACGCCCACCCCGGCCGGCCCGCCCCATTTGTGCGCGCTGGCGGCCAGCAGCGACCAGCCGGCCGGGATCGGCTCGCGCCCGGCGGCGGCGGCCGCGTCCACCAGCAGCGGCACGCCGAGCGCCGCGCAGGCGGCGGCGGCCTGCCCGGCGGGCTGCACGGTGCCGACCTCGGGGTTGGCTGCCTGCAGGCAGGCGAGCACGGTGCCGTCCCGGCGCTCGCCGCCCGGGCGGAGCGCGGCCGCGAACCGCTGCGGGTCGGCCCGCCCGGTGGCGTCGACCCCGACCATGGTCAGTTCCGCCCCGTCGGCCTCCAGCCAGGCTGCCGCGTTCAGCACGCTGGAATGTTCCACCTCGCTCAGCACCAGGTGCGGCGGCGCGGTCCGGCCGGCCCGGCGGGCGCGCGCCACCCCGAGCACGGCCAGGTGCGCCGCCTGGGTCCCCGATGAGGTGAACGACACCTCGTCGGGGCGGCAGGCCAGGATCGCGGCCACCCGCTCGCGCGCGCTGTCCAGCAGCGTCGCGGCGAGCCGGCCTTCGCGGTGCAGCCGGGCCGGGTCGGCCCACCCCTGCGAGAGGGCCGCCAGCAGCGTCTCGCGTGCGGCCGGGTGGAGCGGCTCGGCGGAGGCGGCATCGAAATACGCCACACAACGACACTAGCCGCAGGCTCGGCTGCCCGCCCTGGCGGCACAGGCCGGGGGCCGCCGCCGGCCCGGCGGCGGCACACGATACTGTTTCCACGACAGTCTGTAGGACGAGCCGTATGACTGTTGGACGAGCCATCTGACCAGCCCGTGCAGCCGGGTGTCATCCGCTGGGAAGGCAACCTGTGAGTCCCACCCCCAGCGCCCCCCGCGGTCGGGGCGCGCATGTTCCGGGCCTGGCGCCCGGCCAGACAGCGGCAGCCCCACCGCGCCGGGGCGCAGCCGCCAGGTGGCGGCGTGCCGTTCCGGTCGCCGCCCTGCTCGCCGTCGTGCTCGCCGGCACGACGGGTTGCACCTCGAACCTGTTCACCCGGATCGGGATGCCGGTCCCGGTCACCAAGCAGGGCCAGGTCACGCTCACGCTGTGGCAGGGGAACTGGGTCGCGGCGATGGCGGTCGGGGTCGTCGTCTGGGGGCTGATCCTCTGGGCGGTCATCTTCCACCGCAAGCGCTCGGACCGGCCGCCCTACCAGGTGCGCTACAACCTGCCGATCGAGATGCTCTACACCGTGGTGCCGTTCATCATGGTCGGCGTCCTGTTCTTCTTCACCGCGCGGGACGAGAACTACATCACCAAGATGCCAGCTCACCCCAATGTGACGGTCGACGTCATCGGGTACCAGTGGAGCTGGCAGTTCCAGTACCCCCAGTACAAGGTGCCGGCGTCACCGACGCGCGACGTCACGATGAACGGGGGGCCGTGGACCCCGGCCACCGGCAACAGCCAGCTGCCGGTCCTGGTGATCCCCAGCAACGAGACCATCCAGTTCAACCTGACCTCCGTCGACGTCATCCATTCGTTCTGGATCGTCCCGTTCGAGTTCAAGCGTGACGTCATCCCTGGCCACCCGAATCACTTCGAGGTCACCACCACCCGGACCGGCACCTTCATCGGCCGCTGCACCGAGCTGTGCGGGCTGTACCACAGCCGGATGCTGTTCAAGGTGAGGATCGTGACGCCAGCCCAGTTCAGCCAGTGGATCCACGCGCAGCAGGCTGCGCAGCAGAAGGCAGGGAGCGCTCAGTGACCACGCTCGAACAGCAGACCCCCCTGCCCCTGACGGCACCGCGCAACCCCCGCAAGGGATCGGTGCTGGCCAGCTGGCTGTCCTCCACCGACCACAAGGTCATCGGGCACCTGTACCTGATCACGTCGTTCGGGTTCTTCCTCATCGGCGGCCTGATGGCGATGATCATGCGGATCCAGCTGCTCGGGCCGACCAACCACGTCGTGTCCGACCAGCAGTACAACGAGCTGTTCACCATGCACGGCACGATCATGCTGCTGCTGTTCGCGACCCCGCTGTTCGTCGGGTTCGCGAACGAGATCTTCCCGCTCCAGATCGGCGCGCCCGACGTCGCCTTCCCGCGGCTCAACCTGCTGAGCTACTACTTCTTCCTGTTCGGCGGGCTGATCGTGCTCGGCAGCTTCCTGACCCCGGGCGGCGCGGCGGCGTTCGGCTGGTACGCCTATTCCCCTCTCACCAACCCGGTGTACTCACCCGGGGTCGGTGGCGACATGTGGATCATGGGCCTGACCCTGAGCGGCCTTGGCACGATCCTGAGCGGCGTCAACTTCGTCACCACGATCGTCTGCATGCGCGCGCCCGGCATGACCATGTTCCGGATGCCGATCTTCACCTGGAACATCCTGCTCACCTCCATGCTGGTGCTGATGGCGTTCCCGGTGCTGGCGGCGGCGCTGCTGGTGCTGGAGATCGACCGCAAGCTCGGCGCACAAGTGTTCAGCTCGGTCAACGGCGGCGCCATCATGTGGCAGCACCTGTTCTGGTTCTTCGGCCATCCGGAGGTCTATATCCTGGCGATCCCGTTCTTCGGGATCGCCACCGAGATCCTGCCGGTGTTCAGCCGCAAGCCGGTGTTCGGCTACAAGGGGCTGGTCGCGGCGACGGTCGCGATCGCGGGCCTGTCGATGACCGTGTGGGCGCACCACATGTTCACCACCGGCGCGGTGCTGCTGCCCTTCTTCTCGTTCATGACCTTCCTGATCGCGGTGCCGACCGGGGTGAAGTTCTTCAACTGGGTCGGCACCATGTGGCGGGGCCAGCTGACCTTCGAGACGCCGATGCTGTTCACCATCGGCTTCCTCACCACGTTCCTGTTCGGCGGCCTGACCGGGATCATCCTCGCGGCGCCGCCGCTGGACTTCCCCGTCAGCGACACCTATTTCGTGGTCGCCCACTTCCACTACGTTCTGTTCGGCACGGTCGCCTTCGAGATGTTCGCCGGGTTCTACTTCTGGTGGCCCAAGTTCACCGGGAAGAAGCTCAACGAGACGCTCGGGAAGTGGAACTTCTGGACCCTGTTCATCGGCTTCCACATGACGTTCCTCGTCCAGCACTGGCTCGGCGTCATCGGCATGCCGCGGCGGGTCGCGAACTACCCCGACCTGCCGGGATACGCCACCACCCTGAACCAGATCTCCACGGTGGGGTCGTGGATCCTCGGCATCTCCACCCTGCTGTTCATCTACAACGTGTACACGACCTGGCGGGCGGGGGAGCGGGTGACCAAGGACGACCCGTGGGGGTACGCGAACTCGCTGGAGTGGGCGACCTCCTGCCCGCCGCCGCGGCACAACTTCACGTCCATCCCGCGCATCCGGTCCGAGCGCCCCGCGTTCGACCTGCACTATCCACACATCAAGACGGGCCGGCCGGCCCGCGACTCCCTCCCGTCGTCCCAGTGAGCCGGGGCATGCGCGGTGAGGGGACGCCCGCCCGGGCGCGGCAGAGCAGAGGTGTCTCATGAAGGTCGAAGGGTTCCTGTTCATCGGCTGCGCCGCGTTCTTCACCGCCGCGGACGTCGTCTACTGGCACTTCTCGAAGGATCCGACCGGGACGACGGCGCTGGCGCTGGCGGTCGGGCTCGCGTTCCTGAGCGGCTTCTACATCCTGTTCACGGGCAGGCGCCTGCCCCGCCGGCCGGAGGACAACCCGGAAGGCGAGATTGGCGAGGGCACCGGCGAGCTCGGCTTTTTCAGCCCGCACAGCTGGTGGCCGCTGTTCGCCGGGCTGGCCTCGGCGCTCGCCGCCGTCGGCGCCGCGATTGGATGGTGGCTGTTCCTGATCGGGATGCTCTGTGTGCTCCTGTCCGCCATCGGCTTTGTCTTCGAGTACTACCGCGGGGTGTACGCGCACTGAGTCGGGGCGGCCCCTCTTACGGGGCGCTCACCTTTCCACGTAACACGGTGCGAATAGGACGCTCCTGGCCTGCCAGCGGGCCCCGGTGAAGGCCACGTAACGGCGCTGCGTATCCTGGTCCTGTCTGGCCGTTGTCAGCCTGTTGCCGGGTCGTGCTAGGGCTGTGACCTGCCATGATAGGGCGCTATAATTCACGGGTTACGGCGAGTAATCCAGCCATGGCCGGGGAATGAGTTTCGTAGCAAGAACGTACCGCTGGTTTGTCGAAGGTGCGTACGCTACGGGTTTAGGCCAAGGTGGGGGCATTGGCTGCAAAAATGTGTTTCAGCATGTTCAGATGTATTCTCGCCGCAATCATCCGGAATCGCTGGGCGGGGCTTGCCTGCCTGACCGTGCTGGTGGTGGCCGCGTGCCAGGGCGCTCCGGTGCGGCACCGGCCGGTCGCTCACCCGCTGGCGAAGGTCACGATCACCACCGGCAACCTCAGGTTCAGCTCGGCCGCTCCGGCCGCGGCCACGGGCCGGGCGGGGACCGCCGTCACCCGGTCGGCTACCAGCACGCTGGTCGACCGGCGCCCGGATCTGGGGATCAGCGTCAGCGTCACCGGCGGCACGCTGTCCAGCGTGACCGTCACCCAGGCGTCGGGGAAGGCCGTGCCAGGCTCGCTCGGCCTTGGCCGTATCGCCTGGCACACGACCTGGGCACTGGCGCCATCGCGCGCCTACCGGGTGACGGCCGTCGCGGCCAACAGCCAGGGCGTCAAGACCGTGACCAGCGGCACCTTCCGCACTCTCACACCGCGGCGGACCTTCTCGGCCTCGACCACCATGGCGCCGGGCCAGGTCTACGGGGTGGGCATGCCCATCATGATCACCTTCAGCCACGCGATCACCAACAGGGCGGCCGTGGAGCGGGCGATCCAGGTCCGGTCGAGCAAGCCGGTGACCGGGGCCTGGTACTGGATGAGCAGCACCGAGGTGTGGTTCCGGACCAGGCACTACTGGCCCGCCCGCACCCGGGTGTGGTTCTCCGCCCACCTCAAGGGGGTGCGGGGAGCGCCGGGCGTGTACGGCGACGCCAACCTGACCCGGCAGTTCCGGATCGGCAGCTCGCTCATCGCCATCGCCAGCACCGCCAGCCATCACATGAAGGTCTGGTACAACGGCCACTTCAAGGGCAACTGGCCGATCAGCACCGGCCAGCCCGGCCTGGACACACCGAACGGGCACTACCTGTCCTTCGCCATGGGCAACCCGGTGGACATGAACTCGGCCACGTTCGGCGTGATGCCCGGTGACCCCGGCTACTACAACGTCATGGTGTACGACTCGGTGCAGTTCACCGCCGACGGCGACTATGTGCACAGCGCGCCGTGGTCAGTGGGGGAGCAGGGCTACGTCAACGTGAGCCACGGCTGCGTGAACGTGGCGCCCGGCAACGCCGCCTGG
>DATKRG010000044.1:0-2592 GCA_035532275.1 Streptosporangiaceae bacterium | reverse complement strand
TCCTCGTTCAGCGGTGGGGGTTTCCCTGGTGCCATCCGGGCGGACTCGGCCCTGACCGGCGACCGCTGCCTGGAGCTGTTCGACGCCCAGCTGGCCAGCCGTCACCTGGACCTGGCCGCCCGCTGGCTGCGGGAGCAGCGGGCCGGCTTTTACACGATCGGGTCATCGGGGCACGAGGGGAACGCGGCGGTCGCGGCGGCGCTGCGGGGCGACGACCCGGCGCTGCTGCACTACCGGTCCGGCGCGTTCTACCTGGCGCGTGCGGCCGCCGCCAGCCCGCCCCGCGACGGTGTGCGGGACATCCTGCTCGGGCTGGTCGCGGCGGAAGCCGAGCCGATCGCCGGCGGGCGGCACAAGGTGATCGGTCACGTCGATCTGCACATCATCCCGCAGACCTCGACCATCGCCTCGCACCTGCCGCGCGCGGTCGGGCTCGCCTTCGCGCTGGGCCGCGCGGCCCGGCTGGGCACGGCCAGCCGCTGGCCGGCCGACGCGGTCGTGGTGGCCAGCATCGGCGACGCCTCCATCAACCACTCCACCGCGGCCGGGGCGCTGAACACCGCCGGGTACTGCGCCTACCAGCGGCTGCCGCTGCCGCTGGTGATCGTGTGCGAGGACAACGGGCTGGGCATCAGCGTCCGCACCCCGCCCGGCTGGGTCGCCGCGGCCGCCAGGGCCAGGCCTGGCATCACCTACTTCCATGCCGACGGGTCCGACCTCGCCGACGTGTACGACACGGCCCTGGCCGCCGCCGCGTGGGCCAGGTACCGCCGCTCCCCCGCGTTCTTGCACCTGTCCATGGTCCGGCTGGGCGGGCACGCGGGCTCGGACGCCGAGGCCGGGTACCGCGACCCGGCCGAACTCACCGCCGACATGGCGGCCGACCCGCTGGTGGGCACCGCCCGGCTGCTGGTCGAGGCGGGCATCCTCACCCCGGCCGAGGTGCTGGACCGCTACGAGCGCGGCCGCGCCCGGGTGCTGGAAATGGCGGCGGAGCTGGCCGGCGCGCCGCGGCTGACCACCGCGGCACAGGTGATGGCGCCGCTGGCGCCCCGCCAGCCGGACGCGGTGTGGGCGGGCGCGATCCTGGCCGCCAGCGAGGACAAGCGGCGTGCCGCGTTCGGCGGGAAGCTGCCCGAGCTGGTGGGCCCCCTGACCCTGGCCCAGAGCATCAACGCGACGCTGACCGATGCGCTGGCGGCGCGGCCGGAGATGCTGGTCTTCGGCGAGGACGTCGCCCGCAAGGGCGGGGTGTACGGGGTGACCCGGGGGCTGCTGGCCAGGTTCGGCGCCGGGCGGGTGTTCGACACGCTGCTGGACGAGCAGGCCATCCTGGGCCTGGCCCTCGGGTCCGGGCTGGCCGGGCTGCTGCCGGTGCCGGAGATCCAGTACCTCGCCTACCTGCACAACGCCGCCGACCAGATCCGGGGCGAGGCCGCCACCTTGTCCTTCTTCTCCCAGGGCCAGTTCCGCAACCCGCTGGTGGTGCGCATCGCCGGCTACGGCTACCAGGAGGGCTTCGGCGGGCACTTCCACAACGACGACTCGGTGACGGCGCTGCGCGACATCCCCGGCCTGATCATCGCCTCCCCGGCCCGGCCCGACGATGCCGCCGCGATGCTGCGCACGTGCCTGGCCGCCGCGGCCGCCGACGGCAGCGTCTGCGTGTTCCTGGAGCCGATCGCGCTGTACCACGCCCGCGACCTGTACCGCAGCACCGACGGCGGCTGGCGGGCACCGTACGGGCCGCCGGACCAGTGGGCGGCCGGGCACGTGCCGGTCGGCCGGGCCAGGACCCACGGCACCGGCACCGACCTGACGATCATGACGTTCGGCAACGGGCTGCGGCTGAGCATGCGGGCGGCGGCCCGGCTGGCCATGGAGGGGGTCAGCTGCCGGGTGCTGGACCTGCGCTGGCTGGCGCCGCTGCCGGCCGAGGACATCCTGCGCGAGGCGAGGGCCACCGGCCGGGTGCTGATCGCGGACGAGACCCGTCGCACCGGCGGCGTGTCGGAGGGTGTGCTGGCGGTGCTCGCCGACGACCGGTTCGGCGGCTGGGTACGGCGGGTCACCAGCGAGGACAGCTTCGTCCCGCTGGGCGACGCGGCCGACGCGGTGCTGCTCTCGCAGCGCCAGATCGAGGACGCCGGCCGGGCGCTGATGGGCTGAACACGGCCCGGGGTGGGGTCAGGGCCAGCGGGGGCGGCTCACCGAGCCGGTCAGATGAGCCATGAGGGCCGACGGTGACCTCGCCCGGGTGCGAGACGCTGGCCAGGTGAGCGGCGCCGCGGATGACCCGCAGCTGTGAGCATGCCAGGCCCGAGCAGCCGCAGGACGTCGGCCCAGCCGCTCCGGCACCGCGCTGCCTACAGCTGCCGCGCGAGCTGGCCCTCCAGCTCGCCGAGCACCCGGTAGCAGCGCAGGACGCCGCCGACGCTTGAGTTCGGCTCGCGCCCTTCGGCGATCGCCGCGACGAACTCGCGGTCCTGCAGCTCGATGCCATTGGTGGACACGTCGACCGTCGACACGTCGACCGGCTCCTCCCGCCCGGTGACCAGGTCGTCGTAGCGGGCGATGTAGGTGCCGTTGTCG
>DATKRG010000043.1:0-22751 GCA_035532275.1 Streptosporangiaceae bacterium | reverse complement strand
GGGGCGTGCGGTGCATGCCCCGCGCACCACCTGCCTGCACGGAAAGGAGGAATGATCATGAGGCGCCCCCGCGCCCGGACCGCGCGACTCGCGGCCACCACCATCCTGACCGCGGCTACCGTGGCCGCCTGCGGCGGTCTCAACAATGCCGGCGCCACTGGCAGCGCAGCCAACGCCGGGCCCAGCGGGCCTCCGATCACCGTCGGGATGTCGCTCTCCCTGACCGGTGGGTTCTCCGCCGATGGCCAGGCGTGCCTGAAGGGGTACGAGCTCTGGCGCGACGACGTCAACAGCCACGGCGGGCTGCTCGGGCGGCCGGTCAAGCTGGTCTACCTCAACGACAACAGCGACCCGGCCACCACGACCAAGGCCTACACGACGCTGGCGCAGGAACACGTCGACCTGCTCCTCGGCCCGTTCTCCTCCCTGCTCACGGTCCCGGCCGGAATAGTGGCCAACAAGTTCCACTACGCGTTCGTGGAGGGGTCCGGCGGCGCACCCAAGGTGTTCCAGCAGAAGCTGCCCGACCTCTTCGGGGTGAGCGCGCCGGTCCAGCAGCAGATGCTTCCCTTCGCCAGGTGGGCCGCGGCGCTGCCGGCCGGCAACGCCCCCGGTGACCGCCCGAAGACCGCTGCCTACGCGATGGTGGACGACCCCTTCGCTGACCCGCCGGTCCTCGCGGCGAAGGCGATTCTCCAGAAGGCCGGGGTCGCGACCGTCTACGACAACTACCCCGGCCCAGGAAACACCGGCGCCAAGCTCTATGAGCCGAACGCCAATACCGGCGCGGTTCCCACGTCCGTCCTCATCAGCGCGGCGGACAAGATTGCGTCCCTGAACCCGCAGGCGGTCCTGATCGGCTCGGTGGACGTGCCCACGCTGGCGGCGTTCATCAACGAGTTCAGGCGGCGGCACTACAGCCCGCAGATACTCATCGCCGCGTCCGGCCCCGACCAGGGCCAGATCTTCCTCAACGCGATCGGCACCCCCAACGCCAACGGGATCATGGTCCCGGACGGCTGGTACGGCGGCTACCCCGACGCGCTCAGCCACGTGATGGTGCAGGAGTACATCGCCACGTACGGCGGTACCGCCTCGGACATCAACGCGGACGTGGCGGAGGCTTACTCGGCGGGCCAGGTCATGGCGGACGCCGTCACCAGCGTCGGCCTCAACCAGCAGAAGATCATCAACTACCTGCACAACCCCAACATCACGCTGGACACCGTCCAGGGCCCGGCCTCCTGGGACAAGTACGTCCCGGGTAAGCAGAGCGGTGTCAACACCAAGGCGGTCAGCTTCATCTTCCAGTGGAAGCCAGGTGCCCGCTTCGAGCAGGTCCTGGCCAATACCGGGCCGGCGGTCGGGATCATCAACCCCAAGAAGATGTGGGCGAGCTTCTGATCGATCGGCTGCCCGTCGCACGACTCAGCCGGGATGGGCATTACAGGGCATAACAGCAAGGTGAACGGAGTATGGGACTGACATGGGATCACGGCTCTTCCAAGCCCTCGCCGACGGCGTCCTCGGTGGCGGCGTCTACGGCCTGATGGCGGTCGGGCTGACGCTGATCTTCGGCGTGCTCGACATCATCAACATCGCCCAGGGCATCCTGGTCATCCTCGGCTCCTACCTCAGCTACGTGCTCTGGGCACATCTGCACATCGACGTGTTCCTGGGCCTGCTGATCACCATCCCGTTGATGTTCGTGCTCGGGGTCGCGATCCAGTGGTTCTTCATCCGGCCGCTGCGAGGCCGGGAACGTACCTCGATGTCGCTGCTGGCCAGCTATTCGGTGGCGATCATCATCGAGGGGTTGCTGTACCAGGTATTCGGGTCCAACTATCAGTCGATCCAGACGAAGTACTTCACCAACACCATCAAGGTGTTCGGGTACTACATCCCCTACATCTACCTCTACGGGTTCGGGCTCGCGGTGCTGTTCGTGGCGGCGGTCTACTACATGCTGTACCGGACCCAGTTCGGCCGCAGCGTGCGCGCCACCATGCAGGACCAGACCGCGGCCAGGCTGATCGGCATCGACGTGAACAGGGTGGCGGCGCTCACGTTCGGGATCGGGGTCGCGGTTACCGCCGCCGGCGGTATGGTCTACGGATCGATCAACTCCTTCAGCCCGAACAGCGGAGCCGACCTGATCTCACGGCTGCTGGCCATCATCATCCTCGGTGGCATGGGCAGCATCGTCGGCGCGCTGGGGGCGGCGGTGATCATGATCACCCTCGAGTCCCTGGTGGACGTTTTCTGGAACCCCAACTGGTCGGTGGTGGTGTTCTACGCCGTGCTCGTGCTCGTGCTCGTCTTCCGGCCGCAGGGCATCCTCGGGCGCAAAGAAGCGAGGGCCCAATGAGTGCCAGCCGTCCTATGAGCGCCAGCCCTATGAGTGCCAGCCCCATGAATGCCAGCCCTGTGAGAGCCAATGCCATCTGGCGAATCGCCGCCGCGGTGGCGCTGCTGGCGGTGGTCGCCGCGGTCCCGCTGACATCGAACGTGACCCTGGTGCATGTCGGCGTGTTCGTCCTCATGTACGTGGGCATGGCGGTCTCCTGGAACATCTTCTCCGGGTTCTCCGGGTATATCTCGCTTGGCTACGCCGTATTCTTCGGGTCCGGCCTGTACACGGTGGCGATATTCAGCAAGCACCTGAACCTGACCGGCTCAACGGTGTTCGCCTTCCTCCCCGTTGGTGCGGTGGTGGCGGGCGTGATCGCCATTCCGGTCGGGCTGATCGCGCTGCGGGTGCGGCGGCACACCTTCGTCGTCATCACGATCGCAATCTTCTTCATCTTCCAGCTGATGGCCTACAACTTCGGCTTCACCGGCGGGTCCGCCGGGATTCTCCCGCCGTACCTGAACTGGGATCCGAACACCTTCAACAACCCCTTCTACTACATCGCCCTCATCGTCGCGGTGGGGTCGATGGTGCTCGCCTGGGGCATCTGGGGGTCACGGTTCGGCCTGCAACTGCGGGCCATCCGCGACGACGAGGACCGGGCCCGCGGGCTCGGGGTGAAGACCATGCGGGTGAAGCTGATCGCCTTCGTGATCTCGGCGCTGATCGCCGGGGTCCTCGGCGGGCTGTACTTCTACTTCCAGCAGGAGGCCCTGCCGGAATTCGCGTTCAACCCGTTCCTCGACCTGACCATCGCCCTGATGGTCTTCGTCGGTGGGTTCGGCACCCTGTGGGGGCCGGTCTTCGGCGCCCTGCTGCTGGAGCCGTACCTGGGCTACGCGCAGCTCCAGATCTCCAACAGCTACGTGTCGGAGATCGTCCTCGGCGGGCTGTTCCTGTTCGTGATCCTGGTCCTCCCGAGGGGGATCCTGCCGACGGCGCGGGAGAAACTCACCGCGCTGCGGGCCGGCCAGCAGCGGCGGTCAGCGGCCAAGGGCGCGAGCCCGCCGTCCGGCATGACCGCCAGCACGGTGCAGGCTGGATCTGGTTCGCCGAGCACCGGGAGCATGCGATGACGTTGTTGCGGGCGGAGGGCATCTGCAAGGCCTTCGGCGGGGTGCAGGCCCTGAGGGACTGCTCGATCGACGTCGAGGAGGGCAGCATCGCCGGGCTGATCGGGCCCAACGGCTCCGGGAAGACCACCCTGTTCAACATGATCACCGGCTACGGGCGGGTGGACAGCGGCGACGTCTACCTCAACGAGAAGAAGATCACCAACCTGCCGCCGGACAAGGTTTTCGCCCTCGGTATCGGCCGGACCTTCCAGCTCACCCGGGTGTTCCACCGGCTGACGGTCATGGAGAACATGATCGTGGCCGCGCATCACAAGGAACGCTCCGGCCAGCAAGGGAGCGGGCGCAGCCTCAACCCGTTCGCCAGGGCGGGCGGGCCGGCCACCCGCAAGCGGGCGATGGAACTGCTGGAGTTCACGGGCATCGCCAAGCTCGCCGGCGATCGCGCGGAGACGCTGTCCTACGGTCAGCGCAAGCTGCTGGAACTGTCGTACGTGATGATCGCCGATCCGGAGATCATCCTGCTCGACGAGCCGGCGGGCGGGGTGAACCCCACCCTGATCGGCACCATCGCCGACCGGATCCGCGAGCTGAACAAGCAGGGCACCACGTTCCTGATCGTGGAGCACAACATGGAGTTCGTGATGGGCCTGTGCGACCGGGTAACCGTCCTCGACTTCGGCTGCCCGGTGGTCACCGGTCCGCCGGACGTGATCCGCAACGATCACCGCGTGCTCGATGCCTACCTCGGAACCGCGGAGGAAGACGATGACAGTTCCGCAGCCTGAGGCGGGCACGCCAGCGCTGGTAGTCGAGGACGTCGTGGCCGGCTACGGCGGCGGCGACGTGCTCCAGGGAGTGTCCCTGCAAGTCATGCAGGGCGGGATCACCTGCGTGGTCGGCCCTAACGGGGCCGGCAAGTCGACCCTGCTGGGCACGATCAGCGGCCTGCTGAAGCCCCGGCTGGGCCAGGTGACGCTGCACGGCAAGCGGCTCACCGGGATGAGCCCGCGCCAGGTACTCAAGACCGGCGTGGTCCAGGTCCCGCAGAACCACAGCCTGTTCCGCGAGATGACGGTGCGCGAGAACATCTCGCTCGGCGGCTACATCCTGCGCGAGCGGGGCCTGGCTGACCGCCGCCTGGCCGCGGTCTTGGAGATGTTCCCCCAGGTGACCCAGTGGCTGGACAAGAAGGCGGGCAGCCTGTCCGGTGGCCAGCAGCGGCTGGTGGAGTTCGCGCGCGGCCTGATGCTCGACCCCCAGCTGGTCATCCTGGACGAGCCGTCGATGGGCCTGGACCCGAGGGTGCTCAAGTCGGTGTTCGACGCCATCCGGATGATGCACGCGCAGGGCAAGTCGATCCTGCTGGTGGAGCAGAACGCCCGGGCCGGGCTGCGCCTGTCCACGCACGGCGTGGTGCTGGAGAACGGCAAGGTGCGGCTGTCCGGGACGGGCCGCGAGGTCCTGGAACACCCCGAGATCGGCGCGCTCTACCTCGGCGGTGCGGTCTCGGCCGGGAACGGCAACGGCACGGCGGCGGCCGGCACCGCTACGGCCCCGTGAACGCCTCAGTCAACGCCTCAGTCAACGGCACCGCGCTGGGAACCGTTCGTTGATCATCGACACCCACTGCCACGTCATCGTGGATGAGATGACCGCGGGCACGGTACCGGAGAACTGGCGGCCGGTGGTGAGCCGGGAGAACGGGAAGTACCGGCTGGGATTCCGTGGCCGCCCGGTGAACTCGGTCGTGGCCGAGTTCACCGACGTGGCGGTGATGCTCGGCCAGGCCGCCGAGGCCGGGGTCGATCATCTGCTGCTCTCGCCGTGGATCAACCTGGTGCCAGTGGATGCCGGGCTGGACGAGGCCCGGCTGATCTGCCAGGTGCAGAACGAGGCGCTGGCCGCGGCCGCGGCTGCCCACCCGGGGCGGATCAGCGCGGTCGGTGCGGTGGCGCTGCAGGACCCGCACCTGGCCGCGCGGCAGCTGGCCGACCTGATGACCGTACCGGGCCTGTGCGGCGTGGAGATCCCCTCCAGCGTCGGCGGGCGGTACCTGGGCGACGATTTCTTCCTGCCGTTCTGGGAGGCGGCGGAGGCGGCCGGTGCCCTGGTGTTCATCCATCCCTCGACCAAGGGCTTCACTGTGCCCGCGCTGGATGAGTACTACCTGTGGAACTCGGTCGGTAACCCGCTGGAGACCGCCATCACCGCCGCCCACATCGCGGTGTCCGGTGTCCTGGAACGGCATCCGCGGCTGCGGGTGCTGCTCGCGCACGGGGGCGGCGCACTGCCGGTGGTCCGGGGACGGCTGCGGCGGGCCTTCGCGATGCGCCCGGAGGCGGGTGCGCGTGCGCAGGCGGGACCGGACGCTTCGCTGCGCCGGTTCTTCTACGACACCGTCACCCACGACCAGGACCTGCTGGCCGGCCTGGTCGCCTACGCGGGGACCGGGCAGGTGCTGCTCGGCTCGGACCGCCCGTTCGACATGGGCACCTACCAGCCGGTCGATGAAGTGCGGGCGCTCGGGCTCGGCCCGGACGAAGACCTCGTGCTGAGCGGCAACGCCGCCCGGCTGCTCGGGCTTGCCGGTGGCTGACAACCTGGGGGCTGATAACACCGTGGCTGATAACACCGTGGCTGATAACACCGTGCACTCGCCTGCCCCGCACGGCGGATGGCTGCTCGCCGGGCTGCTCGCCGAGCACGGAGTGCGTCACGTCTTCGGTGTCGCCGGTGGCCAGACGCTCGCGCTTTACGACGGCATCCTCGACCACGAGCCGCAGATCCGGCATGTGCTGGTCCGTGATGAGCGCTCGGCCGCCTACGCGGCCGATGCCTATGCGCGGGTCACCGGCCGGGTCGGCGTGTGCGACGCGACCGTGGGCCCCGGGGCGGCGAAACTGCCGTCCGGGCTTGGTGAGGCGCTCGGCGCTTCGGTGCCGGTGGTCGCGCTGGTGAGCGATTTGCCCGCACGGTTCGCCCCACACCGCTACCGCAGCGCGGTCTCGCAGGCCCTGGACCAGGCGGCACTGCTCGCGCCGGTGACCAAGTGGCAGGCCTCTGTGCCGGATGCCGCCACCATGCCCGCGCTGGTGCGGCAGGCATTCCGGGAGGCGACGACCGGCCGCCCGGGCCCGGTCGCGCTGTTCCTTCCCCAGGACGTTCTCGACGGGCCCGCCGGGGCTGACCTGGCGATGGCATGGCAGCTCAGCAGCCAGCGGTTCGGCCGTTTCCCGGCCTTCCGCCCTGTGCCCGAACCCGCGGACGTGCGCGCGGGCGCGCAGGTGCTGGCGCGTGCCCATCGGCCGTTCATCCTGGCCGGCGGGGGAGTGCTCCACTCCGGGGCCGGCCACGACCTGGTCGCGCTGGCGGAGCACCTGTCGGCCGCGGTCGGCACCACCTTGTCCGGCAAGGGGGTGATCGCGGAGGACCACCCACTGAGCGTGGGCGTGACCGGCACGATGGGAACGGCCGCGGCGGCAACTGCTCTGGCCGAGGCCGATGTGGTGCTGCTGGCTGGTGCGAAGGCCAGCGGTGGGGCCACCTTCAGCTGGACCCTGCCCCGCCCCGATCAGCCCGTGGTGCAGGTGGACCTGGACCCCGCCGAGCTCGGCCGGGCGTTCGGCTGGGCTACCCCGGTCCTGGCTGACGCCCGGGAGGGCCTGCGGGCGCTGCTCACCGCGCTTGGGGACACCGCGCTTGGGGACACCGCGCTTGGGGACACCGCACCGGGTGGCGCCACGGCTGACCGGGCGCCCTGGCGGGCCCGGGTGGCCGACCTCACCGCAGCCTGGCGGGCCAGCCGCGACGCCGAGCGGGCCAGTGACGCGGTCCCGATCGCCCCGCAGCGGGTCCTCGCCGAGATTGAGGCCGCGATCGGCGAGGACGACATCCTCATCTGTGACGCCAGCCTCGCCAGTGGCTGGGGTGGTGTGTACCTGGAGCAGCGCCTGGCCGGACGGCGGGTGCTGACCCCGCGCGGGCAGGCGGGCCTGGGATTCGCCCTGCCCGCCGCGATCGGCGTCGGCCACGCACAGGCCGGGCGGGTTGTGGTGCTCACCGGGGACGGCGCTCTCGGGTACGCGGCCGGCGAGCTAGCCACGATCACCGAGCAGGGCCTGCCGGTCACGGTGGTCGTGCTGAACAACCGGTCGTGGGGCTGGATCCGCTGGTACCGGCGGATCACGTTCGGCCGTGCCTGGGAAGAGGAGGATTTCGGTGACGTCGCCTTCGCCGACGTCGCCCGTGGGTTCGGGCTGTCCGCGGAGCGGGTCACCGACCCCGCGCAGCTCGGCGCGGCGTTGCGGGCCGCGCTGAGCGCGCCCGGCCCGTCCCTGGTGGACGTGGTGACCGAGACGTGGCAGACCCCGATCACCGCCCACCGGCGGGCTGTCCAGGACGGCCCGCGGGGGACCACCGCCGGATATGGAGGCTGAGAACCAATGCCCCGCCACCCTGACCGCCTGATCGAGCGGCTCGCCCAGCCTGCCGCCGCCCGGCTGATCGCCGCCAGCGGCGTCGCCGTCGTCGCGGCCGGCAGCGTCGAGCAGCACGGCGGGCACCTGCCGCTGGGCACCGACGCCTTCGCCGCCCTGTCCGTCGCCGAGCGGGTCGCCGCCCGGCTGGACACCGTGGTCGCCTCGCTCGGCCCGGTCGGCGTCGCGCACTACCACCTGTCCTGGCCGGGCACGCTGTCGCTGCGGCCGAGCACCCTGCATGCGGTCCTGGTGGACGTCTGCGGCGGCTTGCGCGGCGCGGGCGCGCAGCGGATCGTGCTCGTCAACTGGCACGAGGGCAACACGCCCACGCTGCGGCTGGCGGCGGACGAGGCACAGCGCCAGCACGGCGTGCAGGTGGTGATCGCCGAATCGCACGTGATCACCCACACGCTCTATCCGGAGGAGATGGAGTTCACCCACGCGGGCTCGATGGAGACCGCGGCGGTACTCGCCTACGACGCCTCCCTGGTCCACCTGGAGAACGCGACCGAGCCGAGCGAACGGGAAGCCGGCGAGGCGGCGCATGGGCTGTTCCGCCGCCCCGACGTCTACCCGGTGCTGCGGGACTTCCACCAGATCGCGGCGACCGGCTGGTACGGCCACCCGGAACGGGCGACCCCAGAGCGCGCCGAGCAGATCGCCGAGGCGGTCGCCGACCACGTCGTCGCCCGGGCCCGCGAGATCTGGGCCGCCCTGCCAGCCAGTGAGACCCTGCCAGCCAGTCAGGACACGCGGGAGGGTGAGGCATGACCACCATGCAGGCCGCGCTGCTGCGCGACTTCGGCAAGCTCGAGGTGGAAGAGGTGCCGGTGCCCGAGCCCGGTCCCGGCGAGGTGCTGGTCCGGGTGAAGGCCTGCGGCATCTGCGGCACCGACCTGAAGATCGTCGGTGGCGCGTACCGGGGGACCTGGCCACCGGAACTGCCGTTCATCATCGGCCACGAGTGGTCGGGGGAGGTGGCCGCGCTCGGGCCGGACACCGGCCGCAGCGGGCTGGCAGTCGGCGACCGGGTGGTCGCCGAGAACCACACCGGCTGCGGGGCCTGCCCGATGTGCCGGGCCGGCCGCTACAACCTGTGCGAGCGGGTCCGCGAGCCCGGCTTCAAGCTGTACGGCCACACCGCCCCCGGGGCACTCGCGCAGTACGCGGTGCGGCCGGCCGTCGCCCTGCACAAGATCCCTGACAGCGTCAGCGACCTCGCCGCAGCCCTGGTCAACCAGGGTGCGCTGACGGTCCACGCCGCCCGCCGGGCCCGGCTCGGGCCGGGCGCGAGCGTGGCCGTGTTCGGGCCAGGGCTGCTCGGCCTGCTCATGCTCCAGGTGGCGCGGGCCGCCGGGGCGACCACGGTGGTCATGGTGGGCCGCGGCCAGCGGCTGGCCGTCGCCCGCGAGCTGGGCTGCACCGGCATCGTCGACTATGAGCAGGGCGACCCGGTGGCCGGGGTGCGGGCGGCCACCGGCGGCCGCGGCGCGGACTGCGTGTTCGACTGCTCCGGCAACCCGGCCGTCATCGGCCAGCTGCTGCGCTCGGCCCGGCGGGGCGGGGCGGTCGCGCTGCTCGGCCTGGCCGGCGGCGCCACCGCGGAACTCCCGGTCGACCTGGTCACCCTCGACGAGCTTGACGTACTCGGGATACGTTCGAGCCCGAACGCATATCCGGCCATGATCGCCCTGCTCGGCTCCGGCGCCGTCCGCACCGAGCCCCTGACCACCCACGTGTACCCGCTGTCCGATGTGGCCACGGCCTTCGACGCGCTGGCGCGGCGGGAGGCCATCCGCCCGATCATCACCATGTGACGCCCCCGCCCCCAGCTGACACGAGGAGCCCGCCATGCCCGTTATCCGTCACCTCGACCAGCTGCCGGCCACGGATGGCCCGGGCTGGCGCCAGCAGGAGTGGGCGAGCGCCGCCGTCTTCGGCGAGCCGGTTCCGATGCGGGCCAGCCGCTACCGGGTCGAGGCCGGCGCCACCGGCCCAGACATCGCGCTCGGCGGGCAGGAGGCGTTCGCCTACGTCATCGGCGGCACCGGGACAGCGACCGCTGGCGGCGAGGACTACCCGCTGGCCCGCGAGAGCGTGCTGTGGCTGGCCGGCTGTGACGGCGTCATGCTGGCAGCCGGCGAGGACGGGCTGGATCTGCTGGTCGCCGAGTCGGCCGCGGACGGCGGGCCGGCCACGCAGCCGTTGCGCAAGATATTCGCCGCCAGTGAGCTGCCGCACCTGGTCTCCACCCGGGACACCCGGGACCGGCTGGACCTGGTCACCGACGACGTGCCGGTGGGGGCGGCGCAGATCCGCGCCGACCGGATCGTCTACCACCCCGGCGACACCGCCGCCGCGCACTACCACACCGACTGCCACCACGTGTTCTGCGTGCTGGCCGGGTCCGGGCTGCTGTACACCGACGGCCAGGCATCCCGGCTGGAAGCCGGGATGAGCGCCCTCGTCGGCCCGGGCGAGGAGCACTGGTTCGAGGACGACAAGGACGAGAACTTCTCGTTCGTGGAGTTCTGGGCTCCCCCGCCGTCCGGCACGGTGTGGACGGTCACCGGCGACCGCTGCACCTGGGCGCCCAGCGGCTGACACCGCGGCATGAGCAAGACATCCGACGTCATCGTCGTCCCAGATCCCGTGGAGGCAAGCTTGGACGCCCGGCTCGAGTCGATGTACCGCAGATTCACCTGGCGGATCCTGTCCAACTACGTCACACCCTGGGAGCTCGAGCAGCTCAAGGGACAGATCACCGACTACGAGCAGTGGTGCGCCGGCTGGAGCGCGCACGCGGCGCGCCACGTCGCGCGCGGCGACGAGGCGCTCGCGGCCGGGCACACCGTCACGGCCGGGGACGCCTACCTGCGCGGCGGGCTGGCCTACCACTGGGCCAGCTTCGTGTTCACCCACGACCAGGCGCAGTTCCGGGCCGCGCTGGAGGCGATGAACGCCACCTGGGCCAAGGCGGCGCCGCTCCAGGCGCCGCCGATGGAGATCCTGTCCGCCGGCTTCGAAGGGCTTTCCCTGCCCGGCTACCTGCGGCTACCCGCCGGGGTCCAGCGCCCGCCCCTCGTTCTGCTGCTTCCCGGGGCTGACTCGGCCAAAGAGGAGCTGTACAACCTGGCCGACCACATCGTGGCCCGGGGCATGGCCGTGGCCGCCTTCGACGGGCCGGGCCAGGGCATCGTGAGCTTCGAGAGCAACCTGCGGCCCGACCAGGAGGTGGCGGTGCAGGCCATCCTGGACGTGCTGACCGCGCGGGCCGACGTGGACGGGACCAGGGTCGCGGTGGGCGGCATCTCCTACGGCGGGATGTTCGCGATCCGGACCGCGGCGGTGGACGACCGGGTGCGCGCGGTGTTCTCGGTGTCGTCCTGGTACACCCCGGCCGGGCGGTTCGCGGCCATGGATGACCTGACCAGGCCCGGCCAGTACCAGCACCACGGCGACGACCCGGCCACGAACATGGCGGCCATGACGCTGGCCGGGGTGGCCGGGAAGGTGACCGTGCCGCTGCTGCAGGTCTACGGCGGGGACGACCCGGGTTCGCCGCCCTCGCACGCCGAGCGGATCGCCGCCGAGTACGGCGGGCCGGTGACCACGAAGGTGTACCCGGACGGCGTGCACATCCTCAACAACGTCTGGAACCTGGCCCGGCCGCTCATCGCCGACTGGCTCGCGGACCAGCTCTGAGCGCGGAGGACAGCATGGACTACGCCAGGAACCAGGCCAAGCAGGCGGCCCGGGAGCGGTTCACCGGCCTGTGGGCGGCGACCACCACCCCGTTCGGCGCCGACGGGGAGCTGGACGAGGCCGCGCTCCGGCGTGACCTGGACCGGCTCACCGGCGACCTGGGGGCCGACGGGATCTTCTGCGGCGGGGTGATGAGCGAGTTCTGGGCGCTGTCCGGCGCGGAGCGGCGGCGGCTGGTGGAGATCGTGGTGGACAGCTGCCGGGGCAGGTGCCCGGTGCTCGCCCACACCGGCCACCACAGCGCGGCCGAGACGATCGAGCTGACCCGGCACGCGGAGCGGGCGGGCGCGGACTTCGCGGTGGTGATCAACCCGTACTACCCGCCCGCCTCGGACGAGGGCCTGTACGCATGGTTCGAGCACGTGTGCGCCAGCGTGGACATCGGGGTGTGGCTGTTCGACACCGGCTACTCCGGTGTATCGCTGTCCACTGACCTGATCAGGCGGCTGGCCGGGATCGAGAACGTGTGCGGGATCAAGGTCGGCCGCCCGCACGCCCGCTACCTGGAGCTGCTGGCGGCGGTTGGGGACGCCGCGCTCGTCTGCTCGCCGCACGAGGAGACCTGGCTGGAGAACATCCGCGACCACGGCCAGCGGGTCTACATGTCGTCGGCGATGCCTTACCTGTACCAGACGCCGTCCTGGCAGCCGATGCGCGAGTACACCACCCTCGCGCTGCGCGGGGACTTCGCCAAGGCGGCGGAGGTGGCCGCCACGCTCGAGCCGGTGCGCGAACTGGCCGCCAGGTGGCTGCAGGGCAAGCCGCGGCAGATCGACGCCATCACATCGATCAAGGCGTGGGCGGGCCTGGTGGGCATGTCCGGCGGTGCCGTCCGCCCGCCGCTGGTCCCGCACACCCCCGCCGAACTGGACGCACTCGCCGCCGGCCTGGCCGCGGTCGGCCTGCTGCCCGTCGGCTGACCGCAAGTATACTGTGAGTATGACAGCTATGACCACCATTAAGGTGTCCACGGAGACGCGCGACAGGCTGAAGAGCCTCGCGGACGCCGACCAGACCACCATGGACGCGGAACTTGCCATGGCCTTGGACAAGGTCGAGGAAGCCAGGTTCTGGCAGGGTGTTCAGGAAGATTATGCCCGGCTGCAGGCTGATCCCGAGCAGTGGTCGGATTATGTCAGCGAGCTGGCCGAGTGGGATCGGACGGTTGGCGATGGCCTGGATGACATCGAGTGAGCGCGCCGCTGAGACCAGGTGATGTCTGGCTAGTTGATCTCGACCCGGTTATCGGCTCGGAACAGGCCGGGCGCCGTCCCGCTGTGATCGTCTCGGGTCCGCTGCACCTCGCGCTGCCTCATGCCGTGGTGTTCGTCACGCCCGTTACCAGCCGTGATCGCGGCTTGCGCCACCAGATCCCGATACTGTCGCAATCGTCCGGGCTGGCTAAGCTGTCGTCTTTCGCGCGCCCGGAAGATGCCCGTGCCGTTGCCTACCAGCGACTCCGCCGCCAGCTTGGTGCGGTATCGCCTGCGGAGCTGGCGGCGATCAGGCGGATCCTGCGCGGACTCTTCGACCTGTAGTTGCTGGCATCATGCACCGGCCGCGGGTGCTGTTCCTGGACGAGCCGACCACCCTGATGGAGTCGATGGTCAAGGCCGAAGGTGACGCTAGCCTAGCCGGCGTCGGCCAGGTGCTCGGCGAGCCAGTCGGCGGCCTGTGGGCGCCAGCGGTAGGTGAGGTTCATGCAGACGTGGTTGCCCTCGTCGAACATCCACAGGCTGGCGTTCGGTGCCTCCTCCGCGACCCGGACCGCGTGCTGCCAGGGGACCAGGCGGTCGCGTTTGCCGAAGACGACGACCATCGGCTGGGCGATCTTGTCCGCCACGCCCTCCAGGCTCATCCGCTCGGCGACCTCGTACGCTTCCTCCCTGGTGGACGCCCCGCAGCCGTGCATGAACGTCGCGAAGCTGTGCGCCCCCCGCTCCCGGATCAGGGACCCGTAGTCGTAACAGCCGCCGGAGAGGACGGCCGCCCGGATCCGCGGCTCGAAAGCCGCCGCTCGCGCCCCGTAGTAACCGCCCAGGCTCACCCCGAGCAGGCCCACCCGGTCACCGTCCAGGTCGGGCCGCGCACACAGCACGTCCAGCACAGCCGCGACCGGCGCCTCGAAGTCCGGCCGGATCTTCAGCTTCCGGCCGGTCTCGCCCTGGCCCGGGCCGTCCAGCGAGAAGGTCGCCATGCCGCGGGCAAGGAAGGTGTTCTCGACGACGAAGAACTCCTCCTTCGTGGAGTCGAGGCCGGCGATCAGCAGCACCAGCGGCGGCCGTGTGACCCCGGCTGGGCGGCGCAGGTTCCCGACCATGGTTCCGTCGTCGAAGCCGATCTCGAGCCGTTCCGCGGTCTTGTCGAGCAGCCGGAGCCCGTTGCCCATGGCGGCGACCGACCGGTCGGCCACGGCGACATGCCGGTCCATGTCGAGCATCCAGACGAACTTGCCGAAGTGGTAGCTGACCGCCGCCCTGACCCAGGCCTCGCCGGCCGTCCGGGTCCGGCCGAGCTCGGATGCCTCGCGGGCGAGGCTGGCATGCTCATCGCCGTTGGCGCACCAGGCGTCGAGCCAGTCCTCCCAGCGCTCGACCCCGCCGGTCACCCGGGTGAAGTCGTTCGGGTCGACACCCTGGGCGGTGAACCGGGGACCCCAGTTGGCAATGGCTGACGAGACCGATGCGTCAGGCACGTGTTCGACCTCCTGCTGGTGAGCTTGCCTGGGCCGACATCACCGCGGCCGGGTCGTGGCCGAGGTCGGTGAGCAGCACGATCGCCGCGTTGCGGCCCGGGGCGCCGGTGATGGAACCGCCGGGGTGGGTGCTGCCGCCGGTCTGGTACAGGCCCGGGATCGGCATCCGGTGGCTCGCCCAGCCGGGGGCGGGGCGCAGCGGGCCGCTGAACGCGGGGCCCCGGTTGCCGCCGTGGAAAGCGCCGTTGATCATGTGCGGGTTGAGCTGCTCGATGTCGGCCGGGGACTTGGTCAGGTGCGCGAGGATCGTGTCGTCCGTGAGGTTGGGGGCGTGCCGGCGCACCTGGCTGAGCAGGTGCGCGGCGTGCTGCTCCTTCACCCGGTCCCAGTCCCCGAGGCTGGCCGGGAGCTGGTAGGTCTGCGGGGTCAGAATCTTGACCGTGTGCTGGCCCGCTGGGGCGCGGCCCGGGTCGACCAGGGTCGGGGTCGCCACCAGCACCCAGGCTGGGTCGCTGATGAACCGGCCTGCCCGCAGGTCGGCGGCCAGCTGGATCATGTCCTCCGGCCAGCCAGCCAGCCCGGCCGACACCGCGCTGCGCGGCCCGTGCGGTGAGGCGAACTCCGGCGGGGCGGTGGTGCAGTAGTAGGTCGCGAAACCCGGCACACCCACGTCGTAGGTGTCGATGCCGTAGTGGAACTCCTCCGGCCAGGCCTCAGCGGGGGCCATGTCCCGCAGGTGCTTGGCGTGGATGGTGGAGACCACCGCGGTCTGCGCCAGGTACTGCTCGCCATCGGTGGTCTCGACGCCGGTGCAGCGGCCGTTCTCCAGCAGCAGCCGGCTCACCCGGCGGCCGCACAGCACGGTGCCGCCGTGGTCGGCCAGATAGCCGGTGAGGGCCGCGGTGAGCCGCCCCGACCCGCCGATCGGGATCGACCAGCTGCGCTGCTGGCGGCCGAACGCCTGCTGGTAGGGGAGCACCCCCGAACCCGGCGCGTCCACCGGCTGGAACACCTGGAACGCCATCCAGAGCAGGAACGCCTGGATGTGCGGGCTGGTGAACTCGTGCCGGACCACCTCCACCGCGGACAGCTGCCGCCGCCGGGCCCAGATCCGGCCCCGGGGATGGGTGGCGAGCATCTCCTCCAGCGACGGGCCGAACCCGACCGGGGTGAACTGCGACCGGCTGAAGATGTGTTTGACCTGGTCGTACTCGTCCAGCAGGCGCCGGTAGGCGACGGCGTCGGCGGGGGAGAACCTGGCCACCTCCTCGATCGTGCGCTCGCGGTCCAGCCACATGGTGAACTGCTGCCCGTCCGGGAACGCCACCTGCTCCACCGGGTCCGGCTCGGCGTAGGTGAGCCCGTAGTCGGCGATCAGCCCGAGCTCGTCGGCCAGCAGGGCCGGGTTCACCCGGATCATGGTGTGGCCGGTCGCGCAGGTGTCGATGCCGAACCCGGGCAGCACCAGTTCCTCGGTGGCCGCGCCGCCGCCGGGGATGTGCCGGGCGTCCAGCACCAGGCACCGGTACCCGGCCTTGGCCAGGTAGCACGCGGTCAGCAGGCTGTTGTGGCCGGCGCCGGCCACCACGATGTCGGCGCTTGCGCTCATGAGTGTCTCGCTTCCGCCATAATGCAAACCATTGCAGGTCCACCGGTTCGGGGACAAGACGCGGTGCGGGACAAGGGCACGATCCGGATCGTGCTCTGCGTCACACCCAGGCCGGCCTGAGCCCCGGAGGTGCGTTATGCGGGCTGTGGTGGTTCCTGAGTACGGGGGGCCCGAGGTACTCGCGGTCCGTGAGCTTCCCGAGCCGGAGCCGGGCCCGGGTGAGGTCTCGATCGCGGTCACCTTCGCTGGGGTCAACTTCACTGACGTGCGCAACCGGATCGGTGACGGCCTCGGCGCCGTGCCGTTCGTGCCCGGCGTGGAGGTGGCCGGCACGGTACGGGCGCTGGGCGAGGGCGTCACCGGACTGCGGCCCGGCCAGCCGGTCGCGGCGCTCACCCGCGGCCACGGCTACGCCGAGGTGGTCACCGCCGCGGCCGAGCTCACCGTGCCGCTGCCGGAGAACCTGGTCGGCCGCCCGGAGTCGGGCAGCATGTTCGTGACCATGCAGCTGAGCCTGATGCTGCTGCGCCGGGTCGCCCGGGTGCTGCCGGAGGAGACGGTGCTCCTGCACGGCGCGGCCGGCGGGGTCGGCACCGTGATCGGCCAGCTGGCACGCCACTGGGGCCTGCGCCCGCTGCTTGGCACCGTCTCCGACCCAGGGAAGACCGACTTCGCACGGCGGAACGGATACTCCCACGTCTACGCCTACGACGATTTCGACACCGGGGTGCTGGCCGAAACCGGCGGGCGGGGGGTGGATGTGGTGCTCGACCCGGTCGGCGGGCAGATCCGGGCCCGCTCGTTCGAGCTGCTGGCACCGTTCGGGCGGCTGGTCACCTACAGCAACATCTCCCGCGAGCCGGAGGTCGCGCCCGACGCGGGCTGGATGCGGGCCCGGTGCGTCGGGTACGCCGGGTTCTCCGGCGGGCAGCTTCCCCAGCGCGCTCCGGAGCTGGTCCGCCCGTCCCTGCTGGAGGCGGCCGAGCTGATCAGCGCCGGGGTCATCGACATCGGCGTCTCCGCGGTCTTCCCGCTGGAGCGGGCGGCCGACGCGCACCGGCTGTTCGAGCGCCGTTCGGCGGTCGGCAAGCTCATCCTGGAGGTGTGAGCTCCGCGAGGGCGTCCAGGGCCGGCCCGGTCAGCCGGTGCACGGTCCACTCGTCCATGGGCACCGCGCCGAGCGACTCATAGAACGCCCGGGCGGGGGAGTTCCAGTCCAGCACCCACCATTCCAGCCGCCGGTACCCGCGCTCGACGCAGATCCTGGCCAGCTCCGCGAGCAGTGCCCGGCCGTGTCCCTGGCCGCGCCGCTCCGGGGCGACATAGAGATCCTCCAGGTAGATGCCGTGCCGGCCGGCCCAGCTGGAGTAGTTGAGGAACCACAGCGCGAACCCGACGAGCTGCCCGTCCTCCTCGGCGACGTGGGCGAACAGCGACGGCCGCGGTGCCAGCAGCGCCGCCCGCAGATCGTCCTGCGTCGCGGTGACCTCGTGCAGGCCGCGCTCGTAGGCGGCCAGATCACGCACCATCTGATGGATCGCCGGGATGTCACCGGCCCGGCCCGGCCGGATCACGCGGGCAGGCCCGCGCTGGCCGGGGCGGGTGCCGGGACGGCCGCTGTGACGGCCGCTGTGACAGCCGGTGGGGCGCCGTTCCCGGCCGCCGGCGGGCCGACCGGGATCCGGAACCGGAGCGTGAACCGGTCCGCTGAGATCACGATCTCGCTGGTCTCCACCGTCCGCTCGGCGGCCCGGTGCTCGCGTGCCACCACGATCACGGGCGCGCCGGCCGGGATGTCCAGGGCCGCCGCCTCGGCGCTGAGCGAGGGCCGCACCGAGATCTCCTCGACCACCTCGCCGACCGCCACGCCGATGGCCCGCATCCGTTCCGCCACGCCCCGGCCCGCGAGCGGGCCTTCCTCCGGGTGGGCGACGGCGGTGCCGGCGGTGAGGCCGGCCGGCTCGTAGCTGGTCGCCAGCTGGACCGGGCTGCCATCGGCGGTGAGCAGGTACCTGGTCCGGTTCACCAGATCCTCCTCGCTCACCCCCAGCCTGCGCGCGATCTGGCGGGGCGGGTGGACCTGCTGGGTCTGGTGCTCCCAGGAGACCACCGCGGGCCCCTCCGCCAGGCCGAACGGGGATCCAGGGAAGTGCGGCCGGTCGTGCTCCAGCTGGCTGGTGACGGGCACCCGGCGGACGTAGGACCCCGAGCCGGCCCGCGCCTCGATCAGGCCCTCGGTGGCCAGAACCTGCAGCGCGTGCTTGGCGGCCGTCTCCCCGACCCCGTAGCGGGCGATGATCCCGTTCCGGGACGGCACGCGGGCTCCCGGCTCCAGCACCCCGTCCCGGATCTGCGTCCGCAGATCTTCCAGCACCCGCAGGTACACCGGATCGGTGGTGCCACTCATCCGGTCATTGTGACCGAGGCGGGCCCAGGCTGGATCCTGATAGCCAACTTGTGGTCATAGTTTTTGCTCACTCCTCGATGGCCGACATGTCCGGGTACCGCTCCCCGTGAGCTTGCCCGGCCGCTTCCAGCTCGGCCATGTCCGCGGCTGTCAGCCTGGCGCCGAGTGCGGCCACGTTCTGCTCCAGGTAGGCCCGCCGCTTGGTGCCGGGGATGGGCACCAGATCCTCGCCCCGGGCGTGCACCCAGGCCAGCGCCACCTGGGCGGGGGTGAGCGCGTGCCGGGCCGCGACCCGCTCCACGGCGGCCAGGATGTCGAGGTTGTGGACCAGGTTCTCGCCCTGGAGGCGGGGCTGGTGGCGGCGGAAGTCGTCGGCGGGCAGGCCCTGCGTGGAGCGCACCGCGCCAGCCAGGAACCCGCGGCCCAGCGGGCTGTAGGGCACCAGCCCGATGCCCAGCTCACGCAGGGCGGGCAGGATGGCCGTCTCGACGTGGCGCGCCCACAGCGAGTACTCGGTCTGCACCGCCGTGATCGGGTGGGTGGCGTGCGCCCGCCGGATCGTCTGCGGTGCCGCCTCGGACAGGCCGAGGTAGGAGACCTTGCCCTGGGTGACGAGCTCAGCCATCGCGCCCACGGTGTCCTCGATGGGCGTCTTCGGATCGACCCGGTGCAGGTAGTACAGGTCGATGTGATCGGTGCCGAGCCGGCGCAGCGATGCCTCACAGGCCTGCCGCACATAGCCAGGGGTGCCGTTCAGGCCACGGACCGACGGGTCGGCCGGGTCGCGCACGATGCCGAACTTGGTGGCGAGCACGACCTCGTCCCGCCGGCCAGCGACCGCGCGGCCGACCAGCTCCTCGTTACGGTGCGGCCCGTAGATGTCGGCGGTGTCGAGCAGCGTGACCCCCAGGTCCAGTGCCCGGCCGATCGTCGCCAGCGACTCCGCCTCATCGCGCGGGCCGTAGAACTCCGACATGCCCATGCAGCCCAGCCCCTGCCGCGAGGTCACCAGGCCCTGGCTGCCCAGCGGGACGCGCGGCAGCCCAGCTGGCGGTGCCGGGCTCATATCTTGCGGGCTACGGTCAGGCCGTCCCCGACCGGCAGCATGGCCATCGTCACCCGGCCGTCGGCGAGGACACGCTCGTTGAGCTGCCTGACCGCGGCTGCGTCCGGATCGGGATCGGGGTGGAAGATCCGCCCGTGCAGGAGCGTGTTGTCCACCAGGATCAGGCCGCCGCTGCGCATGCGGGGGACGATCTGCTCCCAGTACCCCAGGTAGCCGGTCTTGTCGGCGTCGATGAACGCGAGGTCGAACGTCATCGAGGCGGGCAGCCCGCGCAGGGTGTCCAGGGCCGGCCCGAGCCGCAGCTCGATCCGGTCGGCCAGGCCTGCCTTCTGCCAGTAGGTGCGGGCCAGGGACGTCCACTCCTCGCTGACGTCACAGCAGGTCAGCTTGCCGTCCGCGGCCATCCCGCGGGCCAGGCAGATCGAGGAGTAGCCGGTGAAGGTGCCCACCTCGATCGCCTGCCGGGCGCCCATGAGGCCGGCCAGCATGGTCATGAGCGTGCCCTGCTCCGGGCCGATCTGGAAGGTGACCCGGTCAGGGAAACGCTCAGCGGTCTCGGCGATCAGGTCCCGCAGCAGCGCGTCGGGCGGGGTGCTGTGGGAGACGAGATAGTCGTGCAGGCCGGGGGCCAGGTGCTCAGTTCCAGAAGCCATGGGTCGACGGTAGCCCGGTGGTCACCTGACCACGACGGTGGCCTCCGCCCGCGGCCGGAGCTCGCCGATCACCGGGGCGCCCGGTATCTCGCCGGCGATCAGCAGCCCGCCGGAGGTCTGCGCGTCGGCCAGCATGAGCAGCTCATCCTCGGTCACCTCGCCCGGGTCCAGGTGCGGCCGGACCCAGTCCAGGTTGCGGCGGCTCCCGCCCGGCACATACCCCTCCCGCAGGGCCTGCGCCGCTCCCTCGATGAGCGGCACCGCGTGGTGGTCCAGCACGGCGGTGACCCCGCTGGCCCTGGCCAGCTTGAACAGGTGGCCGAGCAGGCCGAACCCGGTCACGTCGGTCGCGCAGGTCACCCCGGCGGCCAGGGCGGCCCGGCTCGCCGCCGCGTTCAGCGTGGTCATCACCTCGACCGCCTGCGGGTGCTGGTTCCCGGTGGCCTTGTGCCAGGAGTTCAGCACGCCGGATCCGATCGGCTTGGTCAGGCTCAGCGGCAGCCCAGGCACCCCGGCGTCGATCCGCAGCAGCCGGCCCGGGTCGGCCAGGCCGGTCACCGCCATGCCGTACTTGGGCTCGGGGTCATCGATGCTGTGGCCCCCGGCCACCAGGCAGCCGGCCTCGCGGGCGGCGTCCAGGCCGCCGCGCAGCACCTCGCCGGCCAGCTCGGCCGGCAGCGTGGCGCGCGGCCAGCCGAGCAGGTTCAGCGCCACCAGCGGCTCGCCGCCGACCGCGTACACGTCGGACAGCGCGTTGGTGGCCGCGATCCGGCCGAACGTGTACGCGTCGTCGACGACCGGCCCGAAGAAGTCGGCGGTCGCGACGACCGCGCGGCCGTCGCTGATCTGGACCACCGCCGCGTCGTCGCCATGGTCCAGGCCGATCAGCAGGCCCGGCTGGGCGCCGGCGGGCAGCAGCCGGGCGACAGCCGCCTCCAGCTCGCCGGGCGGGATCTTGCACGCGCAGCCGCCGCCGCTGGCGTACTGGGTCAGCCGGACCTGCGCCGTGACGGTCATGGACCCGACTCTATGGCGGTTCTGCGGGCCGGGCCCGTGGCCGGGCGACGGGGCCCGTGATCCGGGGGACGGCCCGGGGCCGTATCCAGCAGTGCCGGCCCCAGGCAGGTTGCAGCCGGGACGCCGGCGTGGTGGCATTCGTGCAAGACGCGCGGGATCGACCAGGCGGAGGTACATCGTGACAGCCGAGATACTCCAGCGGCGGGCCGGGTTCGAGCAGGAGATCGGCGGCCGGACGATCTGCGACCACTTGCGGGACACCGCGCAGAGCTCGGCTGACGCGCCCGCCCTGTCCGACCGTGTGCCGGGGGACGGCGCGGCTGGATGGCAGACGCTGACCTGGGCGCAGACCCGGCAGCAGGTGCTGGAGCTGGCGGCCGGCCTCGCGGCACTGGGCCTGGCCAAGGGTGAGCGGGTGGCACTCATGCTCCCCAACCGGAGCGAGCATGTGCTGGCTGACCTCAGCGTCATGCACGCCGGCGGGACGCCGGTCACCCTCTACGCCACCCTGGCCGCCGAGCAGATCGCCTATGTGGCGGGGGACTGCGACGCCCGGATCGCGGTGCTGGACGGGGAGCCCGAGCTGGCCCGCTGGCAGCCGGTCCTGGATCAGCTGCCGGGCCTGGCGAAGATCATCGTCAGGGATGCCGCCGCCTGCCCGGCCGGGGACCAGTACATCAGCTGGGCCGATTTCGCGGCGCTGGGCAAGGAGCGGTACGCCGCCGATCCCGGTGAGGTCAGCGCGCGGATCGCGGCCATCGGGCCGGAGGACCCGGTGACCTTGCTGTACACCTCGGGCACGACCGGCAATCCCAAGGGTGTCCTGCTCACCCATCACAACGTCCTGTACGAGGTGGCGTCCGCGGTCTGGACCGGCTCGGTGGCGCCCGGGGTCCGCTGGGTGTCCTACCTGCCGATAGCGCACATCGCCGAGCGGATGTTCAGCATCTACCTGCCGGTGGCGACCGCGGGGCACGTGCATTTCTGCCCGGTGGCGACCGAGCTGATCGGGGTGGTCGGGGTGGTCAGGCCGACCGCCTTCTTCGGCGTGCCGCGGGTCTGGGAGAAGGTGCGGGCCGGCGTCCAGGCACTGATGGCCGCCGAGCAGGACCAGAGCCGCCGGGAGGCGGTCGCCAAGGCCATGGACACCGGGCGGCGCTACATCGAGAGCCGCCAGTTCGGGCACTCCGCCGAGCCTGGGCTTGAGGAGGAG
This sequence comes from Streptosporangiaceae bacterium, assembly GCA_035532275.1. Taxonomy (GTDB): domain Bacteria; phylum Actinomycetota; class Actinomycetes; order Streptosporangiales; family Streptosporangiaceae; genus UBA9676. Next base: position 362 of record DATKRG010000043.1, on the reverse strand, counting down.
TTCGCCCAGGCCGACCAGGCCGTGCTGGCCCCGATCCGCTCGCTGCTTGGCCTCGGCGAGGCAGCCGTCGTCTCCAGTGCGGCCGCACCGCTGCCGCCCGATGTGGGCGCGTTCTTCGCGGGCCTTGGCATGGCGATCCTGGACATCTACGGGATGACCGAGACCACCGGCGCGTTCGCCTCCAACACCCCGAGCGCCTTCCGGCTGGGCACGGTCGGCCGGGTCTTCCCCGGCATGGAGGTCCGGATAGCCGAAGACGGTGAGATCTGCGTCCGCGGCCCGCTCACCACCCCGGGCTACCTCAACCTGCCCGAGCAGACAGCTGCCCTCATCGACGCCGACGGCTGGCTGCACACCGGCGA
>DATKRG010000042.1:0-1484 GCA_035532275.1 Streptosporangiaceae bacterium | reverse complement strand
GTAAGGCTCGCCGTATCCCCACTCCCGGGACCCGAACTGCCAGGTGCCCAGCCCGATCCGGGAGATCTTCACCTCAGTGCCCGCACTCAGGTAGCGCATGCCACCAGTGTCCGCCTGACGGCGGCTGCCGGGAACCTTCGTCAGGAATCAATGAGGGTTGATCACGACCTGCCTTCCCGTGCTTCGGCTTCCGCCGATTCCTTGATCGCGGCGAGGCTCTGGTCCCAGAAGCTCTCCAGGAAGGCGCGGGCCTCGGCCAGCCGCTGCGGCCGGGCCCCGGTAGAGGCGCCGGGTGCCGTCCCGGCGCTCTTGCGCGAGGCCGGCTTCGCGCAGGATCCGCAGGTGCTTGGAAATGTTCGGCCTGCTGACGTCGAAATGGGCGGCGACTTCGCCCGCGGTCAGCTCGTCCGCCCAGATCAGGCGCAGGATCTCCTGCGGTCAGCGTGGGGCCGTCAGGCGCCGGCATCGGCGGGCGACCCGATGGCCGCCAGCTCGGCGATGTCGTCCGGGCTGAGGCGGTCCCGCACACCTACCGCGGCGCAGTTGGCCCGGAGCTGCTCCGGGCTGGTGGCCCCGAACAGGACGCTGGTCACCATCGGGCGGGTGAGCGGGAACGCCAGCGCCAGCGCGGCCGGGGTCGTGTGCAGCCGGTCAGCCAGAGCAGCCAGTTCCTCAGCCGCCGCCGCGGCCACCGCGGCCCGGGGCTCGGCCAGCGTGCCCGCGGCCCGGCCGGTGCCCGATCCCGACCGGTACTTGCCGGTGAGCACCCCTCCGGCCAGGCTGAACGAAGCGACCACCCCGGCGCCCGCCGCTGTCATCGCTGCCGTCATCGCGGGGTCCTCGACCCATGACCGCTGCACCAGGCTGTACGGCAGCTGGATCGCGCACGGCGGCGGGACCGCGAGGCCGGCCGCTGCCCGCACCGCCTCGCCTGCCTGGTCGGCTGGCCAGTTCACCAGCGCCCAGGCGCGGGCCTTCCCGGCGGTGACGAGCCCCGCCGTGCCAGCGACGAGGTCGGGGACCGCCAGGCCGGCCGGCGGCGGGTTCGCATAGATCAGGTCCACGTGCTCGAACCGCATGCGCTGCAGGGACGCGTCCAGCTCCGCCGCGGCGCTCTGCTCCGGCCAGAGCTCCCACCACAGCTTGTTCGCGACGACGGCGTCCTCGCGCCGCACCCCCGCTCCCCGGAACAGCTCGCCGAACAGCACCTCGGAGTACCCGGTCGGGATCGGGGCGCGGCCCGTCTCGTCGTTGTAGCGGGCGTCGTCGAAGAAGTTGATGCCCTCCTCGCGGGCAGCCCGCAGGACGGCGACCCCGGTCTCGGGCGGCACGTGCTCGAACGTGCGCCACGAGCCGAGCGAGAGCGCCGACACGGTCATCCCCGACGAGCCAAGCGGCCGTGGGCTCAGGCAGTCGGCTGGCATCGCGTCTCCCTCTGGCTCACACAGATCATCGTCCCGCAGGACAGCGTAGGCCGTGACATC
>DATKRG010000041.1:0-17529 GCA_035532275.1 Streptosporangiaceae bacterium | reverse complement strand
GCGGCCTCTCGTCTGGCCTCGCGGACGGGCCGCTCACTCTCCCAGTAACGGCGCACCCCGTCGGCCGCCCGCTTCCGGCACTCCTCGTAACTGAGCCGCTCGGGGCGGGGCAGGTCACGGACCCACAGTGAGACCGAGCTCTTCGACACGCCGAGCTCGGCGGCGATCCGGTCGTAGTCCAGGCCCTGCTCCCGCAGCAGGCGGGCTTTGGCCCGCAGTTCGTCCTTGGCCCTTGGCCGGCGGGTCCATTTTGGCGGCGGCTCGCCCGCGAGCAGCTTGCCGAGGGTGGAGTTGCTGGTGATGCCGAGAATTTCCTTGATCTCCCGGCGGGACTTGCCGGACCGGCGCAGCGCGACGGCCTGTGCCCGCGGGGTGCCGGGTAACATGACCGAATTCATATTCGAACGCTACCGGCCGTTGCCGACATCTCTGGGCGGCCCAGCCGGGTGAGCGGCCGAGGTGGCGGGCAGCGCCCAGCCGCTAAGGACGGACGCCGGGCGCCAGGCGGCGGCCTCGGCTAGCCTGGGCCTGCCTGGGCTGCGGCGGGGACACATCGGGGTAACGCAGAGCAACGGTGGCCATGCCGCCTCCTCGCTGCTGACCGGGCGGTATCCTGCCAGAGTCGGGCACGTGAACAAGATTGCCTACGCAGTGTGACGTGCCGCTGGCGATACGGGGAGCGGGAGCCCGGTCAACCGGGGACAGCAACTTCAGGAGCACCGCTACGTGAGCGTGAGCCGTCCGGCCGCCGTGATCATCCTGGCCGCGGGTGCGGGGACGCGGATGAAGTCCGCCCTCCCGAAAGTCCTGCATCCGATCTGCGGCCGGAGCATGCTGGATCACGTGCTGGCTGCAGCCCGCGAGCTGGACCCGGCAGAGCTCATCGTCGTGGTGGGTCACCGGCGCGATCAGGTCATCAGCCACCTCGCCGAGCACGCCCCCGACGCCCGGGTCGTCATCCAGCACCGCCGGGGCGGCACTGGGCACGCGGTCCGCACCGTGGTCGAGGAGGTCAACCTGGGCCAGGGCACGGTGGTGGTGACCTACGGTGACGCCCCCGTGCTGCGCGGCAAGACGCTGGCCGCCCTGGTCCGTGAGCACGCGGCCAGGCATGCCGCCGCCACCGCGCTGACCACCGTGATGGACGACCCGACAGGTTATGGCCGGATCATCCGCGACGCCGACGGGGCGCTGATGGAGATCGTGGAGGAGGCCGACGCCAGCCCCTATCAGCGGGTCATCAAGGAGATCAACTCCGGCGTCTACGCCTTCGAGGCGGGCCTGCTGGCCGACTCGGTGAAACGTGTCCCCACCAATAACGCCAAAGGTGAGGAATATCTCACCGACGTTGTCGCCATCTTGCGCGCTGAGGGCCACCACGTAGCCTCCGTTCTGGAGAAGGACGCCAACGAGGTGTTCGGGGTGAACGACCGCGCCCAGCTCGCGCAGGCGCGGCGGATCCTGAACAGCCGCTTGCTGGAGCGCTGGATGCGAGCCGGTGTGACGATCATGGATCCGCAGACGACCTCGATCGACGCGGACGTGGTCCTCGGGCCGGACGCGGAGATAGGGCCCGGCACACAACTGGAGGGCAGCACCGTGGTCGAGGCGCGGGCCCGGGTCGGTCCCGGTTGCCTGCTGCGCGACACCACCGTCGGCGAGGGCGCCGCGGTGACCCACGCGGTCTGCGAGTCGGCTGTGATCGGCCCGGGGGCGACCGTGGGGCCGTTCGCCTACCTGCCGGCGGGCACCAGGATCGGGCCCGGGGCGACTGAGCCCCCCACCACTGAGCCCCCGACCACTGAGCCCCCCACCACTGTGCCCCCGACCACCGGGCCCCCGACCACTGAGGGAGCACAGCGAGCGTGACGGGCATCACCGCTACCGGCGAGAAGAAACTGCTGCTCTTCTCCGGCCGGGCCCATCCCGAACTCACCGCCGAGATCGCCGAATGCCTCGGCATCGAGCCGACCCCCACCCGGCTCTCGGACTTCGCCAACGGCGAGATCTTCGTCCGCTTCCTGGAGTCGGTGCGCGGCAGCGACGCGTTCGTGCTGCAGAGCCACACCGCGCCGATCAACCGCTGGATCATGGAACAGCTGATCATGGTGGACGCGCTGAAAAGAGCTTCGGCCAAACGGATAACGGTCGTGATGCCGTTCTTCGGATACGCCCGGCAGGACAAGAAGAGCCACGGCCGGGAGCCGATCTCCGCCCGCCTGATGGCCGACCTGTTCGCGACCGCGGGCGCGGACCGGCTGATGGCCGTGGACCTGCACACCGCCCAGATCCAGGGCTTCTTCGACGGCCCGGTGGACCACCTGTTCGCGCTGTCCATCCTCGCCTCCTACATCGAGGCCCGGCTGGACCTGTCCCAGGTCACCGTGGTCGCGCCCGATGCGGGCCGGGTCCGGGTGTGTGAACGGTGGACCGACCGGCTCGCCTGCCCGCTGGCCATCATCCACAAGCGCCGTGACCCCGACGTGGCACACAAGGTCACGGTGTCCGAGGTGGTCGGGGAGGTGGCCGGGCGCACCTGCATCGTGGTGGACGACATGATCGACACCGGCTCGACCATCATCAAGGCGGCCGAGGCACTGTTCGAGCAGGGCGCCGCCCAGGTGATCGTCACCGCCACCCACGGCGTGCTGTCCGGCTCGGCCGTGGACGAGCTGAAGAACTCCCGCGTCAGCGAGGTGATCTGCACCAACACCCTGCCGATCCCGGGCGAGAAGCGCTTCGACAAGCTCACGGTGCTCTCGATCGCGCCGCTGATCGCGCGCGCCATCAACGAGGTGTTCAGCGACGGATCGGTGACCAGCCTGTTCGACGGCCAGAGCTGACCGGCCGATCGGGCAGGCGGGAGTATCGCGGCGTCAGGCGGGCAGCAGTGCGACTCCATAGGCGTCGAACCGTTTGTCCCTGGTCACAATCGTCAGGTCCTCAGCCCATGCCTGCGCGATCAGCATCCGGTCGAACGGATCCTCGTGGTGGCGGGCAAGCCGCCCCGCCGCGAGGCCATGTGCCAGGCTGATGGGAAGGGGACTGAAGCCGCATGCCTGGACCTGCCGTTCCAGGTCGTCGGGGGCGCTCAGCTTGCCCAGTGCCTTCTTGATCGAGATTTCCCATGCGCTCGCGGCCGAGACCGCCACGTCATTGGCCGGATCGGCGATCGCCTGCCTGGCCGGTTCGCCCAGTTGCTCGTCCGCCAGCCACCACAACAGTGCATGGGTATCGAGCAGAAGCCTCATGCGTCTTCCCCACGGAATGCCGCGCTGAGCTCGGCTGGCAGTTCATCGAAATCAGGCGGCATGCGGACCATGCCGCGCCAGGCTCCGGGCTCACGGCGCTGCACCAGCTTGGTGAGGGGTACCAGCCGGGCCACCGGGCGGCCAGCTCGCGCGATGACGATCTCCTCCCCGGCTGCCACGCGCTCCAGCAGTTGCGACAGGTGGGTCTTGGCCTCGTACACGTTCACGCTCTCTGGCATGAGAAAAACATACCACTGTTGACCTGGTCTAGTCTAATTACATCCAGACGAGCAGGGCCGCTGGCACGAGGTCTTCACGTTTGCCTCCGATATCCCTGGCGGGACGCACGTTCCGGGTTGAAAATCGGTGGTGGTTGCCCGCTGACGCCGGAGACCCATGGTCGCTGGAGGCCGTACGTTTGCCGGGCACTGGGAGCTGGCTCGGCTTGTGCAACGAGAGCTACATCGAGATAGAGGGGTACTCGGGCGATTTGCTGAACGTGCGCATGGGGCTGAACCTTGATCAGAGTTCCTGGCTGTACGGGCCGGTTCTGTCTGTCTTCGAGGGAGAGATCCCCTGGCCATGACCGGCGTGCCGGCGCCTGGCCCTGAAGGCGGCCACCCGACTGCGGTTCTGGCAGGTCAGTGAGCAGAACCGCTTGTGTCCGCCCGGTGACGAGTCGACGTACACGTCGGCACACCGTGCGCCGGCACAGAGCCCGAGCCGACGGCTGCTGCCCCAGAGGATTAGCTGCTGATACAGGGTGAGCAGGCATGCCACGAGAAACTGCTGCGAGGCTGGGGCCGTCCACGTCCCGATGAGCAGCCAACCATCGAGAACCAGCCGGGGCTGGGGTGCGCTACGGGCAAGCAGGTCGTTGACTTCGGCTACGACCGCATCCTCGGCCGGCGCCGAGAAGATCGGATAGAGCGCGTCGGCGACACAGGTCAGGCCATGGTCACTCATCAGCTCAGTGGCCGGGTCGGCGTCGAGTTGGTGCGCGGCAGCGAGGGCGGCAATGCCTGGATAGTCGGAATCCTGTTCGCCCGCGGCTTGCCGGGGTGCCGTACCCCACCCGTTGACCACGTCGGCAACGAACTCCACGGGCAGGGGACGTACGACTGCCATGCGTTGCTCCACCGCGCTCATCTCCTGAATGTAACGCATTAGTCGGCATTAAGGGGTTACCTGTACTGAGTTAACGATGTAACGTGTGGATCAATGTCATTACGTTACGATCAGAAGGCAGGGACGATGGTCGCTTCAGCGGTGCTCCCAGGATTCCTCCTCGTGGGGTTGCTGATCTGTGTCGTGCCCGGACCAGACATGGCCTTCATCATTGCCGCGTCCATCGGCCGGGGCTCGCGGGCCGGTCTGCAGTCCGCGCTCGGCATGGCGCTCGGCATGGCTTTCTGGACGGCGGCCGCCGCGCTCGGCCTCGCTGCGTTGCTACAGGCCGAACCTGCCGCTCTTCTGGCGATCCGGGTGATCGGTGTCGGATACCTGCTGTGGCTCGGGTTCTCCACCCTGCGGTCCGCGCGCAGATCCTCGACTGGAAAGGATGTGCTAGTCCCGACCGGGCGGAATCTCGTTGCCCGGGGGATGATGACGAACCTCGCCAACCCGAAGATCGTGGTGTTCTTCGTCGCGTTTCTCCCGCAATTCGTACGTCCCGCGGGCAGCCCTGTCAGCCTGCAACTGCTGACCCTGGGCGGCTTGTTCCTGATGATCGGCCTTGCGGTTGACTCCCTGGTGGCTCTTACTGCCGGGCACCTCCGGCTGGCCCTGCGCCCAGGAGGACGGATGGCGACCGGACTGAGCATCACTGCCGGAATCGTCCTCTGCGTCCTGGCCGCCGCCCTTGCGGTCGAGGCTGCCTAGCGAGTGGCACACCAGCAGGTCAGCGTACCCGCAACGGACACCAATACATACAACGGGTCAGGTTCTCCGGCTGGCGGCCGGGCGCGTGGGCGGGCACGATGGACAGATCATGACGCTCGCCGACCAGCTCCCGACCGATGCCGATCCGGACGCGGTGTTCGAGGCATTCGCCGGCTGGGCGGCCAGGCAGGGCTTCACCCTGTACCCGCATCAGGAAGAAGCCCTGATCGAGATCGTGTCGGGGAGCAACGTCATCCTGTCCACCCCCACCGGGTCCGGCAAGAGCCTGGTCGCGGCGGGCGCCCACTTCGCCGCGCTGGCGGGCGGGCAGCGCACCTTTTACACCGCGCCGATCAAGGCGCTGGTGTCGGAGAAGTTCTTCGCCCTGTGCGAGCAGTTCGGGCCCGAGCGGGTCGGCATGATGACCGGCGACGCCAGCGTCAACCCCACCGCCCCGCTCATCTGCTGCACCGCGGAGGTGCTGGCCAGCATCGCGCTGGCCGAAGGGGACCGGGCGCAGATCGGCCAGGTGGTGATGGATGAGTTCCACTTCTACACCGACCCGGCCCGCGGCTGGGCCTGGCAGGTGCCGCTGATCGAGCTGCCCCAGGCCCAGTTCCTGCTCATGTCGGCGACGCTGGGGGACGTCAGCCGGTTCGAGAAGGATCTGTCCCGGCGGACCGGGCGGGCCACCGCCGTGGTCAGCTCGGCCGAGCGGCCCGTGCCGCTGCTGTACTCCTACGTCATCACGCCCCTGCACGAGACACTGGAGGAACTGCTGGCCACCCGGCAGGCCCCGGTCTACGTGGTCCACTTCACCCAGGTGGCGGCGCTGGAGCAGGCGCAGGCACTGATGAGCGTCAACGTCTGCTCCCGGGCGCGCAAGGACGAGATCGCGGCGGCGATCGGCAACTTCCGGTTCACGGCCGGGTTCGGCAAGACCCTGTCCCGGCTGGTCCGGCACGGCATCGGCGTGCACCACGCCGGGATGCTGCCCCGGTACCGGCGGCTGGTGGAGACACTCGCCCAGGCGGGCCTGCTCAAGGTGATCTGCGGGACCGACACCCTCGGCGTGGGCATCAACGTGCCCATCCGGACCGTGCTGTTCACCGCCCTGTCCAAGTTCGACGGCAAGACGACCCGGCTGCTGCAGGCGCGGGAGTTCCACCAGATCGCCGGCCGGGCCGGCCGGACCGGGTTCGACACCACGGGCTACGTGGTCGTGCAGGCGCCCGAGCATGTGGTGGAGAACGAGAAGGCTCTGGCCAAGGCCGGGGACGACCCGAAGAAGCGGCGCAAGGTGGTGCGCAAGAAGCCGCCGGCGGGCTTCGTCTCCTGGGGCCAGCCCACTTTCGAGCGGCTGGTCGCCGCCGAGCCCGAGCCGCTGAAGTCCAGCTTCATGGTCAGCCACGCGATGGTGCTCGGCGTCATCAGCCGCACGGGCAACGCTTTCGCCGCCATGCGCCACCTGCTCACCGACAACGACGAGGACCGGCCGGCCCAGCGGCGGCACATCCACCACGCCATCGAGATCTACCGGGCACTGCTCGCCGCGGGTGTGGTGGAACGCCTGCCCGGGCCCGACGAGCAGGGCCGCTGGGTCCGGCTCACGGTCGACCTGCAGAAGGATTTCGCGCTCAACCAGCCGCTGTCGCCGCTGGCGCTGGCCGCCGTCGAGCTGCTGGACGCTGCCACGCCCAGCTACCCGCTGGATGTCGTGTCGGTCATCGAGGCCACCCTGGAGAACCCGCGCCCGGTGATCGCGGCCCAGCTGTTCAAGGCGCGCGGCGAGGCCGTCGCGCAGATGAAGGCCGACGGGATCGAGTACGACGAGCGCATGGAACTGCTCGACGAGGTCACCCATCCGCGGCCGCTGGCCGACCTGCTGGCGGCCGCCTACGACATCTACCGCCGCGGCCACCCCTGGGTCGCCGACTACGAGCTGGCGCCCAAGTCGGTGGCGCGGGACATGTACGAGCGGGCGATGACGTTCACCGAGTACGTCGGCTACTACGGCCTGGCCCGCTCGGAGGGTGTCGTGCTGCGCTACCTGGCCGACGCCTACAAGGCGCTCCGGCAGACCGTGCCGGAGGAGGCCAGGACACCGGAGCTGGCGGACCTGATCGAGTGGCTGGGCGAGCTGGTCCGGCAGGTGGACTCCAGCCTCATCGACGAGTGGGAACGGCTGCGGGGCGGGGAGGTCCTGCCCGGAGGTGGCGGCTCCGGGATGGCCGAACGCCCGCCCGCGGTGACCGGCAACCCGCGCGCCTTCCGGGTGCTGGTGCGCAACGCGCTGTTCCGCCGGGTCGAGCTGGCCGCGCTGCGCCGCTACGGCGAGCTGGGCGCGCTGGACGAGCAGGCCGGCTGGGACGCGGCCGCCTGGGCGGAGGCGATGGAGCCCTATTTCGCCGAGCACGGCGAGCTCGGCACCGGGGCCGACGCGCGCGGCCCCGGGCTGCTGATCATCAGCGAGCTCCCGGGCCGCTGGGAGGTCCGGCAGATCTTCGACGACCCGGCCGGCGACCACGACTGGGGCATCTCCGCGGTGGTCGACCTGGCCGCCTCCGACGAGGCTGGCGAAGCCGCCGTCGACGTCACCGACGTCGGCCAGCTCTAGCGGGCCGACGACTTGTGGTCGCGGGGGAGCCACTGGTATATATGAGCGGTTTTGGCCCGTCTGCTCCTGGGTGGTGACATGCGCACCTCGGCAAGGCTCGCTGGATTAGTCGCGGTACTGCTGGCCGCCGGCTTCCTGGGCAGCCAGGCGGTGCAAGCCGCACCAGTGCCCGCGACGCTCTATGTTGACCAGTCCGCCGCCGGGTGCAGTGATTCGGGACCGGGCAGCCAGACAGAGCCGTTCTGTACCATCCAGGCCGCGGCGGACGTGGTGACGGCGGGGCAAACCGTGGCGATCAACGGCGGCAGCAACGGCTCTTTCTCCGCTGATTACAGCGAAGCCGTCACGGTGAAGAGTTCCGGCACCCCGTCGGCCCCCATCACCTTCACCACCGTCCAGCGCCCAGGGACGGCTATCGCCAACCTGAACCCAGCCTCAGGCGTCCCGATAACCCTCGACCATGTGCATGACGTCGTCATCTCCCACCTGATCCTGGTTCCGCGGGGCAATTCCGACGGCGCCGATGTCATCAGCTCGCAGGATGCAACGTTTGACAGCCTGATCATCAGCCAGCAGTCAACCACGGGTGCGCCCAATGGCATCACTATTGACGGCGCCTCGTCCGGCGTGACCATCTCCCGCAGCTACATCGTTGGCAGCTACGGATATGAGGTCCGCGCGGAACCGGGCGCACAGCACATCACCGTGACAACCGACAAGATCCTCTCCTCGGGAACCTCGCTCGGCGGCATCTCGGTCAGCGGCGCCTCAGGCGCTGCTGTCACCAGCAACTCCGTGCTGGCCATGTGCGGGCCGGCGATCAGCGTCGATGGCGGCGCGTCGGCGACGGTGGAGAACAACTTCCTGGGCGCCAACACCCCGTCGGCAACCTGCACGGCGCCGGCCGCCGCCCTGTCGGTCAGCGCGGACTCGGCCGCCAGCGTCGAGAGCGACTACAACGCCATCGTCACCAGATCCCCGCATGCCGCGTACTCGTGGGCGGGCACGGCCTACCCGGACGCTGCGGCCTTCGCAGCCGGGACCGGGCAGGGCACGCACGACATCGACGCCACCACCTGGCCATCCGGGGGCCCGCTGGAGGGCTCCCCGCTCATCGACTCCGCTGACTGCTCCGCGCCTGGTGAGCTGGCCACCGATCTGTACGGCCACCCGCACGTGCAGGACCCACTGGCAGCGCACACCGGCACCGGCACCTGCTACGCCGACCGGGGCGCGGTCGAGCGGCAGGACAGCCTGTCGGCATCATTCACCCCGACGACGCTGCAGGGGGCCGCCCCCCTGGACCTCGGCGTGACCGCGCCATCGGCCGCGACCAGCCCATGGAACGAACCGGTCACCTACACCGCGGACTTCGGCGAAGGCGGCGGGCCGGTCACCGCCCCGGCTGGCGGCACCGTCTCGCACACATACGCCACGCCGGGCCGGTATACCCTCACGTTCACCGCCGCCGACACTGGCGGGTCAGGCCAGACCGTGACCCGTCAGCTGGCGGTGGGCACGGCGGCGCCGCCGGACGTCACCTTCACTGCCGGGCCCGACGTCGTCGACCTGCCCGGCCCGTCCATCAACCCGGACGCGGCGAGCTTCAGCATCTCCGCCGGGCCGGACAGCTGGGAACTGGCTTCCGGCTCGATCGCGTTCGGGGACGGCACCAGCCAGGGGATCGGGACGAACCTCACCTGGACCCACCAGTACCCGCAGCCGGGAACCTACACCGCCACCCTCACCGAGACCGACCTGATCGGGCGCACGTCGACGGCCACGGCCACCATCACGGCCGGAGACGAGTACCTCCCGGTCGGCCCCTACGCGGACTATCCGGTCAGCTCGGGTGCAAAGGTCGCGGCACACGCAGTGCTCAAGCTCACGCTGGCGCAGCTGCATGCGGCTTTCACCGGTGTGCACGTGGCCGCGCTGCGGGTCGAGGTCACCAAGCCGGGCGCGGCCGGCTCGGTCATCGTGTACCCGGATGGGACCGCCCGGCCGGCGGCGGGCAGCGTCGACTTCAGCTCCGGCAAGACCGCGTCGAGCCTGGTCCTGGCGAGGCCGGGGGCGGACCAGCTGGTGGACTTCTACAACAGCAGCGGCAAGGCGATCAGCCTCACCGTGGACACCTTCGGCATCCAGACCGGAGGTCAGTTCGGCTATACCTACGCGGCTGACGGGCCGGTCAGGGTGCTGGACACCGGCGCCGGGATCGGCGCCGCCAAGAGCCCGGTCCCCGCCGGCGGGGAGGTGAGCTTCGCGGTCGCGGGCAGCAACGGTGTCCCGGGCAATGCCAGCGCGGTGCTGCTGGATGTCACGGCCTCCGGCGGAAAGGCCGCGGGGCACCTCACCGCCTACGGCCACGGCACCGCCGACCCCGGCACGCCGGACGTGGTGTGGGCAGCTGGCCAGACCACCACCGGACTGGTCGTGGTGCCCCTGCAGGACGGGTCGGTGGTCCTGCACAACGCCAGCGCGGGCAGCGTCAGCTTCCGCGCCGACCTGGTTGGCTACGACAACCCGGGCGGCACGGGCTCGGTGTTCCTGCCTGCCGGGGGAAACATCACGAGCACCACGATCGCGGCCAAGCATGCCCTGAAGGTCCAGATCGGCGGTGTGAGCGGGATGCCGGCGACCGGGGTCAGCGGCGTGGCGGTCAGCCTGACGGCGAGCGGTGGCACCGCGGCGGGGTGCATCAGCGGCTACCCGGACGGGGCGGCGAACCCGCGGGCTTCTGCGCTGTGCTTCGCCTCCGGGCAGACCGTGGCCGGTGCCGCGCTCATCCCCGTGGGCGCCGACGGCGCCATTGAGCTCTATAACGGCAGTTCCGGCCCGGTGAAGCTGAGAGTGGATCTGGCCGGGGCCTACTACCAGTACCCGGCCGTTCCGTAGCGAGACCCTGGGGTGGCCTGGCGGCCCTGGCCCCCGAGGGATTCCGGGCCCCCGGGGAGTCAGTCCGCGTAGAGCTGGTCAAGGCCGACAAGACGGATGTCGTGGCTTTGGGTGGCTTGCAGTTCGCGGCTGAAGCCTGCGCCGGAATAGCAGCTGAGCACCGTGTCCCGGGTGTCGAATCCCTTAACGGCGAGCAGATCCCGCGCCCGGCGCAGGCGTTCGGCGTGGCGCAGATCCATGACCCGGTCCCATTTCGCCTCGCCCAGGGAGAGAATCTTGCGTGGGCGCCCAGGCTCGGCCGGAGCGAGCACCACGACGTCAACCTCGATCTGGGTCCGGTTCGCAGGATCCGGGACGACCCCGGATCCCACCTCGCCTGGCAGGCCGCCGAAGACGCCGGGATCGGCCGCGATCGCGTAGTCGCGGCAGATCGCTTCGAAATGTGGTCCTGTTACCTGCGACAGGAAACGTGCCCGGGCTCCGGGCCAGACTGTCGGCCCGCCACCGAGCTCAAGTCGTGCCCATTCCCGGCTCATGATGGCCTGATAGAAGGTGATGAGCGGCTCGGCGATGCGGTACCTCGCCCGGCCCGACCTGAACAGGTCGGGCTCTTTGATCAGCAGCCGCCAATCCTCGAGTACATGGAGCGGATGCGCTACCTCGTTGGACTTCCGGCCAATATAGCTGGCGATTCCGCCGGACGTGTTATTTCCCTCGGCGACGGCGGCGAGCACTGAATGGTACAGCGACGGGTCGCGTATCTCGGTCTCCTCGGCGAGCAAGTAGCGGGCTTCCCGGAATAGCGGGGTCTGTGGATTCAGCACGGTCCGGATCACCCACGCGTCAAAGTCGGCGAGATCCGCAGGGGTGTCTTCCCGCACGAGCTCCCGGCGGTAAGCGGGAGTTCCGCCCACCACTGAATGCACGAGCACGGCCAGCCTCGGGTCGGAGATCTCCCAGAACCGTGCGGCATCCCGGTAGCCGAACGGGTGCACGATCAGCTCAAGGCCTGCCCGTCCTCGCAGCGGCGCCCGCCCGGAAAGCAGCCCACCCATCACTGACATGGCGGAGCCGCACAGCAGGAGCCGTGCCCGGCTCGCGGATCCGCTCCCCCCGGGACCAAGCTCCCGCTGGATGATCGATGGCAGGGCGGATGATGCCTTGACCAGGAAGGGGAACTCATCGATGACCACCGGGACGCTGCGGTCCCCGGTGAGCCTGAAAAGGTAGGGGATGGCGTCAAGCCAGTCCCGGAACGGCGGGACCGGCGATCCGCTGAAGCGGATGAGCTCGTCGGCGAACAGCCGTAGCGAAACCGCCTCGGTCAGTTCCAGGGCCGGGAAGTAGATCCCGCCCATGGCAGCCGTCAGCGCCTGAAGGAGATAACTCTTGCCCTGCCGGCGGCGCCCGCTCACCACGCCCAGCGTGGCGCCAGGACGGGCATCGGCGGCGAAGGAGACTAGCCCTTTCCACTCGGCGTCCCGGTCGAACATGTGGGCCGGCTTAGGAGCTGCCCGGACCGGTGAGGCGTACATGACCGAAGTATAGTTGACCGGACTATACTTCGAAGTACTTGTGGGCGTTCACGTCCACGGCCGTTCCCGCTCATGGGGAAATCCGGTGTCCGAGGCCCGAGGCATGCCCGGCGCCGATGCTCCAACAGGCGCCGGGCATGCCAGGAGGTGACCGCTGCCTCCGCCCCCGCAAGTGCGGAGACTGCGGCCACCGGCTCCACGAAAGACCTCACACCACGGCACGGGGCCGTTCGCGGGGCCGGGCAGGCGGATGTGGTCGGATCAGGGCAGCGCCGTTCGGTGCTGCCCTGATCCAGGGCCACCCGCGGACTGCGCCCCCGCCAGGCGGTCCGCGGCTGGCACTGGGTCCGCCAGCCGGCCATTTCATTCGCCGTGGCTGAAAACGAGCATGACAGGCCGATCTTGAGTCACGATTAACTAGTGATTGAGCCGGCTGGCCAGATGCGGTTCCGCATCCTTGGCCCGCTCGAGGCCTGGAACGGCCGGGAGTGGGTCAGTGCCACCGCGCCCAAATGGCGGGTGGTTTTGGCGACGCTGCTGCTCAATCCGGGTCAGCCGGTCTCCACCGAGCAGCTGATGGACGAGCTGTGGGGGGGCAAGCGGCCGGCCAAGCCCCGGAACCTGGTCAGCGTGTACGTGCACCAGCTGCGGCGGCTCATCGGGGACGCCGATGGCAGCGTGCTGGTCACCCGGGCGCCCGGCTACCAGCTTGTGCTGAAGCCGGGAGAGGTGGACGCGGAACGCTTCGCCGGGCTGGCCGCCCGCGGCCGGGCGGCGCTGGCGGCGGGCGACCATGAGCAGGCGGCGGGCCTGCTCACCAGTGCGCTCGGGCTGTGGCGCGGCCGGGCGCTGGTGGACGTGCCCGCTGGCTCCCTGGTTGCCGCCGAGGCCGACCGGCTGGAGGAGTCCAGGGTCCGGGCGCTGGAGCTGCGGATCGAAGCCGACCTCGGCTGTGGCCGGCATGACGAGGTGATACCAGAGCTCCGGCGCCTGCTCGCCGGGCATCAGCTGCAGGAAGCGCTGTGGGCGCTGCTCATGCGGGCGCTGTCCGGTGCCGGCCGCCAGGCCGAGGCGCTGGAGGCGTACTCCCAGGCCAGGGATGCGATCGTGGCCGAGCTCGGGGTCGACCCGGGGGCCGGCCTGAAGCAGCTCCACCAGGACATACTGAACGCAGATGCCGCCAACGCCGTCCTTGGCACCATGGGGGCCGCCGCGGCGGGCAGGGCTGGCCCGGCACCAGCCCAGCTTCCCGCCGACATCGCCGACTTCACCGGCCGGTCCGGCCAGGTGGCGCAGCTATGTGAGCTGCTGTCGGGGGACGGGCTGGAGCGCAGCCCGGGCGCGCTGCCGGTGGTGCTGGTGGTGGGCTCGGGTGGGCTGGGCAAGACCGCGCTCGCCGTGCACGCGGCGCACCAGCTGGCGAGCGGGTACCCGGACGGCCAGCTGTACGTCAACCTGCTCGGCGCCACCGAGCCCGTCGACTCCGGGGAGATCCTGGCCCGGTTCCTGCGGGATCTGGGCATGGACGGCCTGCAGGTCCCGGTCGAGCCGGAGGAGCGGGCGGCCCAGTTCCGGACCAGGCTGGCGGCCCGGCGGGTGCTGATCGTCCTGGACGACGCGAAGGACGCGGCGCAGGTGCGGCCGCTGCTGCCGGGCAGCGCGTCGTGTGCGGTGCTGATCACCGCCCGCCGGGCCATGCCCGAGCTGGTGGGAAGCCGGCTCATGGACCTGGATGTGCTGCCGGCCGCCGAGGCGCGCGCCCTGTTCGGCCGGGTCGCGGGCGAGGCGCGGGCGAGCGCGGAGCCGGCCGCCACCGGCGATGTGCTGACGGCGTGCGCGGGGCTGCCGCTGGCGATCAGGATCGCCGGTGCCCGGCTGGCCGCGCGGGGTGGCTGGAACGTGCACAAGCTTGCCGCCCGCCTCGCCGACGAGCGGCAGCGGCTGGATGAGCTGCAGGCCGGGAACCTGGCCGTCCGGGCGTCCTTCGAGGTGAGCTTCGGCAGCCTCGCCGGGTCCGCCCGGCCCGGTGGGGTGAGCCCCGCGCACGCGTTCCGGCTGCTGGGGGTGTGGACCGGCCCTGACATCGCGCTGCCCGCGGCGGCCGCGCTGCTCGGGCGCAGCGAGCAGGCGGCGGAAGAGGCGCTGGAGGTGCTGGTCGACGCGCATCTGCTGCACTCGCCCGAGCCGGACCGCTACCGCTTCCATGACCTGCTGCGGGTGTACGCGGCCGACCGGGCCCGCGCCCAAGAGAGCGAGCAGGACCGCCAGGCCGCGGTGCGCCGGCTGCTCACCTGGTACCTGCACGCCACCGAGATGGCGGCCCGGGTCATTTCCCCGCAACATGCGCGCGTGCCGCTGGCACCGCCGCCGCCTCGCGTTCACCCGCTTGAGTTCGGGTCCGTGGGTGAGGCGCTGGCGTGGTGCGAGGGAGAGCGGGCCAGCCTGAGCGCGGCGGCGAAGCTGGCCGCCGAGTACGGGCTCCATGAGATCGCCTGGAAGCTGCCGGCGGCGGCGATGAGCTTCTTCTACCGGCGCAGCCACTGGGCCGACTGGGTCACCACCCACGAGGCAGGCCTGGCCAGCGCGCGGCTGCACGGTGACCGTGAGGCCGAGGCGTGGATGCTCAACAACCTCGGCATGGCCTATGGAGTGCAGCGGATGGAACAGGCCATCAGCAGGTTCGAGCAGGCGCTCGCGCTTTACCGCGAACTCGCCAACCCGGTGGGCGAGGCGCGGCTGGCCAACAATCTGGCCATGGCCTATTTCGGCCTGGGCCGTTTCGAGGAAGCGCAGGCCGCCGCGCTGCGTTCGCTGGTGACCCAGCAGCAGGCAGAGAACAGGTATGGAGAGGGGATGGCACTCGACGTCCTGGGCAGCGCATGCCGGGAACTGCACCGGCCGGATGAGGCCATAGCTCACCTTGAGCGGGCGCTGGCCATCTTCCGGGAAATAGGATCCCGGGATGCCGAAGCGGAGTCGCTGAGTGACCTCGGCGGGCTCTATCTCGATCTGGGCCGGCTCGATGACGCCACCACCTGCTTGCGCGATGCGCTCAGCATCTGGCAGGCCATCGGTGACCGTGGCGGCGAGGCCGCCGTGCTCCGGCGGCTTGGCGAGGCCCGGCTGCGCACGGGAGACGTCGTGCGTGCGGGCGAACTGCTCGCCAGTGCGCTGCACTTGTTCGAGGAACTTGGCGATCAGGCCCAGGCATCAGAGCTTCGTGCCAGCCTGCGGACGATAGTCAAAGAGGCGAGCTGAAGTTCCCCTAGTGTCACCCTTTGGTGAGACTCTTCCGGAAAGCCGGATGCCGCCCCATCCAGCCGTTACGCTGATGCTGAATAGCAGTCACCGTTCATTAAGTGACTCCCGGGAATTCGGGGAAAGGACACATCATGGGGGAAACGCCGACGGAGGAACCGCAGCCACAGGCCAGCGACGAGCAGCCGCAGACTGAGGCTACGCCGCCAGAGGAGACGACCGAGCCGCCCGCCGCGAAGCCGGCGGACAGCACGCCGCCACCGCCTCGGTATCAGGGCTGAGTCCCGTACCGGACACCAGATACAGCGACACATCCAGGGTGGTGTCACGCTGGGGGCGTGCCCCAGGCGTGACACCACCTTCATGTCGGCCGCAGGGGCACGGGGGATGGGCTTGCTGCTGGCCTGGCCCGCGCGCGAGATGACAGGGACCGGCGCTGGCACCTGCCGCCGGGCGTCCTTACCGGAGCTTGGAATGGAGCAACCATGACCGCGACCACCCGTGCCCGCATCGCCATGACCGCAGGCATCCTGTCCCTCGCCGCCCTGCTCGGCGGGGGCGCCGTCGCTGTGGCCGCCGCAGTCCACCCCGCTGCGCCGCACAGCACGTATGAGAATGCCCAGGCTGCTGCCGGGCCGACGACGGCCACGCCGCCCCCGCCCCAGTATCACGGCTGAGAAGCGGCGGCCCGGCCGGCCCGCCAGGTCGGCTAGAATGCGTAGTCGCGCGTTGCCGCGTGCCTTACCGGCTCCACAGTCCGGCTGTGGGTGGACCGCCGGGCGTGAGCCTGGCCGCCGCGCCGGTGACCGAAGCTTCCCGAAGGAGTCACCACCGTGCCTGAGGTTCGCATCGCCGCTGAGCCGCGTACCGAGTTCGGCAAGGGTGCTGCCCGCCGCACACGGCGCGGGGGACGGGTTCCCGCCATCGTCTACGGGCACGGCACGGACACCCGGCACATCACCCTGCCCAGCCATCAGCTGATGATGGCGCTGAAGACCCCGAACGTGCTCATCCGCATCGACGGCCTGCCCGGCGGCAACCAGCTCGCCCTGCCCAAGGCCGTCCAGCGCGACCCGATCAGGGGATCCGTCGAGCACGTGGACCTGATCATGGTGCGCCGCGGCGAGAAGGTCACCGTCGACGTGCCGGTGCACATCACCGGGGAGGTGTTCCCCGGCGGGCTGCTCGACCAGCAGATCATCCAGGTCCCGGTCGAGGCCGAGGCCACCGCGATCCCGCAGGCCATCGAGATCGACGTGGAGGGCATGGAGATCGGCGCGTCGGTGCACGCCGGCGACCTGGTCCTGCCTGCCGGGGCCACGCTGGCGGTGGAGCCCGAGACCCTGGTGCTGCACGTGCTCGCGGCCCCGACCGCGGAGCAGATGGAAGCCGAGATCGGCGCGCCGCCCGCCGAGGCCGTACCCGGGGAGGTGCCGCCCGCCCCCGAGGCTGCCGCCGAGGCGCCCGCCGAGGCGGAGGCATCTGCCGAGCAGTCCGGCTAGGGCGTGTCCGGAGAACTCCAGGACATGCCCGCGGGCGTGTGGCGGGCCGCGGCGGCATGACCGCTGCCCGCTGGCTCGTGGTGGGGCTCGGCAACCCGGGCCCCGGCTACGCGGGCAACCGGCACAATGCCGGGTTCATGGTGGCGGACCTGCTCGCCCTGCGCAGCGGTGCGGCGTTCCGGGCTGCCAAGTTCCAGGCCATGGTCGCGCAAGGGCGGCTCGCCGGGCTGCCGGTGACCCTCGGCAAGCCCCTGACCTTCATGAACCTGTCCGGCGGGCCGGTGGCCGGGCTGTGCCGTTACTACCAGGTCCCGGCCAGCCAGCTGGTGGTCATCCACGATGAGCTGGACATCCCGTTCGGCGCGATCCGGCTCAAGCGCGGTGGCGGGGACAACGGCCACAACGGGCTCCGCGCGGTGACCGGCTCGCTGGGCACACGCGACTATTACCGGGTCAGGTTCGGCATCGGCCGGCCGCCGGGGCGGATGGACCCAGCCGTGTTCGTCCTGCGTGACTTCGCTGCCGCCGAGCGCGCGGAACTGCCGCTGCTGCTCGAGCAGGCCGCCGACGCGGTGGAGGCCCTGCTC
>DATKRG010000040.1:0-42098 GCA_035532275.1 Streptosporangiaceae bacterium | reverse complement strand
CCGCCCACGTAGTGCGCGGTTTCCTCCTCGGCCGGGTTCTCGAAGACCTGCTGGGTGTCGCCGTGCTCCACCAGCCGGCCTTTGTTGAGGAAGATCGTGCGGTCCGCCACCCGCCGGGCCTGGGCCAGGTTGTGGGTGACGATGATCACCGTCAGCTGCGGGATCAGGGTCCGCAGCAGTGCCTCGATCGACTCGGTGGCGACCGGGTCGAGTGAGGACGTGGGCTCGTCCAGCAGCAGCACGTCAGGGTCGACCGCCAGCGCCCGTGCCAGGCATAGCAACTGCTGCTGGCCGCCGGAGAGCCGGAACGGCGAATCCTTGAGCCGCCCGGACACGGCGTCCCACAGCCCCACCTCACGCAGTCGCCCCTCGGCGATCTCCTTGAGTTGATGCCGGCCGGCCAGCCGGTGAGCCTTCACACCGGAGATCACGTTGTCAAGGATGGACATGGGGAACGGGTTCGGCCGCTGGAACAGCATGCCGACCCGGCGGCGCAGCGCCATGGTGTCGGTGCCGGAGTGCCAGATGCTGCGCCCTTCCAGCAGCACATCACCAGCGTGCCGGTAACCGGTGACCTTGTCGTTCATCCGGTTGAAGGTACGCAGCAGGGTTGTCTTGCCCGAGCCCGTCGGCCCGAGCAGGGCGGTCACCACGCCGGGCTGGATATCGAGCGAGATGTCACGCAGGATGTCCCGGTCGCCGAAGCTGAGCGTGAGGTCGACAGCGCGGATCGCCGGCGAACCGGTGGCTGCCCGGCCCCCGGCTGCATCCGCCCGGCCCGCACTGATCTGCCCGTCGAGATCCGCTGGCGCCACACCCGTCGTCCGTCCTGGCAGCCCCCCCGCTGGATCAGCCTGAATCGACACTGCACGCCTCACCGGATCGCTCGAGGTCGGTTGGTACCGGGTGAGGCCTGCCCACCCGGCACTCCATAGATAGGCAGCCCGGGTTACGCGCAGTTGAACGGAAGGGGAATAAGAAAACGACGAACGGATGACGGGTTGCGAAACGCCTGGCCAGCGGCCTGGGCTGGTCCGCAGATGCCGGAGCGGGGCAGGCGTGTCCCGCCTGCCCCGCCCGGGCCGTGCCGCACGTGCTAAGCCGACTAGATACTCAGTTCGAGTTTGGCAACCTGGCCATAGTCGGCTGACACCGTCTGGTCGATGCGCCCGCCCCCGGGCGCGAGCACCCGGACGGTCCAGGTGCCCGGCGCGGCGAAGAAGCGGAACCCGCCATCGGTGCCCAGGGGGACTTCGGCGACGAAGTCACCGCCATCATTCAGAAGCCGGGCATAACCAATTGATGCTGGCGTTCCGCCACGGATCACCCGGCCTTCGATGACGGCCTCGCCAGCGGCGCCCGCCGTCATGGCGGCCCCGCCGGCGGGCGCCCTGCATCCCTGCGGCGACCCGGCTCCCTGCGCCGGCCCGCTCATCGTGCCTCACCAAGCTCGATGGGCACCCCGACCAGTGACCCGTACTCGGTCCATGACCCGTCGTAGTTCTTCACGTTCGGCTGGCCGAGCAGTTCGTGCAGGACGAACCAGGTGTGCGCGGAGCGCTCGCCGATCCGGCAGTAGGCGATGGTGTCCTTGCTGAAGTCCACGCCCGCCTCGTCGTGGTAGAGCGCCTGCAGCTCCTCATCGGAGCGGAAGGTGCCGTCGTCGTTCGCGGCCTTGGACCACGGGACGTTCTTCGCGGTCGGGATGTGGCCCGCCCGCTGTGCCTGCTCCTGCGGCAGGTGCGCGGGCGCCAGCAGCTTGCCGGTGAACTCGTCGGGTGACCGCACGTCCACCAGGTTCCGCTTGCCGATCGCGGCCACCACCTCATCGCGCATGGCACGCAGGGACGTGTCCTGCTGCGATGCCTGGTAGGACGCCCGGGGCCGGTCCGGGACGACGGTGACCATCTCGCGGGAGTCCAGCTCCCACTTCTTGCGCCCGCCGTCGAGCAGCTTGACGTCGTTGTGCCCGTACAGGCGGAAGTACCAGTAGGCGTAAGCGGCGAACCAGTTGTTGTTGCCGCCGTAGAGGATGACCGTGTCGTCGTTGCTGATGCCGCGCTCGGACATCAGCTCCTCGAAGCCATGGGCGTCCACGAAGTCACGGCGCACCGGGTCCTGCAGATCGCGCCGCCAGTCCACCTTGACAGCTGTGCGGATGTGCCCCTTGTCGTAGGCGGAGGTGTCCTCGTCGACCTCGACCAGGACCACGCCTGGGTCATCCAGGTGCGCTTCCACCCAGTCGGCCTCCACGAGAACGTCGGAGCGGCTCATGCGGGTACCTCCTTGTCAGGCTCTGCCGGTGCCACCCGCTGCTGGCGCGGCCAGATTCGGTGAATGAGCACATACATCTCGCAGCCCAGGCACAGGCCGAAAGCGGCGTTCAGGAACGCGGCCACCAGCGCCAGCGCGGCGCCAGCAATGCCCAGCGGCGTGAGCCCGGCCGCGTACCCGATCACTCCGATGACGCTGACAACCAGCCCGACACCCTGGGCGAACCGCGGCGCGGCCGCGGCCTCCAGCTCACGGGGCGGGCCTAGCCTTGGCCTGACCAGCGTCCGGTAGATCAGGCCGTAAGGCGAGTAGCTCAGTCCCAGCACGGCGGCGATGCCGAACACCAGCGCCTGTGCCGCCAGCAGCCAGCCGCTGCCGGTGATGAGGACGATCGCGAGGACGGCCGCGGACAGCGCGGCATTGAAGCGCTGGCCTCTCGGGTCGATCTTCATGGGCGTGGCCACCTCTTCCGATGTGCGGTCCGGGATCTGGCTCTCCCGCGCCTGGCAGTCCGCGAGCCTGGGAATCCGGTCACGGCCTCATCGCCGATCCGGCATCACCCGCCACCCGCCCCGGGCCCACCGGGGCCGTCACCGGCCCCCTACCCGGCTCGCGCCGGGCCGATCCTGGCCGGGGCCGCCGGGTGTGCTCAGGCTGACTGGCGCTGACGCGGCTGGGGTGGACACAGCGCCGCCGCAACCAGGCAGTAGTCGACCGGGCGCCGCCTGGTCAGCAGGGCCGCCATGGGCGCCGCCAGCACGGGCCAGGACCCTGGCCGGCCGGCGTTCGTGGCAGCGAGCACGCCACCGATGCTACGTGCGCGCATGCCACCTGTCACTTCCCAGCGGTTCAGTAGGTTTTGGCTGGCCACGCTAACAGATGCCGGGCGTACAAGGTGAGTGGGGACGAAAGCGGCCATCAGGCCATCTCCCCCGCGGCCAGCGCCAGCGCCTCGACCACCTCGGACCGGCGCGGCAGCCCGCTGGCGCGCCGGGCGATCTGCCCCTGCGGGCCGAGTACGAACACGGTCGGGGTGCGCCGGATGTCCAGCCGCCTGGCCAGGTCTATCCGGCCCGCGACGTCGATCTCCACGTGGGCAATCCCGTCGCTGCCGCCGGCCACGTCGGCGAGCAGCTGCCTGGCCGCACGGCAGGGCGCGCAGAACTCCGACGAGAACTGCAGCAGCGTGGCCCGGTCCCCGAGCGGATGGCCGAGGTCGGCGGCGGTCAGCCGCTGCCCGGCTGACTCACGGAGCCGGCCGTCGCGCCGGAGCCGCACGAGCCCGGCCGCGGTCGCGCCCACCAGCACGACGGCGAGCACGATCATCCCGGCTGCCACGCCGCATACAGCGCCGCCGGCCCCCGTCCCATTCCCGGCCTCTGGAGCGGGCAAGAGCCGTGCCTGGTACTGGCGTCGTGCCGTGCCGTACTAGGGGGCGTGCACGGTGGCCACGACCTTCCCGCCCGCGGTCACCTCGAAGCTGCGCAGGTTCGAGTCGGTCAGCGAGGTCGAGGCCGGGTACCACATCGGCCCGCCCTGGTATTCCACTCGCCAGCCGCCGACCAGGCGGCGGTGCCCCGAGGAGTCGGTGACCCAGAACTGGCAGACCGTGCCGGACCGGATGCCGCCCACCTGGGCCGTCATGGTGGTTCCCCACGGCATCGGCCGGTACTTCACGGTCAGGGTCACGCCGGTCATCGCGCTGGTCTCGGAGACCGTCTGCCAGGCGTGCCGCCCGGCTAGCGCGGACCCGCCACTCTGTGCCACATGCCGGTGTCCCGGAGCCGCGCTGCCGTGCAGCATGTTCGCCCCGGCCGCACCGGCGCCCAGGGCCAGCACCGTCACCGCCGCGGCGACTGCCAGCTCACGCCAGCGGCGGACCCGCCGCACGTGCGTGGTCCTGGCCAGCACGGCCGGCAGCAGATCGTCCGGCGCTGAGTCCTCCAGCAGGTGCTCGGCAGAGTCGGCCGCCAGCCGCTCCGCCTCGGCGGCCGGCACCCGGCGCAGCAGCGCCGGCAGCCCCGCCAGGCTGGCCAGCTCCTCCCGGCAGTCCGGGCATCCGGCCAGGTGCTGGTCGACCAGGGAACGGTCAACCGGGTCGATGGCACCCAGCACGTAGACACCGAGCGCGTGCCGGATCTCGCGGCAGTCCGCTGCGCCGCTCATGGCGCCAGCCCCCGCTCTTCCAGTGCCAGCTTCAGTGCCCGCAGCGCGTAGAAGGCACGGGACTTGACGGTCCCGGCCGGGATGCCCAGCACGGCGGCGGCTTCAGCCACCGACCGGCCCAGGTAGTAGGTCTCCAGCAGGACCCGGCGGTGTTCGGGCCGGAGAGTGGCCAGCGCGTCGGCCACGGCCCATGATTCGAGCACTCGATCAGCCTGGTCAGGAACGGGCACAAGTTCAAGCGCACCCTCCCCGACTTCCTGCGGGCGCGCCTTCCTCGCCCGGTGCGCGTCTACCGCGAGGTTGCGCGCCACCGCGAACAGCCAGGGCCGGGCCGGGCGTTCCGCGATCGCCTCGGGATGCAGCCAGGCACGGAAAAGCGTTTCTTGCACAATGTCCTCAGCTCGCTGCCGGTCTCCGTCAGTCATTCGCAGCGCATAGCGCAACAGGGGGCCGGCGTGTTCCGCGTAGAGCGCGCGCACCAGTGACTCATCGCTGACCCGGTCCTTGGGCCACCCGCCGCTGGTACCGCTGCGCGCCACACTCTTGTCACGGCCCTGGCGCCTGTCCGGTTCACCGCGAATGCCCACGCTCCCACCTCCGGGGCGGGCTGCCGACCGGCCTGCCGGTCCCGGGCGCACGGCCATGGCGCGGCGGCCACGGCGCCGCCCGGCACCCAATGGTCATGCCCGCGTCAGCCGCCGGCGAACGGCGGCAGGACCTCGATGACGGCCCCATCGCGCAGCGTGACATCAGCGGTCGGCCCGGCCGCCCGCTCGCCGTCGATGAGGAACGAGGACCGGGCCAGGACGGCGTCCAGGTCAGGGGCGGAGCGGTGGCCCGCCCGCATGGCGGCGAGGGCCTCAGCCAGCGTGCCGGCGGTCAGGCTTTCCTCGGCGATTCCGGCCGCCTGCTTCGCTGCGGCCCAGTACCGCACGGTCACGATCGCCATGTCGGCTATCCTCGCTCACATCGGATCCGGGCGACGCTGCCCACCGGTCCATCCATGGTCAGTCTCTCGTGTAGAGCACGGCAGGGCGGAGGTGGCAGCACTTGAGTGAGCTTCTGCTGCTCACAAGCGCCACCGACCCTCCCGGGGAGATCCTGCCAGCGATCGGCCTGCTGCTCCACACGGTACGGGCCGCGCCCGCCGAGGCCGCCGGGCTGGCAGACTCGCCCGCGGCGGACGCGGTGCTGGTTGACGCGCGCCGTGATCTGGCCCGGGCCAGGGAACTGTGCCGCACGCTGCGGTCCGCGGGCGTGGAGGTCCCGGTTCTCGCCGTGGTGACCGAGGGCGGGCTGGCCGCGGTGGCTGCCGACTGGGGCACCGACGATGTGATCCTGCACACAGCCGGGCCGGCCGAAGTCGAGGCCAGGCTGCGGCTCGCCATCGGGCGCCAGGCCACCATCGCACCCGCCGCCCCCGACGAGATCCGGTCCGGCGATCTCGCGATCGACGAGGCCACCTACACGGTACGGCTGCGCGCCCGCGCCCTCGATCTCACGTTCAAGGAATTCGAGCTGCTGAAGTTCCTCGCCCAGCATCCCGGCCGGGTCTTCACCCGGGCCCACCTGCTGCAAGAGGTCTGGGGATACGACTACTTCGGCGGCACCCGCACGGTCGATGTCCACGTGCGCAGGCTGCGGGCCAAGCTGGGCCCCGAACACGAGGCGCTGATCGGCACCGTGCGCAACGTGGGCTACCGGTTCGTCCCGCTCAAGCTGGACGAAGGCCGGCGGGGGCACCCGCGCGAGGTCAGGTCCGGGGAGCTGACGCAGGACGACGAGCTCGCCGATGACGGCGCCGCTACGGGCATGGCAGGCGGCGACACCGCCGGCGGTGGCCCTGATGAGGACATTGCCGCCAATGGCGGCGGCCGGCCGGTGCAGGCCCAGGGCGCCGGGCCGGCCAGTGCGGCGGACGCGCCAGAGGCGAGGGAGTCCAGCCCTGCCCGGGCCGACCGCTGAGGGCGCGTCACCGGACCCGGGCGCTGGCACTGTGCGCATCGCCGTACGTGGCCAGCTCACGCCGGACGAGGCCAGCGCGGTGCGCCAGCTCGCCGACGCCGCCGCGGCGGCCGACGGCGTCGGCCCGCTGTCGGACCAGGTCCTGCTGCACGTCCGGTACGGCGGCACCGACGCGGCACACAACCTGCTGCTCTGGCGGGGCGGCGAGCTGGCCGGCTTCGCTCACCTCGGCGGGGGTGACCCGGCGGAAGGCGGAAGCGGTGAACTGGCCGTCCACCCCGCACACCGCGGCCGCGGCCTGGGCACGGCACTCACCCGGGCGCTGGTGGCGCAGGCCGCCGGGCAGCCGGTGATGCTCTGGGCGCATGGGGAGCTGCCGGCCGCGGCCAGGCTGGCGGCGAGCACCGGGTTCAGCCGCGCCCGTGCCCTGTGGCGCATGCATCGCTCCCTGCTCCCGGCCGTGGCCGAGCCACGCATCGCCGCGGGAGTCACCGTCCGGACCTTTGTCCCCGGCCAGGACGAGGACGACTGGATAGCGCTGAACGGCCGCGCTTTCGCCGGTCACCCGGAACAGGGCCGGTGGACGCGGGCGGACCTGGACCGCCGGAAGCGTGAGCCATGGTTCGACCCGGACGGCTTCTTCCTGGCCGAGCGCGGCGGCCAGCTGGTGGGCTTCCACTGGACCAAGATCCACACCTCGGTTCCGGGCGGCGGCCCGGCGGCAGCCAGCGGGCCGCCGTCAGCCAGCGGGCCGGTGGGCGAGGTGTACGTGATCGGGGTCGACCCGGCCGAGCAGGGCACCGGCCTCGGCCGGGCGCTGACCCTGATCGGCCTGCACTATCTGCGCGACCGCGGGCTGGACGGGGTGATGCTCTACGTCGATGAAACGAATACGGCGGCGATCAGGCTGTATGAATCCCTGGGATTCTCGCGCGTGGCGACCGATGTCATGTACCGCCGGGACAGCTGACTGCGCGCATCGAAGCGCGTGCCGCCGCTAGTGAACCGCCATCCGCCGGGATGTGCGCCAGTCAGGCGACTGACTTCACCCCGAGAACCTCGTCGAGTTCTTCCGGAGTAAGCGCACGGTCACTGGCTGCAACGGCACTGAGCACTTCGGCATAGAGCTCGATCTCATCGAGCGCCACGCTGTCGTGGACACGAAGATCGAGATGCTCACGCACCGCGCCCACCTCCATCGCCGAGCGGATCCGCAGCGAACCCTGGCAACAAGGCTACGACGCGGTCCGACGCCCCCGCATGACCCAACAGGGTCATTCCTGGACCACCTTCGGGGGATTTTACCCACTCCCCTGATAACAATTCCAATAAGCTGGCCGCACCATGTCCGGGAACCCGGTAAAAGCGGTCGCTCATCGGTCCGTCGTATGCCCAGCGGCGGATCACACGCGGATCTCCCAGCCGGCGCGCCGCCCCCTATAGCGCACTCCAGGCCGCGGAATTACCGATGGCGCCCCATGCCGCGTCGTCGTGGCGCGCCGGCCTATGGCGCGGCCCAGGTCGCGTCCTTGTGGCGCGCCGCGCGCTGAACGTACCGGGCGGCTGTGTCCGAGAACGTGGCCCGGTCCTCGTCGGTCAGCTCGCGGACGACCCGCCCCGGCACACCGGCGACCAGGACCCCCGGCGGCACCTGCTGCCCCGGCCGGATCACCGTGCCCGCCGCCACCAGCGACCCGGCGCCGATGCGCGCCCGCCCGAGGACGACCGCCCCGATCCCGATCAGCGCGCCGGCCTCCACGTGCGCGCCGTGGACGGTGGCATGGTGGCCCAGCGAGACCCGTTCCGCCAGGATCACCGGCTCCCCAGGATCCACATGCAGGCAGCACAGGTCCTGGATGTTGCACTCGGGGCCGACCACGATCTCGTCGTCGTCGGCCCGCAGCACCGAGCCGTACCAGACGCTGGCCGCCCGGCCGATGCTCACCCGGCCCACGATCACCGCGCTGGGGGCGACCCAGGCGTCTGGATGGACCGACGGCGCGGCTTCGCCCAGCGTGCCCAGCCGGTAGTCATGCACTGGCAGCCTCCCCGGTCCGCCGCCGCTCACCTGCCCAGCTCACCTGCCCAGCACGGTGCCGCCGGCGGCCGCGTCCCCGTGCTGGGCAGGGTAGACCACCGGCTCACCCCGGCCGTCGGCGAGCCCACCGCAACCTGACCCCGGAACGGCGGCATGCAGTCGGCCGTGGCATGGTTGGCTAGTGATCCCCGGGACGGCCGTACCGGGGTGAACCGACGGGGTGGGGGGCTAGTCACAGGGTGTCTCTGCAATCACGGCAAAACGGGATAATCGTCCGTTTCGGTTGCGCGCGGGCGTGCTTCGGGACGAGAGTCGTGCCCGTCAGCGCCATATCCCCAACCGTCATCCGCCCCAACACCCCCCGGGCGGCCAGTCCCAAGCCGCTCCCGCGGCCGACCTCCTACCGCCATCTGAGCCAGCCCCGCCTCGCCCCGCACGGGCAGCAACGCGGACCGGCCATACTCATCTCCGGGTGCCACCATGACTGATGACGCAGACCTGATGACCGACGTCGACGGCGAAGATGCCTTCGAGGTCCAGATGCGCGGGTACAGCCGCCGGCAGGTGGATGAGTTCGTGGCGCGATCGCGCAGCCAGACCCGTGATCTCGAGGAGCGGCTCTCGCACTCGTTTGACGAGACCGAGCGGCTGCGCCTGGAACTGTCCGCCGCCCGCCAGGGGCTGAGCGGCAAGCCCGCGCACGAGGAGATCAGCGAGCGGGTCGGCCAGATTCTCAAGCTCGCCGACGACGAGGCGAAGGCCCAGCGCAACCGGGCTCAGGACGAGATCGGCAAGCAGCGCGAGGATGCGAAGAAGGAAGCAGACCGGATCCGCACCGAGGCCCGCGAGCAGACCGAGCGGATGCTGACCGCCGCCCAGGAGCAGGCGGAGAACGCCATCGCCTCCGCCCGGGCGGAGGCGGACAAGATGCGCAACTCGGCCCGGGCGGAGACCGAGCGCGCCATCAGCGAAGCGACCAAGGATGCCGAAAGCACGCTCGCCACGGCCAAGGCGCAGGCCAAGCAGATGCTCGATGAGGCCACCGTGCGGGCCAGTGCCATCCACGATGGCGCCGAGCGGCGGCTGAACCTGCTGACCTCCAGGCACACCGAGACCATGCGCCGCCTCACCGAGATCCGTGACGTGGTCACCAACCTGGTGGCCAGCGAGACGTCCCGCGGGTCGCTGGAGGACGAGGTCGCCAAGTCGGTCGCCACCTCGTTCGCGGCTGGCGGCGGGGCCGGGCCCACCGGCAGGCAGGGCGCGGCGGACACCAGGCGGGGACCGACCGGCCGGGCTGGCGCCCGTGAGCCCGGCCAGGAACGCGACAAGACCGGCCCGGAGATGACTCCCGCTCCCACTCCCACTCCCACTCCCGCGGCCGGGCCGGGTCACGTGGGCGCGCACGCGGGCGGCGGCAGCGACAGCCGGCCGGGCGTGGCCAGCCAGCCGGGCCGGACCGGGCCGGAGAACGGCAGTTCGGCCGCCGGCGGCGCCGAGAACGTGCGGGTCCTGCCCGACTGAGCCGATCCCCGGGTCAGGAGGACAGGGTCAGGAGGACAGGGCGTCGATCCGCCGCAGGATGACACCCTCGCGCAGCGCCCACGGGCAGATCTCGAGTTCCGCCAGGCCGAACAGGTCCATCGCGGCATCGGCGACCAGCGCTCCCGCGGCCAGCTGCGGCGCCCGGCCACGGGAGACACCGGGCAGCTCGGCCCGTTCGGCCACCGACATCACCGCCAGGCGCTTGGACAGGTCGGTGACGTCGGCGTGGCTGACCACCCGGCGGACGTACGGGCCAGCGTCCGAGGGCGCGGCACCGGCGATCCTGGCCAGCTGCTTGAACGTCTTCGAGGTGGCCACCGCCCGGTCGGGCTCCCCGATCCGGGTCACCTCACCGGCCCGGCGCGCGATCTCGGCCCGCGCATGCCGGCGCAGCTGGCGGATCTCCTCCGCCGCGGGCGGATCGCCGGTGAGCCAGTCCCTGGTCAGCCTGCCCGCGCCGAGCGGCAGCGAGACTGCCACATCGGGTACCTCATCGATGCCAGCCGCGATCTCCAGCGAGCCGCCGCCGATGTCGAGCATGAGCACCTTGCCCGACGACCAGCCGAACCAGCGGCGGGCAGCCAGGAACGTCAGCCGTGCCTCCTCCGGCCCGGGCAGCACCGCGATGTCCACACCGGTCTCGGACTTGATCGAGGCCAGTACGTCGTCACCGTTGGCGGCGTCACGAACCGCTGAGGTGGCGAAGGCGAGCAGCTCTTCCACGCCCTTGTCCTCGGCGATCTGCAGAGCCTCGCCGACGAAGGCGCGCAGCCGCAGGGCGCAACTGCGGGACAGCCGGTTGCCGTGCTCCAGGTTGTCACCGAGGTGGAGCTCGTCCTTGTGGGAGAACACCGGCAGCGGCCGGCCACCCTGGTGAGCGTCAACCACCAGGAAGTGCACCGTATTGGATCCAACGTCCAGCACCCCAAGTCGCATACATTGACGCTACTGGGCCAAACAAGTGTCGTGGTTCACTACCCGGGCCGGGATGGAGATCATCGGTGGCGCAAGCGACGCGTGGGATCAGAGTCGAGCCGTGTCACAAGCGGGTCCGGGCCTACCTGGCAGGCCAGCTGGTGGTGGACACCCTGCACCCGGTCCTGGTCTGGGAGGGGCCGCACTACCCGGTCTATTACCTGCCGGCCGACTCCCGCCAGCCCCGCATCCTGTTCGAGACCGGGCTGCCGCCCCGCTTCCACCTGCCCCTCACCGACCTGCGGATGGGCCTGCTGCGCCCCTCAGACCGCGAGACCCACTGCCCGTACAGGGGGTGGGAACACGGGCTGGTCAGCTGGCGGGCGCGTCGGCCTCCTCGATCCGCACCAGGGACGGGCCACGCCGGGCGGCGATCGCCCGGGCGGCGGTCTCGGCTTCCCGCATCACCCGCAGCACGTTGCCGCCGGCGAGCCGGGCGCAGTCCTGCTCGCTCCAGCCACGGTCCAGCAGCCCGGCGATGAGCGCCGGGTAGCAGGAGACGTCGGGCAGGCCGTCGGGCAGGTCGTCGGTCCCGTCGAAGTCCCCGCCGAGCCCGACGTGATCGACCCCGGCCACCGCGCGCACATGCTCTACGTGATCGGCCACCTGCGCGAGGGTGGCGCGCGGCGCGGGATGGGCGCGGGCGTACTCCTGCTTCGCCGCCGCCCGGCTGGCCCGGTTCATGGTGTCCTCCCCGCGCCGTTCCATCTCGGCCGCCAGCTCCTGCTCCCACTCCCGGCACTGCTGAGACACGAACGCGGGCACGAAGGTGACCATGCATACGCCGTTGTTGCCGGGCAGCCGGGCGAGCATCTCGTCCGGCACGTTGCGCGGGTGGTCGCACAGTGCCCGGGCGCTGGAGTGCGAGTAGATGACCGGCGCCTCCGCCACGTCGAAGGCGTCGCGCATGGTCTCTGCCGCGGTATGGGACAGGTCCACCAGCATGCCGAGCCGCTGCATCTCCCCGGTCACCTGCCGCCCGAACGCGGTCAGCCCGCCCGCTGCCGGCTCGTCGGTGGCCGAGTCGGCCCACGGCACATTGGCGTTGTGGGTCAGGGTCAGGTACCGCACCCCCAGCCGGTGCAGCACCCGCAGCGCGCCCAGCGAGCAGGCGATGCTGTGCCCGCCCTCGGCGCCGAGCAGCGACGCCACCTTGCCCGCGGCGAAGATCCGCTCCACGTCGGCCGCGCTCAGCGCCAGTTCCAGCCGGTCCGGGTACCGGGCGATCATGCGGTGGACGAAATCGATCTGTTCCAGGGTGGTGGCCACGGCAGTCTCGCCCGCCAGCGACGCGGGCACGTAGACCGACCAGAACTGGGCACCGACCCCACCTGCCGCGAGCCGGGGCAGGTCGGTGTGGGTGAGCTTGACCGGGGCGGCCAGGTCGGTCTTGCCCAGGTCCTGGCCACGCAGCTCGCGCAGCTCCCAGGCGAGGTCGTTGTGGCCGTCCACGAGCGGGCTGCGGCGCAGCAGCGCACGGGCGGCATCGAGACTGCCGGTCACCGGGCCAGCCTACGCAGCGTGCCCGCCCGGGGGCTGCGCGGCGCCGGCTTCCATGCGCCCCGTGCCGCAGGGTGCGGGTCCGCCGTGCCTGGCCCTCACAGGGACAGAACGGCAGCTCCGTGCACCCGGTCAGCCGCCAGATCGGCCAGTGCGCGGTCGGCCTGGTCGAAGGAGTAGGGGGTCGTCGTGACCTTGATCCGCAGCCGCTGCGCCAGGGTGAGGAAATCGGCGGCGTCACCGCGGGTGTTGGCGGTAACGCTGCGCAGCGTCCGCTCCTGGAACAGGTGCCGGGTGTAGTCCAGCGCGGGGATGCCGGTCAGGTAGATGCCGGCGATGGCCAGCGTGCCGCCCCGGCCGAGCGCGGCGAGCGCGGGCGTCACCATGTCGCCGACCGGCGCGAAGATGATCGCCGAGTCGAGCGCCTCCGGGGACGGGTCGAAGGAGTCCTGCGCGGAGGCCGCGCCCAGTTCCAGTGCCAGTTCCCGGGCGGCGGGTGCCCGGGTGAACACATGCACCGCCGCCCCCTGGGCGATGGCTACCTGCGCGGCCAGATGCGCCGACCCGCCGAATCCCCAGATGCCGAGCGTGCCGCCGGGCGGGATCTCCGCCCGCAGCAGGGCGCGGTAGCCGATGATCCCGGCACACAGCAGCGGGGCCAGTTCGGCGTCGGAGAAGCCACTGGGCAGCGGGTGGGCGTAGGCGTCAGCGACCGTGAGGTACTCGGCGTAGCCGCCGTGGATGTCCCAGCCGGTGTAGACCGAGGCCGGGCACAGGTTCTCCTTGCCGTGCCGGCAGTACTCGCAGGTCCCGTCGGTGCCTGCCAGCCAGGCCGCGCCGACCCGGTCGCCGGGCACGAACCGGGCCTTGCCGTGCCCGCTCGGCCCCACCGCGACCACCTCGCCGACGACCTCGTGGCCCGGGGTGACGTCGCGTGCCTTGGGTGGCAGGTCACCTTCGGCCAGGTGCAGATCGGTGCGGCAGACCCCGCAGGCCCGCACCTTCACCAGCAGTTCGCCAGGGCCCGGATCGGGAACCGGCCGCTCGGCCAGCTTGACCGGCCCGGACGCCATCGGGCCGGGCTGGTGCACCACCCACGCTCGCATGACTCCACGCTACGGGATGCTGCTGGCCAGGCCCGGTGCCGCGTCCGGCCGGTGCCGACGGGCGTCCTCCAGCGAGCCTTCATCCCGCTCACGGTAAAACGGGACAAAAGGGCTATTGGTGGTTAAGATTACCGCATTCGCCCCCACCGGAACGGCGATCTGTTACGCTCGCGGCCCCGGGGGGGATCTGCGAATCTCCTTCGTATAAATGTGGTTACACATCCGTCCCGCGTCACACCCGAGGCCCGAGCGATGAGATGGCGTCTGCGGTCCGTCCGCACGAGGATTCTGCTGCTCGTCCTGGTACCGGTTCTGTCCCTGATCGGGGTATACGCGTTCGCGACGGTGCTCACCGCCCGGGACGCGCTCAACCTGGCCCGGTCCAACACGGTGAAGAACGCCACCGGCGAGCCCACCGGCGCGTTCATCGCCCAGCTCGATGCCGAACGCATGCTGGCGATGATCTACCTGACCGCCCCCACCGGCGCTAATCTCGCCAGACTGGAACTGCAGGAGTCGAAGACGAACGCGGTGTCCGGCATGCTGCGGGCGGCGCTCAACTCCCCCAGCACCATGGACAACGCCTCGCCCGCGGAGAAGCAGGCCATCACGGTCCTGCTGCGCGACGTGGCCGGCCTGCCCAGCCTGCGGTCGCAGATCGCCGCCCAGATCATCCCCCGGGGACGCGCCTTCGCCGCCTACAACACCACGGTCAACGAGGGCGACCTGGTCCTCGACGCGGCGATCAGGGAGCAGACGAGCGCGCCGCTGGTCGCCCAGGCGCTGGCGTTCGTCCGCATGGGCAAATCCGAGGACATGCTGCTGCAGGAGAACACGCTGCTGACGGCAGACCTGGCCGGCGGCCGGTTCACCGCGGCCGACCGGCGGCAGTTCACCGAGCTCGTCGGCGCCCGCCGGGCGTTCTACGACCAGACCCTGCCCGACCTCGACCAGCCCTACCGCACCTACTACCTGCGGGACGTGAACCCGCAGGCGATGGCGTCCCTGTCGGTCATGGAGAACGTGGTCGTGCGCACCACCCGCCCGCACACCCTGCCGGCGCTGCAGCCGGTCGCCTGGCAAGGCGCCGTCGGTTCGGTCGCCACCGGCCTGTCAGCCGCGGGCACGCAGTCGGCGGACACGCTCACGCAGCAGGCGCAGACCCAGGCTCGTGCCACCTACCTCAGGCTGATCCTGGCCGGTGGCCTGGGGCTGCTAGCGGTGCTGGTGTCGATCTTCCTGTCGCTGTGGATCGGGCGCCGGCAGGTCCGGGAGCTGGCCGCCTTGCGCGGATCCGCGCTGGACCTGGCGAACAACCGGCTGCCGGACGTGGTCACCAGGCTGGCGGCGGGCGAGCACGTGGACATGTCTGCCGAGGTCCTGCCCGCCACCCGTAGCTCCAACGAGATCGGGCAGGTCAGGGAGGCATTCGCCAAGGTGCAGCAGACGGCCGTGGAGGCGGCTGTCGGCCAGGCACAGCTGCGGCAGGGCATCAGCCACATCTTCCGGAACCTGGCCCGGCGCAGCCAGTCGCTGCTGCACCGGCAGCTGACCCTGCTGGACGGGATGGAGCGGCGAGCCCGGGATCCGCAGGAGCTCGAGGACCTGTTCAAGGTCGACCACCTGGCGACCCGCATGCGCCGGCACGCTGAGAGCCTGATCATCCTGTCCGGCGAGTCGCCCGCGCGCGGCTGGCGGCACCCGGTGCCGCTGGTGGACGTGATCCGCGCGGCGGTCGCCGAGGTGGAGGACTACACCAGGATCAAGGTCACCACCACCACGCAAGCCTCGCTCGCCGGGCCGGCGGTCGGGGACGTCATCCACATGATCGCCGAGCTGGCCGAGAACGCGACCGTCTACTCGCCCCCGCAGACACCGGTCTCGATCACCGGCAGCACTGTGGGCCAGGGCTTCGCGGTGGAGATCGAGGACCGCGGGCTCGGCATGAGCGCCCAGCACCGCGACGAGGTCAACGCCGCACTGGCGAACCCGCCCCCGTTCGACCTGTCCGGCAGTGACCAGCTCGGCCTGTTCGTGGCCGGCCAGCTCGCCAAGCGGCAGAACGTGAAGATCTCGCTGCGCCCCTCCCCCTACGGCGGGACCACCGCGATCGTGCTGATCCCGCACATCCTGGTAATCCCGGAGGGATCCCCGGCCACGCCGTCGGCCCTGCCCGCCGGCGGCTCGGCGTTCACACCGGCGCGGCACGCCATCGGTGGCGGGTTCGAGCCCCACGGCAGGGGCGGCGCCCGCTCCGGAGCGCCGGCTGCCTCCGGCGCGGGCGCGGCCCCGGCCGGCTGGCCGGAGCCGGACACCCAGCCCGGGTGGCCGGTGCCCGAGCCAGCCCTGGACCGCTGGCGGCCGGAGACCCGTCTGCCGGCGCCCGCCAGCCTGGCCGGTGACAGCCCGATCGGAGACAGCCTGGCCAGTGCCAGCTCCATGGACGCCAGCCTGGCCGGTGACAGCCCCATCGGTGACAGCCTGGCCGGGCACACCGGCGCGTTCGCGGCACCGGCCGCGGACGGGAACCGGGCCGCCAGCACGGTCCCAGGCAGCACGGTCCCAGGCCCGGTGCTGAACCTGACCGGGCACCCGGCCGACCGCGCTGCCCCGCCCGACAGGGACAGCACCCAGCCCGGCCTGGCGGGGGCCGGGACCGCCGGTACCGCCGCCGGGCTGGACGGAACCGACCTGGACGCCGCAGGGCTGCCGCGACGGGTCCGGCAGGCCAGCCTGGCGCCGCAACTGCGCGAGACCCCGCCCCGCCCGGCGCCGGTGGGGGACCTGGAGACGATCGGGGCGCGTACCCCCGAGGACACCCGGGTCACGATGTCGGCCATCCAGCGTGGCTGGGAACGCGGCCGGTCGGTCTTTGACGTCTCCGGCAGCGATGGCAGTGTGTCCGGCTCAGGCACGGACGGCTCAGGCACGGACGGCTCAGGCACGGACGGCTCAGGCACGGACGGCTCAGGCACGGACAGCTCAGGCACGGACAGCTCAAGCACAGACAGCACTGGCACGGGCGGCACTGGCACGGGCGGCACTGGCACGGGCGGCACTGGCACGGGCGGCACTGGCACAGACAGCACTGGCACAGACAGCACTGGCACAGACAGCACTGGCGTGTCCGGCGCGGGCGATCCCGCCGGTGAAGCGGGCACCACGGCTGGCGTCGCCGCGGACTCGGCGGCCGGGCTGCCGGATGGGGAGGCCGGGACCAGCGGCACGGACAGCGGCGGCGAGTAGCGACCGAGGGGGAATCACGTGGGCGATGCAGAACAGCTGACAGGTCCCGGCATGGGCTCCGACGCCGACCTGAGCTGGCTGCTCGATGACCTGGTCGCCCGCATCTCCCATATCAACAAGGCGCTGATCCTCTCCCGCGACGGCCTGGCCATCGGCGCCTCGAAGGACTTCACGCGTGAGGACGCCGAGCACCTGTCGGCGGTCGCGGCCGGCTTCCAGAGCCTGGCCCGCGGAGCTGGCCAGCATTTCGGCGGCGGCACCATCCGGCAGACCATCGTGGAGATGGACAACGCGTTCCTGTTCGTGACCGCGGCCGGCGAGGGCAGCTGCCTGGCGGTGCTCAGCCCCGCCAACGCCGACGTCGGCCTCATCGCCTACGAGATGGCGGTCCTGGTCAAGCGGGTCGGGCCCCATCTGTCGGTGCATCCCCGGCCCACGCTGGCCGGGGATGGGGCGGGATGAGCTGGTATGTCCCCGCCCGAAGATCGCTGGCTTGACGAAGACGCGGGGCCTGTGGTCCGTCCCTATGCCCTGATCCGCGGCCGGACCCGGCCGGCCGGGAAGAGCCTGGACGTGATCGCGATGGTCATCACCGTCCGCGGGGCCTGGCCCGATCCGGTGGATCTGGAACCGGAGCACTACGCGGTGCTCCGGCTGTGCACGCTGCCCACCTCGGTGGCTGACCTGGCAGCGGACCTGGACCTGCCGCTGGGCGTGGTCCAGATTCTCCTCAGCGACCTGCGGGAGCGGTCCCTCGTCACGGTCCACCACCCTGTCCCGCCCGCCAGGCTCCCCGATCCGCAGATCCTCAAGGAGGTCGTCGATGGCCTACGCCGGCTCTGACCGGGCAGGCGTACCGGTCACCATCAAGATCCTCGTCGCGGGCGGGTTCGGGGTCGGCAAGACCACACTGGTGGGGTCGCTGACCGAGATCCGCCCGCTGCGCACCGAGGAGCCGCTCACCGAGCCCGGCACGCACGTCGACGTCCTGGACGGGGTGGAGCGCAAGAGCACCACTACCGTCGCCCTGGACTTCGGCCGGATCACCATCCGCGACAACCTGGTGATCTACCTGTTCGGGACGCCCGGCCAGGAGCGGTTCTGGTTCATGTGGGACGAACTGTCCCGCGGTGCGCTCGGCGCGGTCGTGCTGGCGGACACCCGGCGGCTGGCTGGCTGCTTTCCGTCCGTGGACTACTTCGAGAAGCACAACGTCCCGTTCGTGGTCGCGGTGAACTGCTTTGACGGCGCCCGCCGCTATGAGCCGAAGGCGGTCCGCTCGGCGCTCGACCTCGAGTCCCACGTCCCGGTCGTGCTCTGCGACGCGCGGCAGCGGGCATCGGGCCGGGAGACCCTCATCGCGCTGGTCGAGCACGCGCTCGAAAGGATGCGGCGCAACGCCGAACGCCCCTCCCGGGTGCCCGCGCCCTGACCAGCCGGGGGGACTGGCCCCGCGCCTAGCCCGCCGCCCTCCCGTTCCGGGAGCAGCCCGTCAGCCAGTGCCGCCGCGGCAGGCGGGACCGCGCCGGGCAGCGCCGGCGAGGTGCTGGCGCTGCGCTCCGTGCCTGGCATCACCGGGAAGGTGCTGGCCGGCGCGCACGGCCGCACGCTGTACCTGTTCGAGGGGGACAAGCACGGCACATCCCAGTGCTCGGGAGCGTGTGCCACCGCCTGGCCGCCCTTCCTGGCGGCCGCGGCCCTCAAGGCCGGCAGCGGTGTCAACCCGGCGCTGATCGGCACCATCCATCGTGCCGGGGGCAAAGTGCAGGTGACCTATGACGGCCACCCGCTGTACTACTTCCAGGGCGACATGAGTTCCGGCACCCACCACGGCGAGGGCGTGAAGGCCTTCGGGGCGCAGTGGTACGTCGTCGCGGCGAACGGAAGCAAGATCGACGAAAGCTGATCAGTGGCGGTAAGCGGCCGGGCCGGGGGACTGCGTCCCCTGGCCCGGCGCCGCTGCGCTACTTCTCGGGCACCTCGGACATCAGGTCGGCCGAGGTCTCCATGCCTGCCCGCCATACCGAACGAGCGATGATCTTGGTGGGGTCGGCCCGGTGATGGTA
Organism: Streptosporangiaceae bacterium; assembly: GCA_035532275.1. Classification (GTDB taxonomy): domain Bacteria; phylum Actinomycetota; class Actinomycetes; order Streptosporangiales; family Streptosporangiaceae; genus UBA9676. The sequence continues at coordinate 23,217 of DATKRG010000040.1, read as the reverse complement.
GCGGGCGGCGATGTCCCTGCCCTCCTCCAGCAGGCCCTCCGACAGCGTGGTCGGGTTCAGGCCCAGGGCGAGGAACTGGTCGTTGCGCACGATCAGGTCGTTCTCCTCGGCCTCACGCCGCGGGTTGGGCAGGTAGGCGATCTCCGCCCCCATCGCGTCGGCGATCATCTTGGCCAGGTCGAGGAGCCGGTGGGTCTCGGTCATCTGGTTGAGCACGCGCACCCGGTCATCGGTGGGCGGGTTGGTGATCGCGATCTCGATGCACCGGACCGTGTCGCGGATGTGGATGAACGCCCGGGTCTGCCCGCCGGTGCCGTGCACGGTCAGCGGGTGCCCGATCGCGGCCTGCATGAGGAACCGGTTCAGCACCGTGCCGTAGTCACCGTCGTAGTCGAACCGGTTGATCAGCCGCTCGTCCTTGCTGGTCTGGTCGGTCTGGGTGCCCCACACGATGCCCTGGTGCAGGTCGGTGATCGCCAGCCCGTCGTTCTTGGCGTAGAACGCGAACATCAGCTGGTCCAGGGTCTTGGTCATGTGGTACACCGACCCCGGGTTGGCCGGGTGCAGGATCTCCCGCTCCAGCTCGCCGTCCGGCGTGGGCACCTTCACGGTCAGGTAGCCCTCGGGGATCGGGGCGGTGCCCGACCAGCCGTAGCCGTACACGCCCATGGTGCCCAGATGCACCAGCGACACGTCCAGCCCGGTCTCCACCAGCGCCGTCAGCAGGTTGTGCGTCGCCCGCACGTTGTTGTCGACGGTGTAGCGCTTGGTGTGAGTGGAGCGCATCGAGTACGGCGCCGCCCGCTGCTCGGCGAAATGCACGATCGCCTCGGGCCGGATCTCCTCCAGCACCGCGACCAGGCGGTCGTACTCGGCCGCCAGGTCCAGGTTGATGAACCCGATGTCCCGGCCCGAGACCTCTTTCCAGACCGAGAGCCGCTCACTGATCGGACGGATCGGCGTCAGCGAGTCCACCTCAAGCTCGACGTCGATCTTCCGGCGGCTCAGGTTATCGATGATGGTGATGTCATGACCGCGGTCCGACAGGTACAACGAGGTCGGCCAGCCACAGAACCCATCGCCGCCGAGAACCAGAACGCGCATTCCGACTCCCATCGTGTTGCCAACAATCGGGACGCACGCGGCCCTGCTGCGCAGGGGCCGGAGCCGGCCTGAATGGCGCCGGCTCAAGCCACGACGTCCCGTAGGCGGCTAGTGTACCGGTCGATGCGCCGGTTGCTACCTGCCCGTAGGGGTAGCCAGCAGTAGCCAGGCGGGCTGCTGGGCTGCATGAGAGCCGAGAGACAGGGCAGTTCTGCCTGGTTCTGGCCGTGCCCGGCCGGCACCCGGCATGTGGCAAACCTCATGCTTGCGCGGTTTTTGCGCTCGGCGGCACGCGCCCGCGTCCGGGGCACGAGCCGTACCGGAGGGCCAACGTTACGGATACTGGTCTCTGCCCGCCAAAGGACCCCCGCGATCCGCCCCAATGCCGGTCATCACCCTTCCTTTCGGCCCTAGCGCGGCAGTGCGGCGATAGCGGATCGTCGTCGCATGGCGGGACCGCGCCAGGCGGCGGCCGCACGAGGCCGGGAGGGAAACGATGTCCAGGCGGATCAGGTTAGGACAGCTCTTAAGCGCGGCGGCCCGGTTGCTGCCCGCGGTCATCATGGTCGCCGCCGTGCTCACCGGCTTCGCGCCGGCGGCGCGGGCCCAGGCGGCCACCAAGTACGTCTACCTCACCTTCGACGACGGGCCCGGCCCGACCTACACCCGGCAGGTGCTGGACATCCTGACCCAGTACCAGGTCCGTGCCACCTTCTTCGAGGTCGGCCAGAACGTCGCCAGCTACCCCTCGATCACCCATCTCGCCTACACCCGCGGCAACAGCGTGCAGAACCACACCTGGGCCCACCGGGACCTGCGCAATGTGTCCTGGAACACATTCAAGTACCAGGTGAAGGCCACCGACCGGGTGATCAGCGCGCAGACCGGGTACACGCCGCGCTGCCTGCGGCCTCCCTACGGCTATGTCAGCAGCAGCGTCTACGCGCGGGCCGCCACGCTCGGCAAGCAGATCAGGCTGTGGACCGTGGACCCGCGGGACTGGTCGCGGCCGGGGACGTCGGCGATCGTCAGCCGGGTACTGAACAATGTGCGGTCCGGCTCGGTCGTCCTGCTGCACGATGGCGGCGGCAACCGCAGCCAGACCGTCGCGGCGCTGCCCACGATCCTGAAGACGCTCAAGGCCCGCGGCTACGTCTTCTACCGCATGTGGTGCTGACGGCCCGCGAGGACCGGCGGCCGGTGCCGATCTGGGCGGTGTCGATCTGGGGTGAGCCCGTTCGTGTAGGGGGTGACAGGCCGGCCCGATGCCGGCGGTAACGTCTGCGGAGGGAGCATCCGATGAAGAACTACCTGCTGAGCGTGTACCAGCCCGAGGGAACCCCACCCCCGCCCGAGGTGCTGGAGAAGATCATGGCGGACGTCGCGGCCGTGCGCGACGAGATGAAGGCCGCGGGAGCCTGGGTCTTCTCCGGCGGCCTCAACTCGCCCAGCACCGCCACCGTGCTGCGGCTCGACGGCGGCGAGGTGCTCACCACCGACGGCCCCTTCCTGGAGGGCAAGGAGTACCTCGGTGGGTTCACCATCGTCACGGCGCCCGATCTGGACGCCGCGCTGGCGTGGGGCCGCAAGCTGGCCCGGGTGATCACCCTCCCGATCGAGGTGCGGCCGTTCGCGGACGGCCCCGGGGACTGACACCCGGCGTGCCCGCCCTCACCGCCAGCGAGATCGAGCGTGTGTTCCGTGAGGAGTACGGCCGCGCGGTGGCCGTCCTGGTCCGCTACTTCGGCGACATCGACGTCGCCGAGGACGCGGTCCAGGACGCGTTCACCGCAGCCGTGCAGCGATGGCCGGCTACCGGGCTGCCGCCGGGCCCGGCCGGCTGGATCATCACCACCGCCCGCAACCGGGGGATCGACCGGCTGCGGCGGGAGGCGTCCCGGGCGGGCCGGCACGCGCAGGCAGCCCTGCTGCACGCGGGCGGCGAGCCCGAACCGGAGGGCGCCGTGCGCGACGACCGGCTGCGCCTGATCTTCACCTGCTGTCATCCCGCGCTCGGCACCGCCGCGCAGGTGGCGCTGACGCTGCGGCTGCTGGGCGGGCTGAGCACCGCCGAGATCGCGCACGCCTTCCTGGTGCCCGAGCCCACCATGGCCCAGCGGCTGGTCCGGGCCAAGGGCAAGATCCGCGACGCGCGGATCCCCTACCGGATCCCCACCGACGCGGACCTGCCAGACCGGCTGCGGGCCGTGCTGGCCGTCGTCTACCTCATCTTCAACGAGGGCTACACGGCCAGTTCGGGCGACCGGCTGATCCGCGAGGACCTGTGCGCGGAAGCCATCCGCCTCGGGTGGCTGCTCGCCGGGCTGATGCCCGACGAGCCCGAGGTCATGGGGCTGCTGGCGCTCATGCTGCTGACCGAGTCCCGCCGGGCTGCCCGCACCACCGCCAGCGGCGGCCTGGTCCTGCTGGCCGACCAGGACCGCGGCCGCTGGGACCGCGGCCTCATCGCCGAAGGCCGGGCCATCGTCCGGCACTGCCTGCGCCGGGGCCAGCCAGGCCCCTACCAGATCCAGGCCGCGATCGGCGCCGTGCACAGCACCGCCGCCGACGTGGCCAGCACCGACTGGCGGCAGATCGTGCAGCTGTACGACCAGCTCGCCGCGCTCGCCCCGAGCCCGGTCGTGTCGCTGCACCGGGCGGTCGCGGTGGCGGAGATGGCGGGACCGGAGGCGGCGCTCGCCCTCGTGGACGACCTTGACCTGGGCCACTACTACCTGTTCCACGCCGTCCGCGCGGACCTGCTGCGGCGGCTGGGCCGCCCCGGCGAGGCGGCGCTGGCGTACGACGCGGCGATCGCCCGCACCGCCAACGCGGCCGAGCGGGACTTCCTGGCCCGCAGCAGGCAGGCGCTCACCGGGGCCTGACGGCGGCCGCAGTCACGGGTTCAGGGGCTGGCGGGCTCGGGGGGCAGCTTCACCACGGTGGCGAAGGAGCACAGTTGGCCAGCCGGGCGGGGATTCCGGCTTTCCGCCTCCGCGGCGCACGTCACTCGGGTTGACTGGGTCACAGCGGCTGGTCATCTGCTGGCAAATGTGGCGTGGAGCCCCCGGATGTGGCCCTACGCTGGGCGAAGATGTGCACGCAGGGCCAGCCGGGCAGTGATGGGGGCTCGGGAGCCCTTGACCGGGCGGCGCGGTGATACCTGCGCCTACAGTGGCCGCGCAGATCCGCCAATGGAGGTACGGCCGAGTGACACAGGTGTCCACCCACCCGGCCGACCCGCCGGGATCGGTCGGGCAGGCCCGCCGGTCCAGGATCCGCGGCTTGGTCGAGGGGCAGGAGCCGAGCGGTCCGATCGAGCGGGTCATGAGCGCCCTGATCCGCAAGCTCGCCTGGAGCAGGCTGGCCGACCCCAAGGTCGCCATCACCGTGTCCGGCGCCGGCCTGCTGCTCGGGATGCTCGTCGGGGCGACCGCGCCGAACGCCGAGACGCTGCCGGTCAGGCTGCCACTGTCCCTCCTGCTGCCGCCGCTGGGTCACTCCGAGAGCCACGTCATCATCGCGTCAGTGATGCTCTACACCGGGGACATCCTCGCCTGCCTGGGGCTGGCCGGCATGCTGTGGGCACACAGCCAGGGCTGGCGCCCCAACCCGCGTTACCTGCTGCTGGTCAGCTCGGCCATCATCGCCGTGATGGTCAGCCTCACCCCGGTCGGCTCGTCGGACACCGCCAGCTATGCCGCCTACGGCCGGATAGCGAACCTGGGCGGCAATCCGTACACGACCAACCCGCTCGCCTGGCTCGGGGTCGGCTCCCCCTACACCCATGCCGTCGGCGCGCTGTGGAAGCAGCAGCCGTCCGTGTACGGCCCGTTCGCCACCCTGATCCAGTCGTTCGCGGCCTCGATCGGCGGGCCGCACGTCGCCACCACCATCTGGGTCCTGATGATCCTCAACGGGATCGTCTTCATCGGCGTCGGCGTGCTGCTGCTCAAGACCTCCGACGACCCGGTGCGGGCGACCCTGTTCTGGACCGCGAACCCGGTCCTGATCCAGCAGCTGGTCAGCGGCGGTCATCTCGACACGTTCGTGGCCGCGGCGGCGATCTGCTCGATCCAGGTGGCGCGCCGCGTCTCTGGCATGTGGGGCGATGTGCTGATCGGGGTCCTGCTCGGGCTGGCCTGCGGGATCAAGGCCAACGCGGCCCTGGTCGCGATCGGGCTCGCGTGGCCGTTGCTGCGGCGGCACGAGTGGATGCGCACGGCCCGGATCGCTGTCGTGACGCTGGCGACCATCGCTGTGCAATACAGCTTCTACGGCCTCGTTGCGCTGAAACCGATCCTCGGCGGTCTGAAGCTGGCCACCTTCCCCTCGCCATGGCGGCTTCTCCAGCTGGTGGCGGAGGGGCTGGGCGCCAGCAGCGCCTCCATGTCAACCGTCATCAGCGTCCTGTGGCCGATCGCCATGATCGTGGTCGCGTGGTTCATCTACCAGCGGATCTCCTCAGACCAGCCACGCGAGGTCGTCGCGCCGTTCGCGCTGACCTACGCCTGGATCCTCGTCGCCCCGTGGGTGTTCGCCTGGTACACCGGGATCGCCTGGGCCGCGCTCACCCAGGTGCCGCGTAACCGGATGACCCGGTGGCTGGCGATCGTCACGGTCTTCCTCGCCCTGTGTCACTCCAGCGGCGGGCAGGCCACGCCGGGACGATGACGAGCCAGGTGAAGTCCGCGGCTGTGACCGGGGAGGCGCTGCGGACCGGGGAGGCGCTGCGGACCGGGGAGACCGCTCCGGCCGGCAGCGGCGCTCCAGCTGCCCAGCCGAGCCCCGGGCCCCCCGGACGGGCAGCCCGCTGGCGCGGCGGAGCGGCCGCGGCGCTGCGGCGGCACTGGCTGGCCGCCGGGCTGCTTGGCGCCGGGCTGGTGCTGCGGGTCCTGGCCCAGCTCGCCTACCGGCCCGCGCTGTTCTATATCGACACGCACAGGTATCTGTACAACGCCGACGGCAACGACCCCGTCGGCTACAAGGGCCCGCTGCGGGCGATCCTGCTGGTGTCCAACTTCGACGCGGTCGCCGCCGTCCAGCATCTGCTCGCGCTGGCGATGGCCGCGGGCATCTATGTGCTGCTGCTGCGGCGCGGCGCACCGCGCTGGCTGGCCGCGCTGGCCATCGCGCCGGTCCTGCTGGACGCCTACCAGGTGCAGACCGAGCAGACGATCATGCCAGGCACCTGGTTCGGGGCCCTGATCGTGGCCGGCCTTGCCATCCTGCTCTGGCGGCCGAAGGCCAGCTGGCGGGCGGTTATCGCGGCCGGTGTGGTGCTGGGGACCTCGGCGACCTTCGCTCAGGTGGGCGAGGTCCTGGTCGTGCCCGCGGTGATCTACCTGCTCGCGGCCGGCGGCGGCTGGCGGCAGGCGGCTGGCAAGGCGGGGGCACTGTGTGCAGCGTTCGCCCTGCCCATCCTCACCTACTGCGCCGGCTCCTACCTGATCACCGGGGACTTCTTCCTGTCACACTCGGGCGTCACATCCTTCTACGGGAGGATGGCGGCAGCCGCGGACTGCCCGACCCTCCGGCTGCCCGCCGCCGAGCGGGGAATGTGCCCGGCCAGGGCACAGCAGGCCCTCGGGTCCGACTGGCTGGAGTACGGCGCGGGCTCCCCGATCCGGCCCTACTACGCGGACCTGCCCCGCGCCGAGACCGACCAGCTGATCTCCGACTTCGACCACCGGGTGCTGACCCAGCAGCCGCTGCGGGTGGCCGGTGCCTACTCCCGCGACGTGGTGAAGCTGTTCGCGCTGACCCGCACGACCAGCCCGGGTGACGCGCCCATCAGCCGCTGGCAGTTCCAGACGTCGTTCCCGTACTACCCACCGCACGCCTCGGTCCAGGTCGTGCGGACCGCGGTCAGCCGTTTCGGCGGCGGCATGCCCGCCGTCTGGCGGCCCGTCGCGGTGTTCCTGCGCTCCTACCAGCTCGGCGGCGGCTACACGCCCGGCCCGCTGCTGGCGCTGTTCACGGTGGCCGGCCTGGCCGGCTCGGTGGCCGGGCTGCGCAGGCGGGCGGACCCGCTGATCCGCCAGCTCGGGCTGGCCTGCCTGCTGCTGTCCGGTTCGGCGGTCACCGTGCTGCTGGCATCGGACCTGTTCGAGTTCTCCTGGCGGTACCAGCTGCTCGCACTCGTCACCCTCGTGCCGGCCGGAGCGCTCGGGATCGGCGTCATCGTCCGCTCGGTCAGAGCCCGGCGCTCACCCACGGGGGTGCTGCCACCGGGCTTGGTGCCGCCATCCGGGGGATGAGGCGGGGTATTGGCATCTCGGCCAGGCCAGCCTTGTGGCCGCCGTTCCCGCAGCTACAGTCCGCCACGGCCGGTGACTGTAGGTTCTTGGCTACTTGGACTACTCGTGCCCCGCATATCTGGCAGAACTGCCATGGCAGGCTTGTTGCATAGCTGTTAACGTCACGTGAACAGCATGCTGGCAAGTGTATCTTGTAGAACTTCCTTCGGCGGAAACATACTTTATTCTCTCCATCTCGCGCGTCACATTCGTGCGGGCACGAATATAGACCCCCAACAATCCTCAGGCGGCTGGCGATTCACCGGGCTCTCATTGCACAGGCCATGCTGAAGCCGGAGACAGCTACCGCGTTGCCCTCTTTCTCATCAACACTTTCTTCAGCGGGTGACCGTACGGCGGCGCAGCATGCTCGATGCCCCGGCTGGCCACCTGCGAGGAGGATCGGAATCGGTATGGATGCGATCAGAATCGGGCGAGGAGCTCGCCGACTGGCAGCCGCCACCACGGCAGGGCTCCTGGTAACGGCCTGTGCTGTCGGTGGGTCGAATGGATCCGGTGGCTCGTCAGCTTCCGGGGCATGTGGCAAGTACGACTCGTCGATCCTTGACAACCGGCCGGTGCCGGCGTCTCTTGACCCGGCTACGGTGACCCCGCCGACCTCACAGGTCGCCGTCAACAACACGGCCAACCGGATGGGCGCGCCACAGCCACTGGTGGCCACGCTGTGGTCGGATATTCATGTGACACCAGCTCAGGTCAAGGAGATCTGCAGCAAGCACCTCTCCGCCGTCTTCCTCGACTGGAGCAACGTCACCTACAACAAGGCGATCGACTCTGGCATGCAGCAGGAGTACAAGGCGCTGGGGGTGAACCTCATCCGCATCACCGACTCGGAGTTCTCGCCCACCGGAACGGCAGGCGACCTGGCCGCAGTGCTGCCGCTGAAGCCGGACATCATCCTGACCGGCGGCACCATCAACCCGTCCCAGATGGCGAGCATCATGGCGCCGGCGGTAGCACAGCACAAGATCATCGTCTCGTGGGGCGTCGGCGGCCCCGGCATGCCCATCGGCCCTGACAAGCCGATGAAGGCTCTCATCGCCTACGACTGGTACTACCTGGGCGAGCAGATGGCCCAGGCAGTGCACCAGGCCTTCCCGCATGGCGCGAACCTCGGGTACATCCACTGGATCAACGACATCGACCCGATCCTGCTACGCGAGTCGGGCTTCCTCGACGGGCTGAAGAAGTACCCGAACATTCACGTCATCGCGGCCGGCGGCCCGGCGAATCCGGCCAGGCCAAACTCGGGATTCACCGACCCGAGCGGGGCCGAGGCCTACACCGAGGCGTTCCTGCAGTCGCACAAGAACGTGAACGTCATCTTCGCGCCCTGGGAGAACCCGCCCGGGCTGGGCGAAGTAGCCGCGATCAAGGCGCTGCACCTGCAGAACAAGGTGTCCGTCGTGACCATGGACCTGGCTGAGGCCGGCGCTGCGTCGCTGCGGCAGAACGGCGTGATCAAGGTAGACATGGCCCAGGACGTCTATGACGGCGGCCGGATGATGGCTCTCGCTTCGGCGCTGGCTGCGATCCACGCGAAGTACCCCACCTTCATCAACTTCCCCACGTTCGCGGCCACCAGCGCGAACGTAAAGGATGCCTGGAACTTCATGCACGGGCCACAGCTTCCGTGCACGGCATCCGTCTGCGGATAGCGACCTCTCACACCGGATGGTCCTCGGGAGACATCCGGGTCCCACTGGGGATCTGGACGTCTCCTGAGGACCGCCGGGCCGGCGAGGCCCGCATCCCGGGTCTCCCCGCCACGCCGACTGCCATCGTGAGGCCTGACAATGCAGACACCCGAGTTCGCGCTGGAGATGCGCGATATCGAAATGCGCTTCAATGGCGTTCCGGTGCTCCAGGACGTCGACTTCGCACTCGAGCCTGGCGTCGTGCACGCGATTGTCGGTCACAACGGGGCAGGCAAATCCACCCTCATGAAGATCGCCGAGGGCGTCTACCGGCCCACCAGGGGCGAGGTGCTCATCGGCGGCTCGATGCTGGAGTCGGCCGATGCAAGTGCGGCGAGGTCGCTGGGCATCGGGATGGTGTTCCAGGAGAAAAGCCTGATACCGGCGCTGACTGGCCTGGACAACCTGTTCCTCAACGACGAGCGGGTGACGCCGCTGCGCTCGCTGCGCCGCCGGGCCGAGACGGCCGAGGCCCACGACCTCCTGGACCGGCTTGGCATATCCCCCGCCATGCTGAAACGCCACGTCTCCGAGCTCAGCGTGGTCGAGCAGCAGATGCTGGAGATCGCCAAGGCGCTGCGGCTGGCGAGCCGCGTGCTCATCCTGGACGAGCCCACCGCGCCACTCGGGCACCGGGAGATCGGGCATCTGTTCAAGGTGGTCCGCAACGTCGCGAGGCACGGGGCCGGCGTCGTCCTGATCACCCATCATCTGGCCGAGGTCTTCGAGGTCAGCGACAAGGTCACGGTCCTGCGCGAGGGCAGGGTCACGCTGTCCTGCCCGGCTTCCGAGACTGACGTACCCGGGCTGGTCAGGGCGATGCTGGGCGACCGTGAGATCGCCGTGAACACTCCGGGGCGCCGGCGCGCCGCGCGGGTTCGCGGCAGCGAGCCCGCGCTGGATGTCAGGTCGCTGGATATCCGCGGCAAGCTATCCGATGTCAGCTTCCAGCTGTTTGCCAAGGAGATCGTCGGGCTGGTGGGGCTGGCGGGCAGCGGCCGGTCGGTGCTGATGCGCTCGCTGTTTGGCGACATTCCCCGCGACGGCGGCCAGGTCCTGCTGTTCGGCAAGCCATACCGCCCCCGGCACCCGGCGGACGCCATCCGCAAGGGCGTCTACCTCATTCCCGAGGACCGGGCCGTGCACGGGTTGCTGCTCACCAAGCCGATCGTGGAGAACTCCGCGCTCTCCATCCTGCGGCGGCTGGCCACATGGGGGGTGCTGCGGATGTCACGCGCGCGACGCAGGACACGCGAGCTGATGTCGCTGCTGGGGATCCGGGCCAAGGGCCCGGACCAGATCGTCACCGAACTCTCGGGCGGGAACCAGCAGAAGGTCGTCGTGGCGAAGGTGCTCGCCACCATGCCGAAGCTGCTGCTGCTGGACGAGCCGACATTCGGCGTGGATGTGGGAGCAGCCAGTGACCTGGCCCAATACGTCCGGGGCGAGGCTGCGTCCGGCATGGCCGTGCTGTGGTCCTCCTCGGACATCCAGGAGCTCGTGCATGTCGCCGACCGGATCCTGGTGCTCGCCGACGGCACGATCCGGAAATCGGTCGACGAAAGCAGCCCGGACTTCACCGAGTCCGCGCTGATCGAGGCGATGCAGCGGTCGTCGCACCGCCAGGCCCTGCCAGATGCGGCTGGCGGAGCCCGATGAGGGCAGGAGAGACGTGAAGAACTGGCGGACATTGCAGGATGACAGCCAGGCTGCCGGGAACGGCGCTGAGGCGGCACCGGAGAACCCGTTCGCTGAACGCCTGCGGCACGGAGTCCGGGATACCGCCGCGCGCGCGTACCGCGGGGAGAATTCCGGCCTGCTCCTCATCGTCATGCTGGCGGTGGTCGTCATTTTCGGGATCCTGCTGCGCGACACAACCTTCCTGTCCGGCAGCAACCTGGTCAGCATCGTCGAGACCACCACCGCGGTCACCGTCATGGCCGTCCCGACCGTGTTCGTCATCTGCTGCGGGGAGATCGACCTGTCCTTCGCCACGGTCGTGCCGGTGTCCGCGTACATCGCGGCCATCTTCCTCACCCACAACCGGGGCATACCACTGGCGGTCATCATGGCGCTCGCGTTCGGCGCTGGCGTCGGCCTCATCAACGGCGCCGTCACGGTGGTGTTCCGGATCCCTTCTTTCGTCGTGACGCTGGGCATGCTCGGGATATTGGAGGGCTACTCCGAGGCCATCACCAACAGCGCGACCCTGACGGTGACGAACCAGACCTTCCTGAAGACCTTCGGGCAAGGCAGCCTGGGCCCGATACCGTCGCTGGTCGTATGGTCACTGGGCGTGACGATTGTCGGCGGGTTCATCCTTGCCTACACGCCCACCGGGCGGCATGTCCTTGCCGCCGGCGCCAACCCCAACGCGGCGCGGTTCTCCGGGATCAAGACCGGGCGGGTGAAGATCATGGTGCTGATGTTCAGCGGCATCGGCGGCGCACTGGGCGGCCTGATCTATCTCGGCCAGTTCACCGCCGCCACCTACACCCTGGGCTCCTCCGACCTGCTGAACGTCCTCGCCGCAGTGATCGTCGGCGGCACGGTGCTGGCCGGAGGGAAGGGCAGCGTCGTCGGTGCGCTGATCGGCTCTCTGCTCATCGGGCTGATCGGCAATGCCCTGATCATCCTCGGGCTGGCCACGCCTGAGCAGCTGATGGCGCGTGGCCTGATCATCATCTTTGCCGTCATCCTCAGTTCCCGGCCGCGCGGCAGGCGGGCACTGCTCGGCGGCCGTCTCGCGTTCGTGCGCCGCCTGGTCACGCCGACGGCGCCGCACCAGGACGACGGCCCGGCTGGGCCGCAGACGGCCGGCAACTCGGCCGGCACCTCGGCCGGCACCGCCGGCGCCACCCCGCCGGCTGGAGGCGGCTCCTCCCATGAGTGAGCAGGCTTGGGACCTGACGTCGGCGAATGTCCGCGGACCACGAAGGAGGAGTCGACATGGATTCTGATCGTGCCTACATCGTGACCGGCGCGGCGGGCGGCATGGGCAGCGCCGCCGTGGAGCTGATGCTGGCGCGGGGAGCACACGTGCTGGCCGTGGACAACGACGGTGGCCTGCTTGAGGAGGCGGCACAGAAATGGGTGTCCCCGGGCGGCCAGGTGGAGCGCGTGGTGGCGGACGTGAGCTCCGCCGCGGATGTCGCCGGCTTTGTCAGCAGGGCCGTCGCACGCTGGGGCGGCCTGTCGGGAATCTTCAACATCGCCGCCATCCTCGGTGAGTTCGCCGACGTGGGAGACGCCACAGAGGAGAACTACGACCGGGTGATGGCCGTCAACGCCAAGAGCGTGTGGCTGGGGATGAAATACGCCCTCCCCGCGCTGCTGGCCGGTGGCGGCGGGACGATCGTGAACACCGGGTCACATCTGGCGTGGCACGGAGGCGAGAAGCTCGGCGCGTACACGGCATCCAAGCACGCGATCATCGGCCTGACGAAGACCGTCGCCATCGAGTACGGGCGCAGGAACATACGCGCGAACGTGGTCGCCCCGGCCTCGATGATCACGCAGATGGGCGCGGACACCGAAGCCGGCTATAACCCGGAAGATCCGTCGGCGGCCCGCCGGATGTTCGCCGAATCGTCTCCCAACGGCCGGATCGGGAATCCCGAAGAGCCTGCCGCGGTAGGCGTATGGCTGTTGCTCGATGCCCCGGCGCACGTAAACGGGACTGTTGTCCCCGTGGATGGCGGCCGCGGTGCGGTATAGCGGATATTTCCACCTAACGATAAGTCCCGACAGGCGGGAAGCGTAAATGCTGACGGCAGATGGAAGCGTGATGGCTGCGACCCCGAAGTACTCGCTGTGCGAGCTGGCCTTCCCCGACACGACGATAGAGGAGGACATCGAGATCGCGGTCGCCTCCGGGGCGACCGGGCTGAGTATCGACGAATCCAAGCTGGGCGACCGCTCGCCTGCCGACGTCGCCGCGGCCCTGGATGCGGCGGGGCTGCGGGCGGCAGCCTGCATTCCGGCGGTGATGTCCTTCCTGCCCGGCGAGCAGATCAACGGGCCGGACAGCGTCGCCGAGCGGGTCGCGCTCATGTGCGAGGGCGTGCGTCGGCTGGCCGAGCTCCAGCCGACGTCGATCCTCTGCCTGACCGGGCCGGCCGGATCGTTCCCAGCGGCCGAGGCACGGCGGCGCGCCGCCGAGGCGCTGCATGAGCTGGCGGCGGCGGCTGACTCGGCCGGGGTACCGCTGAGCTTCGAGTCCTTCCGCTACTCCGATCCCCAGAACTACTCCATCATCTTCGGGCTTGAGGACGCGGTCGCGTTCCTGGCCGAGGCTGGCCGGCCCGATGTGCCGCTGTGCTACGACATATGGCACCTATGGGATTCCTCACCCCGGATCCTGGAGCTGACCAGGGAGCTCGCGCCACGTATCAACGTTGTGCAGCTGAACGACTACCGCGAGCCGACCCGGAGCTGGAACGACCGGGTGCTGCCGGGGGACGGCGTGGTCAACCTGCCGGCCATCATCGCAGCACTGCGCGAGGGCGGCTTCGGCAGCTGGTTCGACCTGGAGGTCTTCTCCGACGACGGCCGGTGGGGCCAAGACTTCCCCGACTCGGTCTGGAAGCTGCCGTGGCAGGAGCAGGCGCGCCGCGGACACGAAGGGCTGATGCGCGCATGGCGCGCGTCGGCCGAGCTGCTGCCCGGCCGGGAGGTGTGATGGCATTCGCGCGCAACGTCGACTTCGTCGGATATGACGACCTGGCCGGCCATTCCGGCTTCAAGCTGGCCATGCAGGAGGTGAACGGGCGCTTCTACCTGTATGTCGCAGCGCTCTGGGAACCGGGCCTGTCCATCGTCGACGTGACCGAGCCGCACCACCCGCGTTATGTGCGCTGGCTGGACGGGCCGGCCGGCACCTGGACCTTGCAGGTGCAGGTCGCCGACGGCCGGATGATCATGAACATGGAGCCCATCCCGCCGGGGTGGGGCAGTCCCAGCCCGGACTTCGAGGAAGGAATCTCAGTCTGGGATGTCAACGACCCGGAGGATCCCCGGCTGCTCGGCAAGTGGTCGTCTGGCGCGACCGGAACCCACAGGAACTACTACGCGGGTGGCCAGTACGTGCACGTAGCGACGACTCTGCCCGGCTACGCCGGCCATCTGTACGCAGTGGTCGACATCAGCGACCCCGCGGTCCCCAAGCTCGTGGGCCGCTGGTGGTGGCCCGGGCAGGCCACCGAACAAGGCGAGCAGTACTCGGCCGCCGAGGCGGCGAAGATCACCTCAGGCAGGCCGGCCGCGGGCATGCACACCCCGTCCATCGCCCTGCACGGTGGCCCGTACATCGACGGCGACCGCGCCTACTGCGCCTGGATGCGGGCCGGATTCGTGCTGCTTGACGTCTCGGTCCCGACGGAGCCGCAGCTGATCTCCGCGCTGCCCGCCTACCCGCCGCTGGGCAGCAGCATCGCCGTGCACACCGCGGTCCCGCTGCCCGACCGCAAGCTGGTCGTGATCAACAGTGAGGCGCTGAACGAGCGGTGCCAGGAGCCGGTCAACTTCGCGGGGATCGTGGACGTCAGCAACGAGAGCGATCCGGTCCTGGTCTCGCTCTTCCCGACACCGACGCCGCCGGAGGGCTACGGTGCACGCAGCTTCTGCAGCAAGGGCGGCCGGTTCGGCCCGCATAACCAGCATCAGCCCCAGCACCAGGACTGCCTCCAGCCCATCGGCGACTACATCTACCTGACGTACTTCAACGCCGGGCTGCAGATCTTCGACATCTCCGACCCCTACACGCCGCGGATCGCGGGCTACTACATTCCCGACGACCCCACCTCGCGGCGCGGGCCGCTGCCTACCGACCTGGTCACGCAGAGCGAGGACGTGCTGGTGGACCGGCGCGGCTTTGCCTACATCTCCGACAAGAACGCCGGGGTCACCATCCTGCGCTTCCGGCCGGACCGCTGATGGATGCCGTTGTCCTCGGCCCAAGCGGGCTGCGGGTCTCCCGGCTATGCCTGGGCACAGCCACGTTCGGGAACCGTGACTGGGGCAGCGACGAGGCGGAGAGCCGGCTCATCCTCGACCACTACCTCGAAATCGGCGGCAACTTCCTGGATACCGCGAACAAGTATGCCGACGGGCACAGCGAGCAGACCCTGGGGCGGCTCCTGCGCGGGCGACGTGACCGGGTGGTGCTCGCCACCAAGTACACGGCTTCCATGGATGACGGCGATCTCAACAGCTCGGGCAACCACCGCAAGAACCTGGTCGCATCCCTCGAGGCGAGCCTGCGGCGGCTGCAGACCGACTACGTCGACATCCTGTGGATGCACGCGTGGGACGGGGTGACCCCGATCGAGGAGCTCATGCGCGCGCTCGATGACCAGGTCCGGGCCGGCAAGGTGGGCTGCGTCGGCATCTCCAACGCTCCGTCCTGGATGATGGCCTGGGCGAACGCCACGGCGGCGCTGCGTGGGTGGTCGCCCTTCGTGGCCGTGCAGGGTGAGTACAGCCTGCTGGAACGAGGCGCCGAGCGGGAACTGCTGCCGATGGCGCGCTATTTCGGCCTGGGTTACCTGGCCTGGGCGCCGATCGGGCAAGGGCGGCTGACCGGCAAGTACTCCGGGGCCAGCGCGGGGCAGGCCGACACTGGGCAGGCCAGCGCGGGGCAGGCCGACACTGGGCAGGCCGACACTGGGCAACGGCGGCTGACGCCGGAGGAAGCGCTGATGTTGCCGGCTCAGCACCAGATCGTCGCCGAGAATCTCGCGGTGGCGCGGGAGACGGGGTTGCAGCCCGCCGCTGTCGCGCTGCGCTGGATCATGCAGCGGCAGCCGTTCGTCATCCCGGTGCTGGGCGCGCGCAGCCACGGGCAGTTCGAGGCCAATCTGGCCTGCCTCGACCGGGCGCTGCCAGCGGACCAGATGGAACGCCTGACCGCCGTGTCGGCAATCGACCCGGGCAGCCCGGCCCGGTTTATGCGCGGCGGGCCTGGCCGTGACTTCATGTGGGGCAAGGCCGGAAAGGTGCTGCCCAGGCTGGCCCAAGCGCGCGAACCGTGGTGGGAGATCCGCTGACGCCGTCCGAGCCGTGCTGACTGATAGGCAGGTGATGCCCATGCCACGAGCCAGGGGCGCCCGGAGCCAGGGCTGCGTCCTGTCGCCGGGGTCGCTACTCCCGGTAGCTCAGCAGCACGCCGATGGCCTGGTCCGGCCGGGTGTCAAGCAACTGGTAGGCCTCCGGCGCGGCAGCGAAGGGCAGCCGGTGGGTGACCGGCGTCTCAAGCCAGCCCTGCCCGAGAAGGTGGAAGGCGGCCTGGTCCCGGCGCTCCCAGGTCCAGCGCGGCTCCAGGCCGGAGCCCAGCGAGCTGACCTGCGAACTGATGATCCGCTGCCGCCTGTAGTGGAACTCCGGTGCGAGCACCAGCGGGATGACTTTGGTGCCGTAGAACGAGACGGCAACGATCGTTCCTTCCTGGCCGGTGGCCTCGATTGCCGCCTGCAGCGCCGGCGCGGTGCCGCTGGCCTCGATGGCGATGTCCACGCCACGGCCGTCCGTGAGGTCCGCCACCGCCTGCTGTGCGGCCTCCGGCGCCACCGCGACGTCCGCGCCCCAGCCGAGCGCACGCGCCCGCCTGCTCTCGACCGGGTCGACGACGATCAGCTTCCCGGCTGTCCGCCGGGCAAGCTGGGCAGCCAGGCTGCCGACCGTGCCCTGGCCGTAAACCACGACGCAGTCACCGAACCTGACCGGGACGTCCAGCTGGGTGGTCAGCGCCACGGCCATCAGGTTCACGAAAACCGCGCGGTCCGGCTCCATGCCGTCCGGGACCCTGACGAGCAGGCCGGACTCGCTATTCATCGTGAAGTAGGACTGGTGTGGGTGCCGGGCGAAAACAATGTCGCCTGGGGCGTACGAAGAGCCCGGGCCCACCGCCGCCACTTCACCCACCACCTGGTAGGCGTACTTCACTGGGAAGTCAAAGCTGCCCTCGCAGGTCTCCAGGCCGAGTTCGCCGGCCCCCTCGCCGCGGTAGATCAGCAGTTCCGTACCGGAGCTGACCAGGGACACGATGGCCCGCACGCTCACCTGGCCAGGCCCCGGTGGCTGAACCGTCGCGTCCAGCATCTCCGCTGTCCGGGCGGCAGTGAACCACAGGGCTTTCGCGGCCCGCGCTTGCGGTCCGCCAGAAGACTGGCCCGGCGATATCAGATCTGCCGACATGAGGCCGACCCTCCATGGCTCGTTTAGTGGATAATATTAACCCATCAAAGATTATCAGGATTATGGGGGAGCCCGATGCGATTCATCGACCTCTCACAGGACATCTACCAGGACATGATGACCTACCCGGGCCATTCAAAAACCGCGATGTGGCAGCACCCGACACACGCAGACTCTTTCTCACACCTGGACCCCGCGGCAGGCACGCTGTCTATTGACCAGATGCCGCTCGAATTGTTCTCCGGCCCCGCTGTGTGCCTCGATGTCTCGCACGTCGAGCCGCGGACGGCGCGCATTCCCGCGGCCCGGGTCCTCAGGAGTGAGTAGCGGAGCCCGGTGGCCAACCCGGCCGACAGAAGGGAGTCGTGATGACTGACATGGAGCCCGCCAGCCGGCGGGCGTTGCCGCCGGAGCGGCCGTACGGCGCTGGCACCTCGGCTGTCGACTGGGAAACCCGGTATGACTTCGCTGGCCTGCGGGCGAAGCGGGTCGCACGGGCGCGCGCCGCTATGGAGAGCGACAATCTGGACGCGGTGCTGGTCTGGAAGTCGGAGAACGTCCGCTACCTCACCTCGCTCCGGTCACAGATCCTGGCCGGCAAGGACAGCATTCTCAATGCGGCGCTGCTCATCGGCGACCAGCCGCCGGTGCTGCTGTGCTCCGGCGGAGAGGTCGGCCATGCCGCCTTCATGCCGTGGCTGGGCGCCGTGCACGCGGTGCCGATCATGGAGCAGCAAGAGCTCATCAGCGGGTTCGTTGCGAACATCCTTGCGCCGATCCTGCGGGAGCGGGCGCCGGCCAGGTGCACCCTCGGGGTGGACCAGGTCAGCATCCACCTCATCCAAGCCCTTACGGCTGCTCTCCCGAACATACGGGTGGCCGACGGCGAGCACGCACTGCAGCAGGCCCGGATGATCAAGCTGCCCGAGGAGCTGGCCATCGTCGAGGAGTCATGCGCGATTGGGGACAGCGTCACCCAGCGCGCGATTGACGAGTCCCGGGCTGGCCGACGGGAGTGCGAGGTCGCAGGCGACGCCTTGCAGACGCTGTACTACCTCGGAGGCGAGATGCCGCACGTGACGACGCCATTCGTGGCGTCCGGTGAGCACATGGCGCCGCCGCACCGGTTCGCGACCGACAAGATCATCAGGAACGGTGACCTGGTCTTCATTGATATTGGCGCCATGTGGAACGGCTACTTCGCCGACATCGGCAGGACCACGATCGTCGGCAAGCCGTCGGCCCGGCAGAAGGAGGTCTACGGCGCCGTCTTTGACGGCCTCCAAGCCGGGATCGACGCGATGAGACCAGGGAACACCACGGAGCATGTGGCGGACGCGGTCAAGCGTGAGGCACGGAAGCACGGTTTGGAGGAGAGCCTGTTCTCGCTGTTCATCGGCCACGGCATCGGCATCGGCTCCAATGAGCCCCCCTACATCGGCGAGACACTGCCCGGGGCAACCACAGCGGAGCTGCGGCCGAACATGCTGTTCGCGCTCGAGCCACTGATCTGGGTGCGGGACGCTGGTGGCGTGGGTGTGCGGATCGAGGACATGATCCTCATTACCGACTCCGGGCACCGGGTGCTCAGCCGCACAGCCTACGAGGATGCCCTGCTTGCCTAGCGGCGGCCGGCCGGCATATGTCGCTGAATTCAATCCGCATTTGCCTGCTTACACTCCGGAGAAATTGGGTGCCCGAGCTACCTGCCGGTTGACAGATGTATCGAACCGTCACCAACCGTGATATATCGTATACCGGGATGTAACACCTCATATGCAATATGAAGTGCACGGCCCACCTGCCGGGAGTCTAGGCATCCGGGTCGCCAGAACGTTTCTCCGTGGCGTCCCGTCTCATCTCCCGGTGAACCCGCTGACTGGGCGGGCCCGGGGTGAAGAGCCTGACCTGGGTCGGGAGGCGCGAAATGAAGGCGGGTGCGATGACGAGCCAGGCGAGAACCGCGCACAAGCTCAACCGCCCACGCCAGGCATCACTGCCAGGCCCGGCACGCCAGGCGGGGCCTGACCAGTCCCGCACGCAGGGCAGCCCGGACGCCGGAACACCGCCCACCGATCGGCTGTCTCAGTTGGTGCGTCTGTTCGACGTCACGCGGATGCTTGCGCCCGAACTCGACCTGGCAGAGATATCGCATCAGATACTGGTCAGTGCCATCGGAATGGTTCCGGTGGCGGACGCCGGCACCTTGTACCTGTCCGATGCCGGTACCGGAAGGCTGATAGTTCAGGACTCGGTCGGGCTCGGCCCGAGCATTCACAAACTCAGCCTGGAGCCTGGCGAAGGTGCAGCAGGAAAGGCATTCTTCTCCCGCCAAGGTGCCATCTATAATGATCCGGAAGCAGTATCAAGCGCCCTATCTGGCGCGAGCAATGACAATTTCGAGGCATTCCAGCAAGCCACTCAGGGACTGCGCTCGCCGAAGGCGGCGATGACTGTTCCGCTGCTCTTCAAAGGCGACGTCCTGGGCGCCCTCGTGATCGATAAGCTGCGCGACGGAGATGGTCAGTTCACCGACCATGATCTCCTGCTGCTCGAGGATTTCGGCCAGATCGCTGCTATCGGTATCATCAACGCCCGGCTCTTCAACCTCGAGCGCAGCACCAGGCTTCGCCTTCAGGTCATGAACGACGAGCTGAACCGGCAACGGGACCTGCTCGACAGGCGGCTGCGGGCACTGGATGCGATGGCTCAGGTGGCCCGCGAGGGCTTCAACCTCGATGCCATCGCAAGCCGCCTGGCAGCGCTGGTTTGTGGTCGCACCACCATCCTTGACGGCCTGGGCCGGGTGCGGGCAGCCGCTCCGCCCGACCAGGAGCCAGCTGCACCAGCCCGGCGGATGCAGCAGCAGGACGCGGCCGAGGTGCTGGAGCTGGTCAGCCGTGACCGCCAGCGGCACACCGGCGACTACGGTGGCCACCGACTCATCGTCAGTCCCGTCGCTGCCGAGATGGAAGTCCTCGGCTTCGTCGTCCTCGAACTCAGCGAGGCAGAGCATGACGGCTTGGCCGAGGCATTGGTTGACTCGGCCGCGCTCATCGTGTCCACGGTCTTTGTTCGCGAGCAGGCGCGGGAAGAGGGTGACTTGCGGCGGCGGGCAGACCTGCTGGAGCGTCTGCTGAATGGGGAGGTTCCCCGGACTGCAGCGCAGTTTCATGAGTTGAGACCCCCGTTCCGGCTCGCCGTCGGTGCTATGCACCGGGTACGCGACGCTGGCCGCTCGGCAGGGACCCAGCACGCTGGCGTCCTGCGGGAGCTGCGCTCGATCACGGCGGAAACGATGCGGCAGCAGAGCAGTGCCAGTGCCGTGGCCCTGCGGGACGATCACATCGTCGCCATGTGGTCGGCCGAGGGGACGGGGGCGGCAGTGGACTGGGCCGCCATGTTCCGCTCGGTGACTCAGGCCATGACGAGGCACGACGGCTGGTCCGCCAGGTTTGCGATGACGCCAGTCATCGACGACCCGCAATCGGTACCACAGATGTACCGGGAAGCGCGGCTTGCGCTGGAGATCCAGCTCTCAGCAGGTGACCCGATCATCGATGTGGGGACACTGGGCGCCTATCGGCTCATCATCGGGGCAACGTCAAGCCCGGAAGTTGTGGAGTTCAGCCGCCGGGCACTTTCGGCGATCCTTGAGCACGACCGCAAGCGCGGCGGGAACCTGCTGCCGACGCTGCGGACCTACCTGGCTGCGGGCATGAGCATAACGGCGACCGCAAAGGTGCTTCATATACACGTCCACACAGTTCAGTACCGGCTCGCGAAGCTGGAGGAACTCAGCAGGCTGAGCCTGCGAAAGAGCGAGGAGCGTCTCACGCTGGAGCTGTCATTGCGCATCCACGACCTGGCCAGTGCTGGTAAGCCGCGAGAAAGCCAGGAGGGTGCTCCCGACGCGTGTGATCGTTGACACCGCCTTCTGGGAAGTCATCTCCTTGAGAGGCGTACCGTCACCAGGGTCCTCTTCAGGGCTTGCGTCCCACCCCACCCCAGATGGCTGACTTGCTCTTGGCCTCGATCTCGGTGCCGGGCCGCCATTCCTGAACCCGCGCCACGCCCGGTTCGACCAGTTCCAGGCCGTCGAAGAAACGTGTGACCTCGGCGTGGCTGCGGTAGGTCGATTTCTGGTACATGAGCCGGTTGAGGCGGCCTCTCACCTCCTCCACCTTCTCTGGCTCGATGTCCGAGGCGATGTGGGACAGGGCCAGGTAACTGCCCGCCGGCACCGCGTCGATCAGTTTGGCCACGATCCCGTGGGGGTCGTCGTCGCCGCCGATCACGTGCAGGATCGCGATCAGCATGACCGCCACGGGCTGGGAAAAGTCCAGTGTGCGCGCGGCCTGGCCCAGGATCGTCCCGGTGTCGCGCAGGTCGGCGTCGATGTAGTCGGTGGTGGTGCCTTCGGGGGTGTCCAGCAGGGCGCGGGCGTGGGCGAGCACGACGGGGTCGTTGTCCACGTACACGACCCGGCACCCGGGCGCTGTCGCCTGGGCGACCTCGTGGGTGTTGTTCGCGCTGGGGATGCCGGTGCCGATGTCCAGGAACTGGCGGATCCCCGCCTCCCCAGCCAGATAGCGCACCGCCCGGGCCAGGAACGCCCGGTTAGCCCGAACCGAGGAGACCACATCAGGGTAGGCCTGGATCGCCGCATCGCCGGCCGCCCGGTCGGCGGCATAGTTGTCCTTGCCCCCCAGCAAGTAGTCATACATCCGCGCGACGTGCGCCACGCTGGTGTCGAAGGTCGGGTGCACGTCCTCGCTGGCGGGAATACCGCCGGGCGCTCCGCCTGTCACTGGTGCTCCTTCGCCTGTCACTGGTGAGCCTTTCTCGCTGAGCGCCGCAATTCTTCATGCCTGGTGCCATCTGGACATGTCCTGGGCCCGGCTAAGTCTGGGGGATGATCTCTTTGATGAAGCGCGCCGTGCGAGCCGGGGTGAGGGCTTCGGCGCTCAGGCGGTTCATGGTTTCCATGTAGTGATCTACGTCCGCGTGGCCTTCCAGGTAGAGGGCGCTGGTGAGCTGCTCGATGTAGACCACATCGGGCAGGCCCGGCTCCTTGAAGCGCAAGATGGTGAACGAGCCGCCCGTGCAGCGTGACCGCCGTAGCGGAACGGCACGACCTGGATGGTGACCTGGGGCAGCGCGGCAACCTCGACGAGGCGTTGCAGCTGGGAGCGCACGGCCTCGCGGACACCCACTGGGCGCCGCAGCGCCGCTTCGTCCATGACCGACGCCCGGATTTCATACCCGGCCTGGTCGGGTGTGACGCCGGCTGCCTCTCGAAGGCGGCGCAACTGGTTTCCCAGCATCCGCAAGACGGTGGCATCTGCCCGTCGCCCTCCTAAGAGGCCGCCGACCAGCTCATCATCCGGCTCAACCGTGGCCATCCTCCCTCCCAACCCGATCAACGCCGAGCGCCCGCTCCCGGTGGATGCCGCGCGATAACTCGGCGCCACCTCACGTGCGCGACACCTGGCAAGCGTGCCACAACCGTAGCCATAGAGAGACCGACGCGCGCTGCACCTGGGCATCGCGGCGGCATCTTATGGGCAATCCCAGTCATAGCACGACGCCGCCGTTCAGGTACAGATCGTCGAACTCGCCGGTCTTCGCGCCCACCAGGAACGCGGCCATTTCGGGCCCGCGTGCAGAACGGGCAGGCATACATATCGACGGATATTGCACGCCTGCTTTCGGCCCACGGTCACGTTTCGTCACGAAGCTGGTCGCCGTTCAGCACTCCTGGGGACTGGCCGTCGCCACGCGCGTGGTGTGCCTCGGGGTGCGCAGCCTAGGGCCTTGGGACGCGGCCGGCCGCTGGGCGGGCCATGGCGCCACGCCCGCGCGGGTACTGGCGTGTGTCCGCGGGGGCGCGAGGCACGGGG